>JBIPMB010000033.1:0-16396 GCA_044369355.1 Gammaproteobacteria bacterium | reverse complement strand
AGGCCATTTCACCTACGACCCGGGGTTTGCTTTAACGGCAGCCTGCCCATCGACTATCACTTATATTGATGGTGACAAAGGCGAATTATTATATCGCGGCTACCCTATAGAGCAATTGGCGGAAAAATCAGACTATTTAGAAACGTGTTACCTACTCTTAAATGGCGAATTGCCTAATCGTACGCAAAAAACCATATTTGTAGACCATATCAAAGAACACACGCTTATCCATGAACAAATACGCTCCTTTTTTAATGGCTTTAGACGCGACGCCCATCCTATGGCCATCATGATGGGCGTGGTCGGTGCATTGTCTTCTTTTTATCACGATACCTTAGACATTCATAATCCGGAATACAGGCAAACAGCGGCCTTTCGTCTAATTGCCAAAATGCCGACTTTGGCTGCCATGTGTTATAAATATTCTATAGGTCAGCCCTTTGTTTATCCGCAAAACGATTTGGATTACAGCGCAGATTTTTTACGTATGATGTTTTCCGTACCCGCAGAACCATGGAAAAGTTCGCCTACGTTGACTCGCGCTATGGATAAGATCTTTATACTCCATGCCGATCACGAACAAAATGCGTCTACCTCTACGGTGCGCATGGCGGGTTCTTCAGGCGCCAATCCTTTTGCCTGCATCGCTGCGGGTATTGCCACTTTATGGGGTCCCGCTCATGGCGGTGCTAATGAGGCCGTATTGAATATGTTGCATGAAATTGGCGACGTTAAACATATTCCTCGTTATATCGAAAAAGCAAAAGATAAAAATGATTCTTTCCGTTTAATGGGCTTTGGTCACCGCGTTTATAAAAATTACGATCCACGCGCCAAGATCATGCGCGAAGTTTGCCACGAAGTCTTAGCCGAAACCGGTGTGGGCGATACGCCTTTATTCAAATTGGCCATGGCTTTGGAAAAGATTGCCTTAGAAGATGACTATTTTATAGAAAAGAAACTCTACCCTAATGTAGACTTTTATTCCGGCATCACCTTAAGTGCCATAGGTATTCCGGTCAATATGTTTACGGTGATCTTTGCCTTGGCTAGAACCGTAGGTTGGACCGCGCATTGGATAGAAATGGTCAGTGCCAGCAACATAAAAATCGCAAGACCTCGACAATTGTATTTGGGTTCAACTCAACGCGATTTTGTGGTTATGGATAAACGCCCTAAGGCTTAATACCTTGATTCGTCGATGTAGTCCTGTTCAGAGCTCTATATTGTAATTGAAGGTATTTCAAACGTAGATGGATGGTCCTCGGCAAAACGAGTTAGCTTAACTTTATTGTTTAAAAATCTATCTCTATCTTCCACGCCTCGTACCATAATAAAAGAATTTTCAGAGCCGTTGCTATTCTTCGAGACTATAATTGAGCATTCTTCTAATACACGAATAAACTCATCTATCGTTTCTTCATTATCGGTAAAATACGGCATGCGTAAATTAGGCTCTTCTTCTGCAGAAATCGGTTGTATTTTAAATTCTCCCAATACAGCCACACAATCATTTAATCTCTGGCATAATTCATCCAGACTCATAGCAGACTTAAAAAATGTAAATTTTCCATTGAATTGTTCTAAAGGTTGCGATACATCTTTATCGATCTGAGGTTTGAGCAATTGAAGCAATCCTTCATTCTTAATACCTTTTTCATTGCGGTTTACTGCCATCTGATAAGGTGTCACTTTTAATTCTTTTGTTTCTGCACAGAGTAATACCTCATATTGTGCTGGTGTAATACTTTCTTTAATACGGCGCGCTAAAACTATATCATTGAAGTTAACTGCATAATGTAGAAAACCCCAACCATTATCACTAGTTACCATTGGATCCCCGCCATCTTTTATAAATTCTTTGATCCTTTTATACAACAGTTCTTTATCTTTGATTCTTTTTAGTTTCGCTAACTCAATGAATATTGCAGCCGATTCTTCTTTAAAGATTTCATCTTGTTTTTTTTCTAACAAAGAAATAATTTCCTTATAACCATAACTGTTTGCTATAGAAAAAACTGTTGACTTAGTTTTCTTTGTTTTCGCACGTAATAATATTTTAGATTGCCCTAGTGAAGCATACCCTAAAATATGCCCCACTAAACCTCTATAATTTTTATAAACCGCATGATGTAAGATAGTCCAGCCTCTAGTAGGCTCCGTTACTGTGGAATCTACACCTTCCGCTATAAGCCACCTCGCGTGTTCATATAACGTACCAAATTGTGACGCTTCTTTCTCTGCAATCAACATCTCCAATATTACAACCAGCTGTTTCTTTTTTAATAACGGTAAGTCTTCCTCATTTAACAAAGAAATATTTTGTTTATAATAAGGGGCTTCCTCCATATCAGCTGGCTTTGCTTTGGATCTATTTGTTTCTGCGCGAAGTAATGTTTTATACTGCTCCAAATTTCCTGGTAAAAGGTATTGTTGAATACAGATTAATATGTCTGGCCTGCCAAAACCCATAGAAATGTGCGCTATATTCCAACCAGTAGGTTCTGTTAGCGTTAAATTTAGAACACCTTTTTTTACAAGCTCTTTTAGTTGTTCGAAAAATGGTTCGCGTCCCTGAACGTCTTTTTCAGGAGAATGCTTTAACCGGCTTAATATGTCAATGAACTGACTCTGTCGTTCTCTTAACTGCTTTGTTAATTCAGCCACGTCTATTTTGTCGTAACGCATTTCTTTTAAAATGATGACTACTTTTGGAGCCACCCAAATAACATGTAAATTAGAGTCATCAATATAAATATCTTCGGGAAAGATGAATTCACTAAGAACCTTTATAAAGTCTTTCCATATTTCCCATTGTTTATTATTTATCAGAAATTGACTTGATAACGAAAAATAAGTTCGAATACTGATCTCTTCTTTAAGCAAAACAGCGCTTTCCTTTTTACGGCGTTTCTCAGCCCCCCTATCCTTTTCTTCTTCCCTAACACGTTTCTTAGATTGCTCGGCCATACCATTTGGACTAGCACTCATCATTATCCTCCTATCTTCTTTTTAATCAATAAAATGCGATGCTTAGCTTAACCCTATACCACAATATTGTACCTTAAAGATCCCAAGAAATACCCTCATTTCTAAATAAAATAAATGGGTTAGCCAATAACGATTACTTTCCAATCCAACCTTTCAATCAATATAGCGGCAAATTTCCTGGTTATTATTTAATCAAGTTGCTATACTTTACGTAGATGCTCTTCATTCATTTGGTACTGCCAGCAGCGAGAGCCTAGAACCAAAGATAAAGCATGGCGCGATAATGAATGCGTCAAAAACGAATAGAGACTAGATACGCCTACAATTATGGGCTAATATGTCCTAACGGTATAGAAGGGGCCCAGAAAGCTACACTCAGGGTAAATGTGAAGAGCATCGCCATGTCAAATGATAAAAAAAACTTACGTCTAGAATTTCGTGCCAAACGCGATGCAATAACGGCCAATCAACGCGATATCGCCAGTCAGGCACTGGTACAACAGATATGCACTCAAGATTGGTTTAAGCGCAAACATTCTTTTGCGCTATATTGTGCGACGCCTTCCGAAATAGATACCCAACCTTTAATCGCAGCACTATGGCAACACCAAAAAAAGTGCTACCTGCCTAGAATCACGGCTGATGACGTGCTGGTATTTTCCCAGTACAACCCAGATACTGTCTTAATTCCTAATCGTTTCGGCATTCCTGAGCCCGTTGCGGCTGCACCCCAATGCGCTATCAGCGATCTAGACATTATTTTTATACCACTCGTAGCTTTTGATGAAGAAGGACATCGCTTAGGCATGGGCGCAGGCTATTATGACAAAACACTTGCCGGTCTGCGTGAACAAAAAACACGGCCGCTGTTGGTGGGTTTGGCTTATGAGTTACAAAAAGCAAATCATATTCCACAGGATGCGTGGGATATAAGTTTAGATATGGTAGTGACCGCGCGTGCTGTGCAACTATACTCATAGCATAAATAACAAAGCCTAAGAAGCAAATGCGAAGAGTATACTACCAGTTCAAAATCACTTTCCCTGCCTGACCGGATTGCAATACCTTAAAAGCTTCGTCAAAATCTTCCATGGCAAATTGGTGCGTAATAATGGGGCTTACATCTAAACCATCACGCAATAAGGAAGACATCTTATACCAAGTTTCAAACATTTCACGACCATAAATACCCTTGATGAAAAGACTTTTAAATATGACCTGACTCCAATCGATTGCCTGTTCTCCTGGAATAATGCCTAATAAAGCAATGCGTCCACCGTGATTCATGGTGACTAACATTTGTTGTAAGGCCTGAATCTTTCCCGACATTTCTAAACCTACATCAAAGCCTTCCACGATCTTCAATTCTGTCATCACATCTTTTAACGATTCTTTTTCAATATGCACCGCACGAGTAGCACCCATTTTTTCAGCCAAAGCTAAGCGATATGGATCTACATCGGTGATTACCACATTGCGTGCGCCTACTCTCAAAGCGATACGAATCGCCATTAAACCAATAGGGCCGGCACCGGTGATCAACACATCTTCCCCAACTAAATCAAAAGAAAGTGTCGTATGCACCGCATTGCCCAAGGGATCCAAAATAGCCCCCATGTCATCATTGATATACGATGATAATTTAAAAACATTGCTCGCTGGCATGCTGAGGTATTCTGCAAAAGCACCGGGACGATTCACTCCTAAACCCAAGGTATTGCGACACAAATGTCGGCGCCCAGCGCGACAATTACGACAATGTCCGCAGGTAATATGCCCTTCCACTGATACACGATCACCGACGGCAATGCCACTGACTTCACTACCTATGGCTTCTACTACGCCCATGCACTCATGACCTACCGCCATAGGTACTGGAATGGTTTTTTGTGCCCATTCGTTCCAGGAATAAATCTGCAGATCGGTACCACAAATCGCTGCTTTTTTGACTTTGATCAAAACATCATTAGGACCATATTCCGGTACAGCGATATCTTGCAACCATAACCCACGTTCTCTTTTTGCTTTAACTAACGCCTTCATACTATACCCATCTTTTTACCTACATGACTGAATGCCGCCACCGCTTTATCTATGTGCTGTGCCGTATGTGCCGCAGATAATTGTACGCGTATACGCGCTTTATTTTGTGGAACGACGGGATAAGAAAAAGCGACCACATAAATCCCTTCTTCTAATAGTGCTTCGGCCATACGTGCGGCTATTTTGGCATCGTATAACATCACCGGCACAATAGGGTGAACTCCAGGGACTATCTCAAAACCTGTTGCCACCATTTCTTGCCTAAATCGTTTCGTATTTGCTTGTAGCTGCTGCCGTAAGTGTGCTTCGTGCGTTAATAAATCCAATACCTCTAGCGAAGTCGCGGCAATCACCGGTGCTAAACTATTGGAAAATAAATAAGGCCTAGAGCGATTGCGTAACCAATCTACGATTTCCTTGCGCGCACTGGTATAACCACCAGAAGCACCGCCCAAAGCTTTGCCTAAAGTACCGGTAATGATGTCCACTCGTCCCATCACCTCACAATACTCATGTGTACCACGGCCATTTTCACCCATGAAACCCACCGCATGTGAATCATCTACCATCACCCAAGCATCATAACGATCGGCTAAATCGCAGATCGCCTTTAAATTAGCAATGATACCATCCATAGAAAAAACGCCATCTGTGGCAATTAATCGAAACCTACAATTTTGTGCCTGTTTTAATTGCGCTTCTAGATCCTCCATATTATTGTTTTCATAACGAAAGCGTTTTGCTTTACAAAGGCGTATACCATCGATGATGCTGGCATGATTCAAAGCATCACTGATTACAGCGTCTTCTTCGCTTAGCAGCGTTTCAAATAATCCACCATTGGCATCAAAACAAGAAGAATACAAAATAGTATCTTCTAATCCTAAAAATTTGGAAATTCTCTCTTCTAGCTGTTTATGTATGGTTTGTGTGCCACAAATAAACCGCACCGAGCTTAAACCATAACCGTATTGCTGCAACGCTGTTTGTGCGGCTTTAATTAAACGTGGATTATCCGCTAAACCCAAATAATTGTTGGCACAAAAATTAATGACTTCTTGCCCCGTATTGATTTTAATTTCAGCATCTTGCGGCGTTTGAATAACGCGTTCGGCTTTATACAAATCGGCTTCTTTTAGGGCGTTAAGCTCAGCACGTAAATGTTCAATCAGTGCTTTTTTTTCCATTTGTTTAGATATCCACAACATAAACTGTGCCGCGATTATAGCAACCCTCAGGGCACGGATCTAGGATCTGGCCAAACTACAAATCGATCAAAATAAGTACTATTTTTCTCTGATTCATATTTCCCGCTTTTTCTATCAATATTTGCATTGACATGCCTGCCCTAGCTATTTTATGCTATGCTTTGTCTGGTCTGGCCCTTCAGTGGGAACAGGCTATGCCCGCATTAACCACTAGAGGATACCAGTATGGACAATATAGATGATTTAGAAAATGAATTGAAAAAAGCTGAATTAGAGCTAGCACAAATTGAGCATGAAATCTTGCACCAAATTGCTACGGCAGAAGCCAATGCCAAAGCGGATTTGGAAAAAGCGGTTGCTAAAGCTTATGCCGATGGCATGAAAAAAGCCTTAAACGAGCTAGAAGAACCCCTACAAAAACAACGTAAAGCTTTGGCCGTAGCTGTAGCCGCTGCTGAAAAAGCTGCTAAAAAAGTAGTCAAGGTACCGGTCGTGAAGAAAGCTCCCGCTGCGAAAAAAAGTGCTGCGGCCAAAAAGCCAGCTGCTGTAAAGAAAGCAACTCCTAAAGCAGCAAAGCCCGCGGCCGCTATAAAGGAGGCCCCTGCAGCTGTTAAAAAGCAGCCTGCAATGCCTGTTGCACCCGTAGGCAGTTTGCATGAAAAGCGCCTGGGTATACTAGAACGTGAATTTAATCCTATTAAATCTGCGCGCAATAACGCTGCTTTAGAAGATAATGCTGTTAAAGAGTTTGCCAATTTAGATGATATTTTGAACAAAGGCGATTGGTCTTAATGCTCTTAGGGGCGATTTAGAAGGGCGGCTCGCGAGCCGCCCCTAAAAGCTAGCGGTTTGTGAACCGCCCTTTTTCAAACCACCCTAAATCTAACGCCCGCTGACTTGAGCTAAATATTTCAGCTCTCTACACACCACCGTAAACATAGCAAACTCAATCACATTGCTACTTTTTAGCCTCAACATGGTCTGTTTCCAATGAGTAACCACGGCTTGATTCTTTTCTCGCCATACATGATATATAACATCGCCATCTTTGCTGTCATGTCTTAAATCATCCATACTGCGCCCCAAATCTAAAATGCTGCGCGTTAAATCACGATGTAAGAGATCTATATCGTCTCTTAAAGCAGCTTTGGCTAAAGCATCCCAATTCGTTTCTTCCCTATAATTTAAAATCAACTCTTGTAAACAAGCTAATTCTAACTCATCAGAGATGATGAAATATATTTTTGCCACATTGTCGATTAAAATCTTATCATATACTGCAATATCGATAATATCCAAAATGGGTAGTAAAACAGGTACAGAAGCTAAATGTTTAGCCGATAGTTCATCAATATCATATCCCATATATTTCTCTACGGATTGATCAAACATTTCTAATATTAATCCTCTAAAATAAGCAGGGTACTGCGGACGTAATTTCTCTACCGCTGGTTGGTATTCATTGATAACTGCCTCAACGGTTTCTAGATCACCCCCATTTCTAAGTACCCAGCGTATGGATCTGCGCATAAAACGCGCTACCGATAACAGCATTTCATGCTGAACGGCTGCCGGAATTTTATAGTCCATTTCTTCTATCTGTTTCCATATGCGGTCTACAGAAAAAATGTCCTTGACGATAATAAAGGCTTTAACAATATTGGCGTAACTGGCGCCTGTTTGCGAACGCAAGCGAGTTACGAATGTAATTCCCATGTAATCCACAATTTTATCACAAAGCTGCGTCACAATAATTTCACGATACAGACTGTGACGAATGATTTCGTCATAGAATCGTTCATGTAATGTGGCTGGAAATTCAAATTTCACAAATTTAGACACATATGGATCTTCAGGAGCGGATGATTTTAACAATTCTTCTTTAAGGAAGATTTTAAAATAAGCCAACAATACCGCTAATTCTGGACTGGTTAAGCCTTTACCAGAAGCTTTACGCTCCTGCAGTTCTTTATCGTTAGGCAAAAATTCTATGGCCCTATCTAAGAGACCTACCCGTTCCAAACTTTCAATGACTTGTACAAATAGATCTAAGCTGTATTTAGCTTGTTCTTCGGCTAAACTCACCGCTTGTGTTTGCGTATAATTATTGCGTAACACCAACATACCCACTTCGTCTGTCATGCTAACCAATAATTTATTGCGTTGTTCTTCAGTAAGTTCCCCTTTAGCAATCACTTGGTTTAATAAAATCTTGATATTAACTTCATGATCCGAACAATCTACGCCAGCAGAATTATCGATAAAGTCTGTGACGATGCGCCCGCCTGCTAAGGCATATTCTACACGTCCTTTTTGCGTTGCACCTAAATTACCGCCCTCACCTACCACTTTAGCCCGTAAATCACAGCCATTGACGCGCAATGCATCGTTTGCCTTATCCCCTACATCAGACTGACTCTCCGTGCTAGCTTTAATGTAAGTACCAATACCGCCATTCCACAGTAAATCGATTTCTGCCTTTAACATCGCTGAAATGAGTTGATTGGGTTCCAATGCGTCTTTATCGATTGAAAAAAGTTTTTTGATTTCAGGCGTTAATTTAATCGACTTTACATTGCGTGCAAAAATACCGCCGCCCTGGGAAATAAGTTTTTCATTGTAATCAGCCCAGGTTGAACGCGGCAATTCAAATAAGCGTTTGCGTTCATTAAAGCTAATAGCTGGATCCGGTGTGGGATCGATAAAGATGTGGGCATGATTAAAGGCTCCCACTAATTGTATCTGCGTGGATAATAACATCCCATTGCCAAATACATCGCCCGACATATCACCTATACCCACCACAGTAAATGGTGTAGTTTGGATATTACAATCTAATTCTCTAAAATGTCTTTTAACAGATTCCCACGCACCTCTGGCGGTAATTCCCATTTTTTTATGGTCATAACCCGTTTTGCCACCAGAAGCAAATGCATCCCCTAACCAAAAATTATACTGCAAAGCTACTTCATTGGCATAATCTGAAAATGTTGCCGTACCCTTATCTGCAGCCACAACCAAATAAGAATCTGGTTCGTCGTAACAGACCACATCTTTAGGTGGAATAATTTCATTGTTGACGCGATTGTCAGTTAGATCCAACAGAGCGCTGATGTATTTCTTATAGCAAGTAACGCCTTCTTCATGAGTTTCTTCACGGCTAGCCTTGGCAGGGAGTTGCTTTAATACAAAACCACCCTTGGCACCCGTAGGCACAATCACTGAATTTTTAACGCGTTGCGCTTTCATTAAACCCAATACTTCCGTACGAAAATCTTCACGCCTATCCGACCAACGTAACCCACCGCGTGCCACTTTACCACTGCGTAAATGTATGCCTTCAAACCTAGGGGCATACACAAAAACCTCAAACATAGGGCGAGGTAATGGCATATCGCTGATTGCCATAGCATCCAATTTGAAAGAAATACAGTCTTTATACTGATCCTGCTCGTCTTTTAAGAAGAAATTGGTTCTTAATGTCGCATGAATGATCTCAAGAAACCGGCGTAAAATCTTGTCTTCATCTAGATTTTCTACTTCTGCTAATAACGCATCTAGGCGCGCTTCCAGAGCCACTATAACCTCTTGTGAACTACCCTGACGATTTGGATCAAAACGTAATTTAAACAAAGTCACTAATTCACGCGCTATATTGGGATATTTAGAAAAGGTTTCTTCAATATAAGCTTGCGTAAAAGTGAAATTAATTTGTTTGAGATATTTGGCATAAGCACGTAACATAGAAATTTCACGCCAGCTTAGATTGGCCAATAAGGCTAAGCGATTAAAACTGTCATTTTCCGACTCGTTAAACCACACTTTCTCAAAGGTTTCTTGGAACAATTCTTTTACTTCATCTATATCTACCTTATGAGCGGCGTGCGTGGTCAGAGAAAAATCATTGATCCATGCCAATTTTCCGTCTGCCATATGGATACAATAAGGTTGTTCCGTGAATACGCGTAAACCCATGTTTTCTAGTATAGGCAAGGCATCCGATAAAGGGATAGGAGTATGTAAATGATAAAGTTGAAAACGATAATTGCCTTCTTCGTTATCTACAGGTTTAGAAAAATGCATTTCTAAGGTAGTATCTGTTGTTAGTTTCTCCAAATGCCGAATATCATGCACCGCAGCATTTGGCGTAAATTCCTCGATGTAACCTGCAGGAAACGATTTTTTATAACGTGCGAAATAATGATCGCCTTCATCTTCACCAAAAGAATCAACCAATTCTTCATACAGATCATCCTGCCAATTTCTAGCGATTTGTTTTAATTTCTCTTCGATCGCTTCAATATCATAATACAATGGCTGACTGTTATCAATGCGAATTAAAAAATGGATACGCGCCAAGATGGATTCGCTAAACACCGTTGTTTGATAGACTTCCAAACCATGAAAAGCTTTAACCAATATTTCCTTTGCTGCATCACCCAATGCAGTAGTATAGCGATCACTGGGAATAAACAACAAGCAAGACATGAAACGACCAAAAATATCGCGGCGCACAAATAAACTGATGCGTCTTCGTTCTTGCATTTGCAAAATGCCTAAACCTAATTCTAACAACTCTTCTGGCGAACTTTGAAATAAATCATCGCGCGGCAAAGTTTCTAAAATATTCAGCAAGGCTTTACCCGCATGTCCAGATGGCGACAACCTAGAATCTTGCATCACTGTTCTTACTTTTTGTCGCAATAAAGGAATCGCGTAAGGTCTGCTATTATAAGCAACCGAGGTGTATAACCCAATAATGCGGCGTATACCCGCCACATTACCTTCTTCATCAAATACTTTAATTTCGATCTGGTCGGTATGTACGTGCCTATGTACAGTAGCTAAACGATTGGTTTTTAAAGATTCTATATAGATGTTTTTATCTAAAATAATGTTTCTAGCTTCAGGCGGCAGTTTAGAAAACTTTCTGGATATTTTATTGGCATCAAATTCTCGCAACACTCCCAGACCTGTACCTTCAATAGGTTTTAAAACCAAATCCCCTGCTTCGTCTTGCACTAATTTATATTCGCGCCAACCCATAAAGGTAAAATGGTTATTACATAACCATCTTAAGAATTCAACCGATTCAGTCAAAGCAGCCTTGTTTGCTGGTGCTACCGGTAATTTTTCTAAAATATGCGTGGTTTCATCCACTTTATTCATGATCTTTTGCCAATCTTCTACGCACAAACGCACATCGCGTAAAATATCTTCAAAAGAATGTTTTAACTCGACTATAGCTGCTTCATCAGAAATGCGATCGATCTCGATGAAAATCAATGCCTCGTTGCTGGCTGATTTCTCATCCGTTCCCATAGGGTAAATTTCTGTGATTTTATCGTGTTTATCACGCACCACTTTGAATGCACCCGTATTATAAATAACATGCACTGTCAATTCTCGTCGGTTCAATTCCACTAATAAGGAATCGACTATAAATGGCATGTCATCTTGCACTAACTCTATGATGGTGTGATTAGATTTCCAGCCCATATCTTCAGACTGCGGATTAAAGATGCGTAATTTAACTTGATCGGGTTTACGGATAGTCACTTCATTCCAAAAGGAGACCGTGGCGCCAAACAAATTTGTTATATCATCCGAAGTTAAATCTTCATACGACGCTGTAGCATAAAGATGATCAACAAATTGAAGAAATAAAGCTGCTTCAACAGGCTTCATCTTTTCATGTGCCAGCTCTGCCAATTGTGTGAAGACTTGCCGTCGGCCTGCACCATTGCCCGCTGAATAGGCTTTAATACTATTTTTACGTATAACCGCTTGTCGAATTGCAGAAAGCTCAGACATGATTCATTAACCCCTGGTGTTATGCTTATTTTATGTGGTGACTACTTCTACTCTCAAATAGTTGGGCAAAATATGCTCAGGATCTATTTCTTTTTTTTCCTCATAGGCCTTAGCCGCTAAAGCTATCATATCTTCAGCAACAGGCAACTGATCCGCCGCCGATATATACCATTTATTCACCTTTTTAGCTAGTAGCGGATATTGCGTAAAGCCATTGCCCGCCCCCACCCATTCGGATGAATACGGCGTTACGGCAGCTATACTGTGCAACAATAAATCGCCCTGGGAAACCATGATTTTGCCATCGCAAACAAAACTTTGATGATAAACCTCTTCCTTACGCGCATCCATCAGCACGGCGATTTTTTCATCGCCATAACGCCTATAAACACCTTGTGCCAACACGGCCAAGCTGTCTATGGCAATGACTTTTTTATGCCAAGCAAAGGCCAATCCTTGTGCCACAGCAACTCCTATGCGCAAACCAGTAAAACGACCCGGACCTATGCTCACGGCCAGAGCATCTAAATCAGCACCTTTTGCCCCGGCTTCCTGTAATAGTTCATCTATTAAGGTCAAAATATGCTCAGCTTGAAAGTTTTCTGTGGCTGCCTGACGTAACCAATGACGATGACCATCGCTTAAAGCTACTGACGATACGGCTGAGGAAGTTTCAAGGCATAAAATCATGCCGTTCATTCCTCTAAATACTGTCGTTTAGCAGCAACATCCTTCCACTCATCTGCATCGGCTGGCGGTATTTTCATATGAGTAATATTAGGCCATTTTTGTGATAATTCTCGATTCAATTCTAAAAACTCTTTTTGCTCTTCGGGTAGCTCATCCTCGGCATAAATGGCATTGACGGGGCATTCAGGCTCACACAAAGCGCAATCAATGCATTCCTCAGGGTTAATGGCTAAAAAATTAGGGCCCTCATAAAAGCAATTGACAGGACAAACTTCTACGCAATCCATATATTTGCAACGAATACAACTTTCAGTCACTACAAAGGTCATTTATCATTACTCTCCACAGGCAAAAGGGGTACCGCAGCCTAGATGATAAGCTGATTGCTCATCTTCTAGAGGCTGATTCTGGGCCCATTCTACCACCGCTGTTATCCCTTGTGCACCATCCGCTACAAACAGAGATTGCTTTAAGCTGTCCTCTAAAACAGCTACTCTATTTTGATCGCTTACAGTCAAACGACTTAAATCGGCGGGTGTACTGTGTATGCAGGGTGCGCATTCTAGACTGCGGTGGTATAAAGGTGAAAACCCAGCTCGGCGAATCAATTCATAAAAATCATTGCTACTTAGATTATATAAGGGCTGCCACACGCGCCTGTCGCCAAAATGCGGCGAATGACCTTCCCATTCTTGCAATACGACATCACCGCGTGCATGAGTCACATGTTTAGGTAAAATAATGGTGGCTACACAATTGGGATCAATTTCATCTAAGTATTCTAAAAAGGCCAATCCTTTTAACCATCCTGCACACCATTGAAATTGCGCACTGGGAAAAGCTTTACGCTTTAACACCAATTCAGACCAAGTCATCACTGCAGGCAAAACTTTCATCTCAAATCCATAATCTTGTACCAGCGTTTGACCTTTTTTAAGTTGGTGCTGCCACTCGTCACGAGTAGAGGCAAGGCCGGTGTCTACATGGCAAACCACTCCTTCTTGCAGCGCGTTTTCATGCGCCCACTGTATTAAAGCAATCGTACCATCGCCATAGTTACCAAAGATTATGTTCATGATTTTTCCACATTAAAAAATGATGGCGCAAACTAGATTGCAAGGTCTCACTCAATACCGCTGAAACCTCTAAATACCAAGCATCTGGCAAATCAAAAGCGGCACATTTAACCGCATCTTTTTCAGTCATGATCAATGTTTTGCCTTTATATGCTGATAATTCAGCTTCGGTATAAGCATGATGATCTCTAAACGTTTTTGCTTTAACGTTTATGCCTAAAGTTTGCAACGTATCTAAAAATCGCTGTGGATAGCCAATGGCTACAACTACATCCACGGTCTGATCGGCAAAAGCCTGTAATGACCGAGTTAACTTAGGCTTTGTCACTGAACGAAAACAGTGCGGCTGTAGAGAAAAACGTTGCTCGTAGGTAGGATCTGCGCTGTGATAAATGACCCAAGGGGTAGTACGCAAACGTTTAACGGATTCTCGCAAGGGTCCTGCAGGCAAGCAAAAGCCATTGCCAAATTGACGTTGACCATCGACAAGGATCAATTCCATTGCACGCCCCATGGCCAAATGCTGTAAACCATCGTCGCTTAAAACCATATCACAGTCATGATGGGCCAATAGCATATTCACAGCTTCTACACGTTTGGCCCCTATGGCCAGTGGACAATTTAAGCGTCGCGCCAAGAGCAAAGGTTCATCCCCTACCAGGGCTGCATTGCTAGTCGCTGTAACTAAGTAGGCACCCTTTTTTAAAGCCCCTCCATAACCTCTACTGACTATACCGGGTTTAAAACCCATTTCTTGTAAGAGTTCAACCAGCGCTATGATGACCGGGGTTTTGCCATTGCCGCCCACGGTTAAATTGCCCACCACAATAATAGGTACCGGAAAATGCGCAGTACTGAAAATACCTTGCTTATACAAATTCTGGCGTAAGGTCATTGCCCATTGCCACAATAGAGACAAAGGCCACAGAAGATAGCTTAAGGGGTTTTTGCTAGCCCACCACTTCATAAAGCCTCAGCGACAACCGGTGTAGCCGATTGAAATTGCATCTCATACAATTTGGCGTAGTAACCGCGTTGTACCAATAATTGATGATGCGTGCCTTGCTCAACGATCCGGCCGCCATCCATAACGACGATGTGATCGGCAGATTCTATGGTTGATAGTCTATGCGCAATCACTAAGGTCGTGCGATTCTTCATCACTGCTTCTAGGGCATCCTGAATATAACGCTCCGATTCAGAATCCAATGCGGAGGTCGCTTCATCTAAAATTAAAATAGGCGCGTCCTTTAAAATAGCGCGCGCAATGGCCAAGCGTTGCCGTTGTCCACCGGATAATAATATACCATTCTCACCTACTAAGGTGTTTAAACCCTCGGGCAATTGATCTATAAATTCGATGGCGTGAGCCGCTTCAGCTGCGACGCGGATTTGCTCATCACTCACATCCTCACCCAAGCGACCATAAGCAATATTATTGGCTATGGTATCATTAAACAGCGAAACATGCTGTGATACTAAGGAGAATTGTAATCGTAAATTTTTTAAACGGTAATCAAACAAATCGACGCCATCGACGCTAATATTACCCTGCTCTATATCGTAAAAGCGCGGCAATAAACTAGCAATAGTAGACTTACCACTACCAGAACGGCCCACTAAAGCCACCACTTGTCCTGGCTGTACACTAAAATTAATCTCTCGCAACACCGGGCCGACTGCATCCGTATACGAAAAAGAGACATTCTTGAATTCTATAGCGCCTTTAGCTCGAGGTGTTTCATATTGACCGTCATCGCGCTCATCGGGTTTATCCAACATTTCAAAAATGGTTTCCGCACCTGCTAAGCCTTTTTGGATCTGCACGTTTAAAGTGGTTAAGTCTTTAACCGGTTTTAACAGCGCCAATATGGCCGCAATCATCGCTGCAAAACCGCCTGCAGTGAGTTGATGATCTACGCCTAACTTAGAAGTAGCGACATAAATCAGTAAAGCTAATACTAAAACACCCACCATTTGCACGCTAGAGGTTCCGGCTGCTTTAGTCACAATAATTTTTAATTCCCGGGTCATGCTGGATTTAATGGCTTTATAGAATTTTTTCATTTCATACGCTTCGCCACCAAAGATCCGTACGACACGATAGCCTTCGATGGCTTCTTCAGCCACATGTGCAATATCGGCCATAGAATCCTGAGTTTTACGACTCAATTTTCTTAAACGAGCAGAACTTAATTTAACCGCTATTGCCACCACTGGGCCCGTTATCAATAACAACAAACTTAATTTCCAGCTTAAAACAAACAAAACCACTAATAAGCCTAAGGCTAAAAAGCCGGATTGTACCAATTGCGTTAAGGCATCTGTGCAAGCCGATGAGACTTGCGTCGTGTTATATACAATCAAGGACAATAATTGTCCCGATGATTCTTGATCAAAATGTTTACAGGGTAAATGCAATAATTTATCAAAAATAGCTTGCCTAAACTTAACCACAATACTGCGTGAAACCTTCGCCATCGTGTAATCACCCGCTAAATTCATGCATGAGCGCAGCGCAAACAAAACGATAATGATCAGCGGAAGCCATTTTAAAAAAGTAGGATCTTGTTT
>JBIPMB010000159.1:0-5011 GCA_044369355.1 Gammaproteobacteria bacterium | reverse complement strand
ACTTCTAAACCTAAAATAGGCGATTCTTCTACGGGCGGCGGATAATGCCCTTTACGCTGCAATAAATCGGCTCTATTAACACCTACTGCCTCTACGCGGACTAACAAATCTTCAAATTTAGGCTCTGGTATAGGTACTTCTCCTACGTATAAAGGATCATTAGGTTTAGAAAATAATAATGCTTTCATTGTAACTACTCCCGCTCAATCTTAACTTTATAGTACTTGTAGATGGAAGAGTAGTTACCTTTCATTTGAGAGTATCCAACATGCGAAAAGGACGTCTACTTAAAACAATAATGGCCAAGCCTAAGGCCAGCGATATGGGCGGCATTAAAATCATAATAATGGCAAGCCAGGCACGGAAAGAAAAAGCTTCCGCTAAACGCCAGCACAGCCTTATGTATTGATAAAAACCAAACATCACCGACAGTAAAAAAAGACCAAAAATAAAAAATTCAGTTTTAGAGACTAACATGGTTGGCGGCGTAGCCATTTGCAGAGAGTTAGGCATCGTACCTGTTGGTGATACTTGACCAAAAACACGCATGTACCAAGGCATTACATAAGACATGCCATACATAAAAATAGAGGTCATTATACAACACTGTATAGGCCTCTTAATACGCACCACTCGCGCCCAACAATAGAATACCCACACCGGAATAAGTGCGTACCAACCGCGCATGCCCGCTGCCTTAAAGACATACCATAAGCCACTATAAATAATGATCAGTAAAGACAGCATACTCAACAAAGATATAAACAATGTGCTATCCATGTCACATCACTCCTAGTTATTTAAGGTGTATTATCCACTGTATCGCGTGACGGCGGTAATAAATCCTGGCGATTTAAACCTAAAGCAACTGCCAACGCGCCCGCCACGTAAATAGAAGAATACGTTCCTACAACAATACCGGCAACCATTGCCGTAGCAAATCCATGTAAGGTTTCACCACCAAAGAGAAATAACGACAACACGGCCAATAAGGTTAAGCCAGAAGTCATGATGGTACGGGATAGGGTTTGATTGACAGATAAGTTAACAATCTCGGTAGGAGTACCCTTCCTGCTCTTACGAAAGTTCTCGCGTATACGATCAAACACAACAATGGTGTCGTTTAATGAATACCCCATCACCGTTAATAACGCCGCCAAAGAAGTTAAATCAAACTCCATTTGAAAATAAGAGAAGATCCCTAAAATAATCAGCGGATCGTGGATCAAGGCCACGGCAGCACTAATGGCAAATCTATATTCAAAACGAAAAGCAATATAAATAGCTGTTCCCAACATCGCCAATACCAAAGCTAAAGCGCCATTAGTGGCTAATTCCTTACCGACTTGTGGCCCTATATAATCCGTGCTTTGCAAGGTAGCACCATTTAAATGCGCTACTACTTCCTTACCTATATCGTTATTCTCCATGTTTTCTTGTTTACCACCTAGGCGAATCAACACTACCTTAGCCGTGCCATAGATCTGTACTTTAACGTCTTTATAACCCGCTTGTTCCAAAGTACTGCGCACCGTCTCTAAATTTTCTGCTTGCGGGAAAGCGGCAATCACTTCAGTACCGCCCGTAAATTCTAAACCCCAATTTAGGCCTTTAATGGACAAGGTCAGAATACACAATAATGCTATTAGAGCGGATAAGCACATGGCCCACTTGTGTAAAGCCATAAAATTAATCGACGTATTTTGTTTAAAAAATTCCATGTTGTTTCCTTATATGCCGATCGACAATTTAGTCAAACGCACTTTGTGACCGTAAATTAAATTGACTATGGCGCGAGTACCCGTAATTGCCGTAAACATAGAGGTCATAATACCAATGGTTAAAGTCACAGCAAAACCTTTCACCGCGCCGGTGCCTATCATTAACAAGACCAGTGCGGCAATAAGCGTCGTGACATTAGAGTCTACAATTGTAGAAAAAGCGCGTTCATAACCCGCCTGAATACTGGCTTGCGGCGACACGCCATTGCGCAACTCTTCGCGTATGCGTTCGAATATCAGCACGTTGGCATCTACCGCCATACCCAAAGTTAAGAGGATCCCCGCTATACCTGGCAAGGATAGCGTCGCGCCTAAAAACGATAATACCGCCACCAATAATACTAGGTTCATCCCCAGAGCAATATCGGCTAAAAGACCAAAGAAACGATAATAGATCATCATGAAAATGACGATGACAATAAAGCCCACTTCTATAGAGAAAACGCCTTTATCAATATTTTGTGCGCCTAAGCTAGGCCCAATGGTACTTTCTTCGATGATAGCCACCGGCGTAGGCAATGAACCGGCGCGTAATAACAAAGATAAATCGTTCGCTTCTTTGATACTCGATAAACCCGTAATTTGGAAAGTACTGGGCAAAGCGCTTTGAATAGTAGCGATGCTGATGACGCGCTCACTCTTACGTTGCGTATATTGTGTCTCACCATTTACTACGACGGGCGTTAAGGCCGTTTCTACATAGATGATGGCCAAAGGTTTACCTATGTTCTCACCGGTAATGCGATAAAAAGCAGCTTCGCCACCGCCGCCTAAGGTAATGGACGCCGCTGCTCGCCCATCGTCACCTACCGTAGCCGTGGCATTGGTAATGGATGAACCGGATAAAACGACGCGATCTTGTAATAATACCGGAATCGCTTGCGCCATTCCTGCGGAAGTATAAGGGTACAAAGAAGTACCTGGTGGTATTAGCCCCGTTTCTTTTGCTTGTTCAGCATCGTGTTGTACGTCTTGCAAATGGAATTCCAGCGTGGCCGTGCCACCGATAATTTGTTTAGCCCGTGCCGTATCTTGTACCCCGGGTAAATCGACTGAAATACGATCAGCACCTTGGCGTTGTACGATGGGTTCATTCACACCCAATTCATCTATCCGTTTGCGTAGCACGGATAAGGTTTTATCTACAGCAAAGTTTTGCGCATCGGCACGTGCTTGTTCGGATAAATTCGCCATGATCACCCATTGTTGCCCATCGGGCGTTAAAGTTCGCGTAAATTCAGGGTAATCTTGAGACAATACATCAGATATTTTGTCGGCCGTAGCGCGATCAGGTGCACGAATGCTAATGCCGTTTTGAGTATCTTGTAAGCCTATATAGCGTATGCCGTTTTTGCGTAAGCTATCGGAAATATTGCGCTCGGCAGCCTGCATACGGTGTGTTATTAAAGAATTGACATCGATGGCCATTAAGAAGTGCACGCCACCGCTTAAGTCTAAGCCTAAATGTAGAGGCTCAGCACCGATGGATTGTAGCCATTTAGGAGTGGTTGCTGCTAAATTTAAAGCAACAGTGTACCCATCGCCCAAGGTATCTTTGATGACATCATCAGCACGTAATTGTACATCGGCGTTGGAAAAATGATACAACACGCTGTCGCTAGCTACTTTTTCAACTTGGCTATATTGTATTTGCTGATTCGCCAAAGCGGTACGTACGGTGTTTAACGTATTGTCATCTAAGGTATGGGTACTATCGGCAGAAACTTGTACCGCAAAATCTTTTTTATACAAATTGGGCAAGGAATAGATAACTCCAAACACAATCACCACAATGACTAATATATACTTCCACGCCGGATAGCGATTCATGCGATTTCCTTATTTAATAAAGAAGTCCGCCCATCTGTAGATGAGCGGGAATAATCAAAATTAACTCTTCACAGTGCCTTTAGGTAAACAGGCCACAATGGCTGTTTTTTGGACTTTAATTTCCACTCCTTTGGCAACTTCTACGCTGGCTATATTTTCATGGATGCTAGCGATCACACCCAAAATTCCGCCGCCAATCACCACTTCGTCGCCTGCACTCACTGCAGCCAACATTTGCTTCATTTCTTTTTGGCGTTTGCTTTGTGGACGAATCAGGAAGAAATAGAAGAACAAGAAAAATACACCGATAAATAATAAAAAGCTTAAGTTACCACCGCTGGAATGGGCCGCTGTTGCTCCAGTTGTAGCTACATCGGTCGTTGCGGCCAAGGCTGTAGGGATTAGAAAACTCATGTCAGGCTCCTATTTATTAAAGGACAAACTTTACCTGGTTTAGCGTTAATACGCAAGTTGTTATTTTATAGTTTCTATGCCCGGTTAGATCCAGGGTTATACTGTTATAGCCCTGCGCTGGCCGGGTCCTGTCCCTGTGAGATCCCCGTCGTGCTTATATGACTGGTTCAGCGACTAGGGGCTCACTCACCGTGACACCCTGCCATGACTATTGCGCTTTGCATCCTAAGAATTCGTATCAAACTATAGTTCTCTGCCTGGCTAACCTCGGAACTGTACTGTTAAGATTATAGAATTAACATGCAATCGCCATAGCTGTAAAAACGGTACTGTGCTGCTATGGCGTGTTCATAGGCCTTCATGGTGGTTTCATAACCCGCAAAAGCGGCCACTAACATCAATAAACTCGATTGCGGCAAGTGAAAATTGGTTAATAATCCATCAATAACCTTAAATTCATAGCCCGGATAAATGAATAAATTGGAATCGCCATTAAAGGGTTGTAAGCTTCCGCTTTGCGCTGCCGTTTCTAAAGAACGCACTGTAGTCGTCCCTACGGCAATCACTCGCCCGCCCCGCTCCTTCGTGCGCGTTATAGCATGGCATACGTTATCCGGTACTTGTATCCATTCGTGATGCAATTGATGTTCGCGGATTTGTTCGGTGCGTACGGGTTGAAAAGTGCCTGCGCCCACGTGTAAGGTTAAATAGGCTAATTCTATCCCTAGATCCTGTAAATTGCTTAAAAAAGGTTTATCGAAATGTAATCCCGCCGTAGGTGCGGCCACCGAGCCATCATTATGAGCATAAACGGTTTGATAGCGCTCTTTATCTATTGCTTCGGCTTCACGATGAAAATACGGTGGTAAGGGGATTTCACCGGTTTGTTCCATAATATCCATCCAGGACCGTTGGTTTAAAGCCTCAATAACAAATAAGTCGTTTTGTCGCCCTATCACTTTAATGATATCACCGCTGTCTAAATG
>JBIPMB010000032.1:0-16414 GCA_044369355.1 Gammaproteobacteria bacterium | reverse complement strand
CCACTGTTGATGATAGGATACAATGTCCCTACTGTTATCTCGGCCAAAAACAGCATCGACCCTTATGCTTTAGATGTATTAAACAGTATTCTCGCTGGCAGCGACAGCGCGCGCTTGCCACAAAATTTAGTACGACATCAAGCGCTAGCGAGTAGCATTGAGATCGATTATGAGTTGTATAAGCGCTTTTCTAGCGTATTCATCATTCAAGCCGTACCTCAAGAGGGCGTGAATATACAGACTTTAGAAAAAGCCATCCGTGCTCAAATTAAATTATTGCAACAAACGCCTGTCAGTGCAGAAGAATTAGCACGGGTCAAACGTAATGTTATTGCCAATAATATTTACCAGCAAGATTCTATGCAAAACTTAGCACTCATGGTAGGGATTATCACGGCCGTAGGCAGCGATTGGCGTGAAATCGACAACTACGTGGCAGAAGTACAAAAGGTAACACCACAAGATGTGCAACGTGTGGCACAACAATATTTGGTGCCCTCACAAGAAACGGTAGGCATATTAACGCCCGTATCATCGAATACCAATACTGTCGCACAACCTTCACCGAATGGAGAGTCTTATGTACGCTAAATTAATCAGTTTATTTTGTTTGTTTATCTTTTCTTGCAGCCTTTACTCTGCGGAAAACAAAACGCTAGTCCCCATACACGAATGGCAAACTGATAACGGCGTACGCGTGTTATGGGTACCATTAACAGAACAACCTATAGTGGATATACAATTATTGTTTCATGCTGGGTCCGCTGAAGATGCTTCTACCTTTGGTCTAGCCGACTTAACCGCTAATTTATTAGCCGAAGGAACAACAAAGTTATCTGCCGATAAAATCGCTGCCGATTTTGACGACGTCAGTGCCATATACAACGCCTCTGCCAGCCGCGATGCGACTACTTTAAGTTTGCGCAGTTTATCTAAGGACGATTATCTAACCCCGGCCTTAAGCACTTTTGCTGCGGTCATCAATGAACCTAACTTTCCTTCACAAGCTATTACACGCCTTAAAAATGAAGCCTTACAAGCGGTCGCAGGTGATGAGCAATCTCCAGATAGCATGGCGTTGCGTGTTTTTTATAAAAACCTCTATGGCACTCATCCTTATGCACACAGCCCCTTAGGCGATAAGAACACTATACAAGCAATACAACGTGCCAACATAGAGCACTTCTATAAACAATATTATAACGCCAGTAATGCAGTGTTGGTCATCGTTGGCGATGTAGATGAAACCAAAGTGCATAACATCGCACAACAATTGGTAGGACAATTACCCAAAGGACAAAAAGCTGCTGCACCGCCCACACCTACACCCGTGACTACGGCTAAAAATATCATCGTCCCTTTTCCTACTACGCAAGCCAACATACGCCTAGGTACTCTAGGAGACATAACCTATAATGACCCAGACTTTTATGCCTTAGCTGTAGGCAATTATATTCTCGGTGGCGGCCCATTTGTATCGCATTTATATCAAAACGTACGTGAAAAACAAGGTTTAACTTATGCCATCAAAAGTGCTTTCATCCCCTTACAAGTACCAGGGCCCTTTGTTATAGGCTTACAAACACAAAATTCAACGCGTGTACTCGCAGTGCAAACCGTCAACGATACATTAACTGATTTTTTAAACAAAGGTCCTAGTCAAAGTGAGTTGATCTTGGCACAGAAAAATATCATCGGTAGTTTTCCTTTGACATTGAGTGGCAATGACAATATCAGCAGTGCCGTAGCACTCATTGCTTTTTATGATTTACCGTTAGATTATTTGGATCAATATCGCAGTCATATTGCGGCTGTCACAGTTGCAGACATCAATAAAGCCTTTAATGCACACTTAAAAGGAAAACCCTTAGTCACGGTTGTAGTTACTCAAGAAGATAAAGCAACTCATGGATAGTAATTACTCTCACACCTGCACGTACCACAAAAGGAGCGAGTAGTTACCATGGATAATTATGTGCGCATTATTGCTGGCCTGTGGCGCGGCAAGCACATTACGGTTAGCGATAATGCTCTGGTACGGCCTACAGGCGATAGGATCCGCGAAACGCTATTCAATTGGCTGGGTAAAACCATTCATCATACGCGTTGCCTAGATTTATTTTGCGGTAGCGGTATATTAGGCTTAGAGGCTTTATCGCGGGGCGCTGCCGAAATTACGTTTGTAGACAGCGATGCCGCAGTGATTGCGCAACTCAGAAAAACTATTTCGCAATTACCCGCTGCGCAAAGACCACGATTGTTGGTAAGTCATCCACAAGGTATTAACATCAATGACGGCTCTCCCGCTAATGTTTATCTACTACACCAAGATGCACTATTGCCGATCAAAAGTGAGCCTTATGATATCATTTTTCTAGATCCACCTTTTAAAAGTGTTCTATTAACGCAATGTATGCCTTTATTAAAACAATATGGCTATGAAAAAAAAGGAACTTTGGTCTATATTGAAATAGAGGCAACACAGCTGTTGACACTGCCTTCGCATTGGCAGATCATAAAACAAGGCAAGGCAGGCCATGTACGCTATCATTTAATAGAGGTAACCGTATGAAACAAGATGAACTCAAGCAACAAGTAGCACTCGCAGCATTGAACTATATCCCCGATAATGGCATCTTGGGTATAGGCTCGGGTTCCACCGTGAATCTTTTTATTGCGGCTCTAGCAAGTAAAGCGCATTTGCTAGAAACCACCGTAGCAAGCTCAGTGGCTTCTTTTAATTTGCTCAAACAATACAAAATACCGGTAGTGGAATTTAATCAGGTGGGCAACATTGATGTGTATATCGATGGCGCCGATGAAATCAATCCGCATTTTCAGATGATCAAAGGCGGCGGCGGTTGTTTGTTGCGCGAAAAAATCTTAGCCACTGCTGCTAGAAAGTTTGTGTGTATCGCTGATGAATCTAAACTAGTCACAGCATTAGGCGCTTTTCCTTTAGCGATAGAAGTATTGCCCATGGCACAAAGTTATGTTGCGCGCGAATTGGTTAGATTAGGTGGCCTGCCCGTATTGCGTGAAGGTTTTATCAGCGATAATCATAATATTATCTTAGATGTACACGATTTACCTTTACATGAGCCCATTGCTTTAGAAGAAAAATTAGCCGCCATTCCTGGCGTATTAGGCTCGGGGCTTTTTGCCCATAGACCCGCAGATAGTCTATTATTGGCAACTAAATTAGGTATACAAGTTAAGGAACGTAGATGAGTGCTTATACCGTCATAGAATTAAACAAAGAATACATGAGCTTTGACGCCGCGCATTTTACCATTTACTCTGCTACCCATCGCGAGCGGCTGCATGGTCATAATTTTAGGGTTTATGCCAGCCTCACCGCTAAGATCGATGACAACGGCATGACCTTTGACTATGGTTTATATAAAAAAAGGATCCGTGATCTTTGTGATGAGTTACGCCAATATACCTTAATTGCAGATTATTCACCTTATTTGCGTTTAGTAGAAGACGGTGATTATTTATATGCTCATTTTGATCAAGAGAAAATTCCTTTCTTAAAAAAAGATGTGAAACGCCTGCCCTTGCGTAATATTACTGTAGAAGAATTATCGCGTTGGTTTATTGAGAAATTAACAGCCGATACTAAAGATTTAGAGAAGTATAGTATTCAACATATAATCATTAAAGTCTGTTCCGCCCCTGGGCAATGCGGTTCCTGTGAATGGCGGTTATGATATTAAACCGCCACGCATACGAAGGATAAGTGAGAATCTTGTCATTTAAGGTAATTTCGTCGTTGACAAGGATCTTAGGCACATGCTATCGTTTTGTACAATATGTTCAGAGGATTGTGCTATGCAGTTTAAGCGTGCTTTAAATGGATTGACGCTGGTCGAAATATTACTTGCATTGGTTATAGCCAGCATGATTCTGGTCTTTCTTGTACCACAACAGTTACAATACTCACATGAACAATTGGTAGATAAAACCGTAGCGCAAATGAACCAATTGGTGCTAGCAGCACGTAATTACTACCAAAATCAACGCTCTCTAGTCAGTGACAATGCCAGTGCTTGGCCAACGACCTTAAGCCAGCTCACAGCAAATGGTTACCTACCCAATGCCGCTTTGTGTTCAGACTGGCCTAAAGATCCTAATCAACAGAATAATGCCAATAATAATGGCAATGATTGCACCACTCTGAAAAATAATCATCAAGAATATGCGCTATTTCCAGCAAATGTTTCAGGGTCCTACGATATAACTGTACCCGGTAATGGTAATTTCTGGGGTGTCAGCATTGCCTTACCATCGGCTAAAGTGGCTCAAGAAGTGCGCGATCGCATGCCTTTTGCGACTACTTGCCCACCTAGCGATCTCCGCAACACCAGCACGCCTTGTAGCACTTCTAGCAATATTGTTACCGCCGTAGTCCCCAGACCCGCACAATGGCCTACCAGTCCACCTTCAGAGTATGCTAAAGATGGCTTGATTCAAACTGTAGGTTCACAAGTCATTTGTAGTGACGCAAAAAGTTGTACAACCAATCCTAAACCCACCGCCACAATTCCTATACCTAAAACCTGCGGTAATGATGAAAATGGTTTACCTTTAGTACCTCAATTGTTTGTCTATCCGTTGAGCTATCAATTTCAGGATCATTGTACGTGTTTTAGAGGTATCGAAACGAGTATTACGCGTAATGCGAATACTTGGACAGTTTCGCTGGGAGAAAGTACTTCTGCAGCCTCACCCAGTAATTTTACCTATGTGTCTGTAGGCTATTTTACCGTTTGCCAGCCCAACAGCCCAATAACAGGAAGCTGGAATGTATACTAATCATAAAAAAAACATAATGGGCATGACTTTGCTTGAAGTTTTCCTTGCCTTAACTGTCTTGATTATTATATCGTTGTCTTTTTTAGAGTATATGCAAAAACAAAAACAGCATAGCACCGTAATTTTAGCTAAAACACAAATTAATGGTTTGCTTAATGCGGCAACACAATATCATACAGTTTATTTACAGTGGCCCACTTCACTCAATGCCCTCATTCCTTTTTTAAGCAATACAGCTACAAAAAACTTTTCTTTTTGTTCACCCTGGTTAACGAACAGTGGTTGTGCTGCTTATAGTATTGCGAATCAAACCAATTATTTTGCATTACAAGTGACTACCCCTAGCAGTCGCAGCGCACAAGACTTAGTTTCGATGTTGCCCAACGCCTATATTAAAAATACTACGACTGTTATCGCTTATACCACTACTTTTGTAGGGTTTTCCCAAGCCTCTAACTCACCACCCGTACCCACTGGCATAATGTATGCCACTACTGCAAGTTATTGGCATGCACCAGTGACATCATCCTATGGGTTAGTGGATGCAACAAGTACATATGGTACCTTTCAATCTGAAAACTATTCAAGCCAAAAAGATGGTGAAAAAAATTTTTATTATTCTCCACAAAGCCAAACTTGCCCTAGTGATAGCCAAGCAACTATGGTGTTATTCCCTGCAGGCAATTCACCCGTTTCACAGCCTGGTGATGGTTTCTACTATAATTATAACCACTATTGGATCTCAACAAGCACTGGCACTGCTGGTCCATGCTCACGCGCTTATTTAGACAATAGTTTGAGCGTAACCAATGGCAATTATTTAATGGCCATGGATGTAATTTGCTTAAGTGGTTCGGCAATCGCCAATTGGCCAGATATAAGTATGATGTTTTCAGGTTCATCTTGTTAATAAAGATCTAGGATAAAATAGTCTATGAAAAAAATACGGCAGATCCCTCAAAAGCAAAGCGGTTATATTTTATTCGTAATCATGCTATTGATAGGTAGTCTGGGCCTTTATCTCACTTATCAGTTTGGTGCTCAAAAAATAAAAACGCAATCTTG
This sequence comes from Gammaproteobacteria bacterium, assembly GCA_044369355.1. Taxonomy (GTDB): domain Bacteria; phylum Pseudomonadota; class Gammaproteobacteria; order UBA1113; family UBA1113; genus VFKP01. The sequence goes on along the minus strand of JBIPMB010000032.1, from coordinate 10,528 downwards.
GCAAATACAAAAAACGACAACTGAAATAACTTATTGGGCGGATATAGAAAAGAATTATATTGCCGATAACAATATCACTACTCAGGATGGCCTTAATGGCGTGCAATTGAATAATATAATGAGCAATAATTATTTACCTTATGGGCAGGGACAGCCAGTTACCTTTCAATCTGCTGGAATGACTCAAGTATCGGAATTTTTGTGTTCACCGTTGCCTGGCATAAATAGTAATGAGGCTCCGTTGACTCTCTCTGGGAACAATTTTACTTGCCCTCTATCTGGAGGTGCTGTGGGGTATCAACCGCAGCATTGCGCACTGGACACACAGGCTTATTATTCTTGTGGCAGCAATACTAGCCTTGCCAAAGCCCAATATTATGCCAATGCTAATTATATAGGGCTAGGCAATACCTCCAACGTACTTGCAGGCTTAGGCTTAATTATACGCACACCGGGTGCGGCCAATTCCTACGTGCAATATAGCGGTGGCCAAATGGGCACACTGCCCAATAATAGCACCGCACAAACATTAATGTCATTACTGCCTACCAGTGCTTTTAACGTTTATTCCACCCCTACAGCTGAGGTCAGTGGTATTGGTATAGGCACTTACTTATACCAAAATAGCCCTGATACCAATACCACCCCGGTTATTAAAAACAGTCGTTATTCTAAAATCATCGATATGGGTTCGGTACAAGCTGTTGATCTCACTAATCCTGAATGCTGTGGCTGGAATGGCAATGTAAAAGGGAAGGCTGCCCCTTATAATAGTGGGGGAAATAAAGGTAATAACAATAAATGTAAGAGTAATAGTAAGAGTAAGAATAGTACAGATCCCCCTAACTGCATTCAAATTAATCGCGATCTATTCGGCCCTAATGGCACCGTAGAACAATGTTCTCGTATTGATGTACTATACGCTATGATTGACAATTATCAACCCCCAAAGAGTCCTTGGTATATAGATTATACTAAAGACCGATTAACCAGCACTTCGGCTAATTCTTACAGTCAAGTCTTTTTATCGGCACGCAGCTATACAAATAAGGATATCAACAAACCTACTTACTTGGAAAACTATGGGGATTATAAAAAAAATCGGTTTGCTTATATTGTGCGATGTACACGCGCTTCTCCATAAGGAATATATTGGTGAAAAACAACACTTTAAAATATAAATTTAAACAATCCGGTTTAACATTGCTGGAATTAGTGTTGGTAACATCTCTGATTTTACTGGGTGTTATCATAGGAATACAGCAGTATCAGAAAACCGTTTTAAACCGACACGTTGCACAAATAAAAAATAGCGTCCGCATGCTAACCAGTGCTTTAGAGCAATATTATACTACCAATTGTTATTGGTTTTTAACGGGATACTTAAGCTATCCTATTCCCTTAACTTCCAATCCAACTCCTCCAGGGTTACCCAACTCCAGCAGCACATTACAAAATTATATTGTGGAACCTAATTTAATTGACAATTTTTATAGCATTCAACATGGATTAAATGCATATACATATACTATAGATACGCGCGGTGATTTCCCGATTATTCGTATCAGTACTAGATTTAATGTTTCTACAAGTATGCTTCATATTTTAGCAGGATTGTTAAAACCCACCAGCCAAAATGCTTCAACATTTACATGGTCGGCTAATCCAAACAATACCTATCTGACCTCTGCCACCTTAAATTCTAATTTATCCTATTTACAATCGTTGTCTATGAATTTTACCGATGTCTCGAGCAGACAAATTTCCTATCAGTATGTTGCCTCCGGCCCCAACGAACAAACCAATCTCTGCATTTATTGGCAACAACCTAAATATCGTTGCACGGTAACAAAAGATAATACTCGCTGTGATTATCAAAATAAGCCCAGTTAACCCAAATAGATATCAAATCGATACGCTTCCAAATTTAAACAAAAATCAGGCTTTTTATCCAAAAGGCAGCGCGCTTTGAGCGGTCTTTTTACTACCACACGCCCTGGCTTTAAGCTTAAAGCAGCGGTTAATAATGTGTCAGCATCTTCTTGTGGCCCCATTAAAGCTTGTAGATATTGCATCTCTTTTTTAACTTGAGCCTTATGGCTATGGGCTTCAAACATGGGATCTAAATAAATCACATCAAATTGTTCTTTTGTAGTCGCTAAGAAATCGCGACTGTCGGCAGCAATTAAGTTGACACGTTCGCGCCAAACAGCATCGCAGCGATTCAACGCATCATTTAACAAAGCTACCATAATGAGAGAACGTTCTATTAAAGTCACTCTAGCGCCTAAAGATGCCAATAAACAGCCTTCACGGCCTATGCCTGCTGTTGCATCACAAAGGTGTAGATTAGGATTTTTATGCAACCCTACGGCACGTGCTAAGGGTTCTTTAGAGATAGCGGCACGTTGTATCCGTTGATAAAGTACGCCATGGTTAAAATCTAAATGTAAAGGCCCTAAATTTAAATGTGTGGCAATTAAATTTAAACCGTCATCATTGTAGTAAAGATAAAAAAGGCTGCCTTTGCTTTTTTCAGTGTGCAAAGGCAGTTGCAATTGTAAAGCTAATTGCTGTGCTTGGTTATGAAAATTGGGCGTGCTGAGTATGACGTACATAGCTCAAACTAATTATTCGCCACCAATTTCGCATTTTGTACGGTATCTCGCATGGTTTGTTTCATTTGATCATCGAGAATATCTTGTACTGCAAAATATTGCAGCGAGTAAATACCGCCTTGGCCTCGTTGAATGCGGCCCATTACATGTTGACTTTCCTTGCTATCTTTGCCACAAGCGATCGTATCGGCTTCATACACAACTTGCGTATCGCTTTCGCTTAAAATCTGCCAATTGATTTTTTCACATTGATTTTTTGAGGATTGTTGCGCTTCATTCATTAAGTCTTTAGGGCTTTTGTTTTTAACAGCTTCTGCAATAATAAATTTATCGGTAATATTTTGTTTCCAGGTTCCCATATTTTGGCTACTTGGGATCCAAATAAAATTATTAACGGTATCATTCTGCACTTTGTAGCCTACTTTCCATGCTTCTTGGTTGGGCAAATTAAAATCCCAACGTTGGATTTGCATACTATCGGCTCCGCGGCGGCTTTCGGTGGCGGTTTGTTTTGGATAAACTGCTTGATTTGGGCTACAACCGCTGATTAATAACACTGTGCCTAAAATAGTACAAATACTAATCGTGATCTTTTTCATCTATTACTCCCTGGTTTTGGTTACAAAATATACTATAGGTATTCCTAGGCCTGCTTGCTAACAATAGAGCAAACGATACTAAAAAACAAGGGGCTCTATATCTGTGAACCACAAGCTTTAGTCCATTCTTTGATGAGAAAAGTAAGTACCAAACTAATAAGCAATGCGATTGCCAATAAAAATAAAGGCATTAATAATTCATCCTTAAAATGAAAATGGCCCATCGTCATTTTGACGATTTTGGCGAAGATTAAAGGAAACAAGAAACCACCAAAGCCGATGATCGTATTTACCACCGCAAATATAGTCCCGTGGCTATCTATAGGATAGCAACAACGAGCAATTGAAAAAGACAATAACATAGAAGAAACAAAAAATCCTAAGAAAAAATAAATTAAGATAAGCATACTGATAGGAAAAGAGGCTATAGATGCTAAAGGAATCAGTAGAAAAACAATCAAGGTTAACAATGCACACCAGCGCATCCAAATGCTTTGTTTAGAAAAATATTTTGAAATAAGACCATGCAGAGGTGCACCCACACCCACGCCTATAAAAATAAACATGGTAATGTAAGTGGCTTGTTGACTGCCTAGATGCATCGATTTTTTTAGAAAGACCACATCATACAACTCAGCAAAAGTATTCATCACGGTGCCTACCATAATCGCTGCATAAATTGCCAATAACCAAATGTTTTTATCGCGCAGTATATTTAAGAAACTGCCATTCTTCTTATGGCTCTGTTGCGTTGTAGCAACTGCCGAATGTACTATGAACCCTGCTGCAGGTTTATTTTTTAACAAAAATAAAATAACGATACCCCACAATACCCCAAACAAGCTGATATTAAAAAGCGCCACTTGCCAACCATGCAGTTCAATCAAGTGGTTAATAAAAACTTGCCCGGTTAATCCACCTAGCACCCCTATGGATTGAGTAATCCCTACGAAAAAAGAAAAGTGTTTTACAGGAAACCAAATTGAGATCACTTTTAAAGTTCCCACAAATGCAAATGCAGATCCTATAGCGATTAAAATACGGCCTACAATAATAGCGGCGACAGTTGGGGCCAACATACAAAACAGGCCCAAACTGACAGTTAAACAAGACCAACCCAAGGCTTGCTTAACACCATATTTATCGATGAGATAACCAGCGGGAATTTGCGATAAGGCATAAATAGGGAAATAGATACTCATGATCGTAGCGATATCGATGTAATTGATACCCAGACTATTAGAAATAGGCTCGATCAAAACGCTAGGCGCTGTATGCTGCAGATAATCTAAACCATAGAATACCGCGGCTATAGCCCACATAAATAAGCTGATGGCCATGATGCTATCATTTTTTTCTTTTAACCTTATTTTCATAATTCTTTCCTGGTCGTGCTGTATAGCAAACTGGGCGGCTCACGAGCCGCCCCTACAACGTTCCGAGGCTCATTCTGTAGGGGCACCTCGCGAGGCGCCCTTCTGCTAAACCTATCCTACCACTGGCTCATCAACTACACTCACCTCTACCTCATCATCAAAAACCTTATTGCCTTCGCTTTTAGCGACCAGCGTCGTTGCAAATAAATCGCCTATGACATTGGTGCTGGTTTGTGCCATATCATTTAAACGATCCACCCCCGCGATCAATGGTAATGCGCCTAAAGGTATACCAACTGAACCCATCACCGCACCCATGACTATCAATGCTGAGCCCGGCACTGCTGCGGCTCCCATCGCTGTGAAGACAATCGTAATGACTATAGTACAATACTGCGTTAATCCTAAATGAATACCATATAAATTGGCCGCAAAAACAGTTGCCACAGCTAAATAAATCGACAACCCATTCAAATTAAAGGTGGTTCCTAAAGGCAATAAAAAACCGGACATATTTTTAGAAATTTTTAATTTTTCTTGAGCACATTTTAAGGTTACTGGTAAAGTGGCGGCAGAACTAGAGGTGGTAAAAGACAAGATCATCGCTTGACCTATGGCCTTAAAAAATTTAATCGGGTTAATACCATTGGCGAGTAAGATACCGCCGTAGACTAGAATGATCTGCAGCATACAACCCATATAAACGGTAATAATAAATTTAACTAAGGGTAGCAGAACTATCAGCCCATAACGGCCAAACACATATGCAATTAACGCAAATACACCATAAGGTGAAAAGCTAATGATGATATGAGAAAATTTAAACACTACTTTTGAGAAAGATTTAAATAATTCTTCTACCGGTTTTGCTGCTTCTCCAGTTAACCGTATAGACAATCCTAACAACACTGCAAAAATTAAAATCTGTATCACATTGTTTTCAACAAAAGCAGCGACTGGACTAATGGGAATAAAACTCACCAACACTTCACTGGCAGTAGGCACATGCTGTACCAAAGTAGCCGCTGTGCTTAAATGCAAGGCCATACCTAGCCCTGGTGCAATAACTATCGCGCATAGAACACCTATGGTAGCGGCGAGGATCATGCTGAGCGCATACAAACTCAAGGCTTTCAACACCAAGCGTCGCATCTGCGTGAGTTGGTCTAAAGACATCACTGCGCACACAATGGCCGTGAACACCACTGGCACTACCAGCATTTGAATGGCGTGTATGAACATTAAGCCTACGACTTGTATCGGCTCTATAGCATGTCCGCCTATAAGGCCTGTGGCCATACCTAGTGCTAAGGCGATTAAAATTTGCCCCCATAAAGGCATAGACAACCAATAGCGTAAAGGTCGTAATAATGTATTAATCATTTTTTAATTCCTTCTTAGTTCAATCCAGCGATGCTGGACACTATATTTAACACTAACATAAATAGTGGTAATAAAATGGCCGACAACACATGTGTGAGCAATAATACCATTAATATCACAAAACCGTAACGTTCTAGCTTGTTGTAGTGATAAGCTGCCCGCGGGCTTAAAAAGCTGCTGAAGATGCGGCTGCCATCTAAAGGCGGCAACGGTAATAGATTTAATACCATCAATGCTACATTGATCATAATGCCCGTTTTAGCCATGACCATCCAATAACTCGCTGCAGAAACACTTAATATAAGTTTTAATGCAAACGCCCAAAACAATGCCATCACAAAATTAGATAACGGCCCCATTAAAGCCACCAAGGCCATATCGCGTTTAGGATTACGCAGATTACGCCAATCCACCGGCACGGGTTTAGCCCAACCAAAAATAAAAGGTGCTTGTATCAAAATGAGCAAGCCGGGTAGGAGAATCGTGCCTATAAGATCCACATGCTTAATAGGATTCAGGGTTAATCTACCCATCACTTTTGCAGTACGATCACCGCAACGCAAAGCCATCCAACCATGCGATACTTCATGGACGGTAATGGCAAACAAAATGGGTATGCCCATGAAAATAATTTTTTGTAAAATACTTAAATCATCCACAGTAACACTTGCTCCTTTTTTTATTCCGGCAAAAATGCGCTGATGGCTTCATTGGTAAAACATTTTCCCATAGCCGTTAAATAAAAATAATCTTCGTTGTATTCCATTAATCCCTTCTGCACTAAATCATTACAGTGAGCAAAAACATCTTGTCGTTGCCAACCGCTGCGTTGCTCTAACAAATTCCAAGTAATTTTATCTTGCAAACGCAATGCATTTAACATGAATTCAAACAAAGCATCTTTTTTCGTTACGACAGTTTCTTCTTGCATAAAACCATTGCCCTCTAAATAATGCTTAGGGTGTTTCTTCTTGACCGTACGCACAATGGTACCATCTTTCAAAGTGATTTTACCATGCGCTCCCGCGCCTATGCCTATATAATCACCATATTGCCAATAATTAACATTATGTCTGCATTGATCTTCATTTTGACTATAGGCCGATATTTCATAACGCCTATAACCCTGTGCACTTAAATAAGCTTCTCCTTTGTCAGCAATCAATATCAGATCATCTTCTGCAGGCAATGGCGGCGGTGTGCGATAAAAAGGCGTATTGGGCTCTAAAGTTAATTGATACCAAGACAAATGCGTAGGCTGTAATTGGCAGGCCTGTTGTAGATCGTACAAAGCATCCTCTACTGTTTGTTGCGGCAAACCATGCATCAAGTCTAAATTAATACGCGTAAATCCCGCTTGTTTTGCTAAATGCATTGCCTCATGAATAGCTTCTGGGCCATGAATGCGCCCCAGAGCGCGTAATTTATCGGCCTGAAAACTTTGCGCCCCTATAGACAAACGATTGATACCCGCAGCACGTAAGGCATCTAGGCTATAGCTTTTTAAAGTGCCGGGATTGGCTTCCAAAGTAATTTCCACGTCGTTCTTTAAAGGCCGGCTTTCGGCAATGCTGGTCAATAATTGATTGAGGCTATTGCCAGAAAATAGGCTAGGCGTGCCGCCTCCGCAAAATATCGTACTGATTTCACGATCGCCTATCCATTTTAAGTCTTGTTGCCAATCCATTATAAGTGCTTGAATATACTGCTCTTCGGGCATAGTATCGCGCAATGCATGCGAGTTAAAGTCACAATAGGGACATTTTTGTACGCACCAGGGAAAATGAATATAGAGGGCTAAGGGTATTTGCATAGGACCATTGCTAAGTATTAATAATGGGCTATTTTATCATAATTTGTGCAGAGATCCCAGTTTTGAAGGTAGGTCGGAATTTCCGACATACTACTCAGTATAAAGAAGAACCAACCTACAAGAAGATACATACCCACTCTAGGCCGCAACTGTCAAAAAATATTTGACAGTTCGGGAAAGAAAGTTTCATCCTTTTTGAGCAACCTGTGCTTCTTGCTTTGCAAGTATAGTATAAAAATCTTGTTCTTTCTGCGCTATAAAGAGATAAATGATTTCAGTTTCATGATGATTATTTTAATACACCTCATTCTTTTTGTACCTCTAATCCCTCTACGCTTACTTCACTACTATAAGCCGTAAATTTAGGCAAAGCGACACCACAGACAAAAACGCTGAGCACCGTTAAAACACCGCCGGAAATAATGGAAGCAGGAATGCCCCACACACTGGCTATAAAACCCGCTTCGGCATCGCCTAGCTTAGGGCCACTCATATAGCTTAACATTTCCAAACTGGCAAGACGACCACGCAAGGTATTAGGTACCGTTTCGTTCCACAAAGTTTGGCGAAACAACCCACTGGCCGCATCGAAGCCACCGGCCAAAGCCAAAAAGAACAACGCCAACCACAATGAATGACAGAGGCCAAAGAAAATAATCGCAATCCCCCATAAGGATGCAGAAATAGAAATGGCTAAACCATGTCGTTTAATTTTACTCATCGAACCGCTGATGATAGAAAAAGCCAAACCACCTACAGCAGGTGCGGCATACAACCAGCCTAATGAAGCTGTACCAAACATATGCAATGCCATCGCCGGGAATAAAGCCATAGGCATACCAAATAACATCGCCAAAAAATCCACCAAATAACTACCCATTAAGGTCTGTTTTGAAGCAGCAAATTGCAAGCCTTCTTTTAATGAAGCCCAAAAAGCCACTTTGCGATCGGCACCTGGATTAGCATGATTAGGCACAAAAAATAATGTGCACAATATAAATAGAAAGCTGAAGGCATCTAAGCTATACAATACAACCAGACCGGCATGCGCAAGCAATAAGCCTCCTATAGCCGGACCTGCTATCATGCAGAAATTATTTTTAAAGGCAGTGATTGAACTATAGGCTACAAAATCTTCTTTCTGCAATATTTGTTGCACAAAAGCATCGCGCGAAGGTCTATCCACCGCCGTCACGCCCACCATAAAAGCAGCCAATAAGAAAACGAGTGGCACAGACGAAAAGAACTGCGCATTGAACACCAAACACAAAGAACCTACAGTCGACAATAAGCCCGTTAACAATAGCAAAGGTTTTCTATGGTATTTATCGGCTATAGTGCCGCCCCACAAGGCACACACCAATAATGAACCTAGCTGCACTAAGCCTAAACTACCCACTAAAGCCATAGAATGCGTTTCTTGATAAACCTGATAAGGCACGGCTACTACCGTCATCATGGAGCCCATAAAGGACACCCATTGCCCGAAAAAGAGCAATGCAAAAGGACGATTACGGCTTAACAAAGAAAAATCAGGTAGATATTTTTTCATAATGATTTATTTAACGGTGAGTTAGCATTCCATTATAATGTATGTCCGCTTTAAACGCAATATATGCATTGCTATTGATTTTTTTTCATGAGGCTAATCCTTGTTAAATAACCAAAAAAGTGTTATAAATCTCATAAAATAAATATTAGCGAAGATACTTATAACTGTGAAAGTCATTATTTACATAGTATTCCTGCTCACGATAACGAACCTATCCTATGGTTTAACAAATTTGGAGAAACCGATGTTAAATGCAGAGACGCTAAACAATGGCCAAACTAAAGAAAGACCTTTGAAGTTAGGCATTATTCTATTTCCGGATTTTGACCAGCTGGATGTTACAGGGCCCTTAGAAGTTTTTTCTAATTTCCCAAATACAAAAATATATTTTATTTCTAATAATCTAGACACCGTAAAAAGCAGTGTAGACATTATACGGATAAAACCCAACGCTACATTTTCCACAGCACCACAATTAGATGTGCTTTTTGTGCCAGGAGGAAAAGGCGTTACAAAGGCTATTGCTGCTGACAATGGACTGATTCCTTTCATTAAAAAGCAAACACCAGAACTAAAATACTTAAGTTCCGTTTGCACAGGCGCTTTAATATTAGGCAACGCAGGTGAGTTAAAAGGTTATAAGGCAACCACTCATTGGATGTCAAAAAAATATTTACCCTCTTTTAGTGCAATAGCAATCGATCAGAGAGTTGTTGTAGATCGCAATCGAGTAACCGGTGCTGGGGTGACTTCAGGATTCGACGTTGCTTTACAATTAGGCGCTCTTCTTTTTGGTAAAACTTTTGTAGAAAAACAAGAATTGTTAGCTGAATATTTTAATCATCCCGTTTTATACAATACAACTCCGGAATCTGCTAGCCCTGAAGCTAAAGAAGACCTAGAGAAAGAAATGGCGGCTCTCACTAAAAGCAGGGATGACTTTTTTAAATAAACTCTTAGCTTTCAAATTTGTGTATCTTTTGCTCATATGCGTTGTATAAAGCTCCTTCTCCTTACCAGACAATCAATATCCATTTTTTCTTTCTGAAATAGTCTAGGAAAAACAAACAGATACACTAGCCAGATCGTAAATATTCGACTAACCCCGGCAGGAGAATAGGCTATTTTTTCAATAATGCCCTAAAATTTCGAGCCAAAGGGTATAGAAAGATGTCTTTAATAGGTAC
>JBIPMB010000277.1:0-5090 GCA_044369355.1 Gammaproteobacteria bacterium | reverse complement strand
AAAAGGCAGTTTTTAAGCCTAGGCCCGGTAGCCGTCAATGAACGATTTCGCGTAGGCCACGAAGTTCCCCGAGGCGATCGCCGCGCGGGCGCCCTCGCACAGGCGCACCAGGAAGCGAATGTTGTGAATCGTGAGCAGCGTGGCGCCCAGCATTTCTTCCGCGCGGAACAGGTGCGCCAGGTAGCTCTTGGAAAAACCCGAGGCGCAGGTGTAGCAGTCGCACCCCTCTTCCGTCGGCGAGAGGTCGTCGCGCATCGCCGCATTCTTGAGGTTGATCTTGCCGCGCGCGGTGTAGGCAATCGCGGTGCGGCCCAGGCGCGCCGGCGAAACGCAGTCGAAGGTGTCGCAGCCTCCGGCGATCCCCGCCAGAATGTCTTCCGGCTCGCCGATTCCCAAGAGGTGCTTCGGCGCCTCTTCCGGCAGCTCCTCGTTGACCCACGAAACAATCTTGGTGGCGTCCTCCTTGGCGAACGAGCCGCCGATGCCGTACCCGTCGAAGCCCATTTCGGCGAGCGCCTTGGCCGAGGCGCGACGCAGATCTTCGTGCCGGGCGCCTTGCACCACGGCGAAAATGCCCTGCTTCCCCGCCATTTCAGAATTCCGGTGCGCCACGAGCGAGCGCTTGGCCCAGCGGTGCGTGCGGTGCAGGGACTCCTCTAGGTAGCGGCGGGTCTCGGACGGCGCCGGGCACTCGTCGAAGGCGAAAATAACATCGGCCCCGAGCGCGTTCTGAATTTCGATAGATTTTTCGGGCGTCAAAAAGTGCGCCGAGCCGTCGAGGTGCGAGCGAAACATCACGCCCTCTTCGGCCACCTGCGCGGGCTTGAAGTGCTCTGAGACGTTGCGGCCTTCGCCGCGGGCAATTTCGCCAGCGGCCAAGAGAAGCTCCGGCGCGTCGTCCTTGGCCACTTTTTTGATGGAACGCCCGAAGGCGACGCCCAGAGAGAACACCTGGAAGCCGCCAGAATCGGTGAAGGTGGGGCCTTTCCAGCCCATCGCCTTACCCAGGCCGCCCATCGCCGCAATTCGGCCGTGTCCCGGCTCGAGGTACAGGTGGTAGGTGTTGCCCAAGACCGCCTCGGCGCCGGTAGCGGCTACCTGCTCGGGGGTCAGTCCTTTGACGGTCGCCTTGGTGCCGACGGGCACGAAAGCCGGCGTCTGCATTTCGCCGTGCGGCGTGCGCAAGACGCCGGCCCGGGCGCGGGACGCGGAATCCTTGGCGGTAATGGAAAAAGTCACCGGCTGGCTCACCGACGCAATCTAGCAGAAAGGCGGCGCTGGCCTGATACTTGCTTTTTCATATATAAATGTTATAATTATATAGATGCGTACCATCAATCACTGGAAAAACGGCATCGAAACAGCCTCGCTGTTGTCGATGGAAAACTATGTAAAAATCCTCCGATTCTTCGCCGCAGGCATTGCCTCGGCGATGCTCATCGGCGAAATCATCCTCCACCTCAAGAACGGCCCCAGCCAGTCGTTCTTGCCAGTCGGCCCTTACGTTGCGCTGGCGGCCATCCCTTGGGCCCTCGCCCGCTTCGGCCCCTACGCCACGGCGAACGTCGAGGCGCAGGGCCGGATCGCGAACGGCAACGATCTCGGCCGACAGTTCATTGTCGGGCAAATCGTTGCCGCTCACATGCTGCTCATGGTCGGTAGCTGCTTCTCGGTAGCTATGGCGATGATGTCGCCGTACCGGTGGGTTCCTGCCCTGTTCGTTATCCTGACCGTCGCCTGCGTCGAGCTCGCCCTCCTGGGTCGCCGACGCCTCGTCTGGTCGCGGTGACCGAAGTCCGAAAACACTCTCGCCCTCCCGAATTCGGGAGGGCGCGTTTTTATTTTTAAACGCGGCGCGCCTCCTGCTACAATTCCCCGCAATGGATACACCAAACCCGACACCAAGAGTTGTTAGCCGCGGCAAGCACGTCTGCGACCCCGTTACCCTCGAGCACTTGGCGCAGGACATCGAGATGCGCGTGAAGCACGTTTCGGGCGAGCTGCGCTCGGGCCTACAGTTCATCTCGACCTGCCAGCCGTCGGTGACCATTCTCGGCTCGGCGGTCACGCCCGAAGGGCACCCCGAGTACGAGCAGGCGCGCCGCATCGCGGGCCGCATTGCCAAAGAGCTCGACTACGCGGTCGTCACCGGCGGCGCGCTCGGCATCATGGAAGCGGGCAACCGCGGCGCCTTTGAAGCCGGCGGCACCTCGGTCGGCATGACCATTCAGCTGCCGGACGGTCAGATGACCAACCGCTACCTCAACCAGCACGTCGACTTCTACTACTTCTTCACCCGCAAGGTTTGCCTAGCCTACTCGGCCGAGGCCTACCTCTTCTTCCCCGGCGGCTACGGCACGCTCGACGAGCTCATGGAGATCCTGACCCTGGTGCAGACCGCCAAGATGGAGAAGGTTCCAATCATTTTGGTGGGCAAAGCTTTCTGGGCACCTTTCGATCGCCTGGTCCGCGAGACCTTCCTGGCCGCCGGCAAAATCGATGCCGCGGACCCCGACCTCTACCTCATCACCGACGACGAAGACGAGATCATTCGCACCATCAGCCGCGCCAAGGTCCGCCACGTCGTCATGCCGACGGTCGAGCCGCGCGAAGGCGCCACGCCGCGAGGCTAGGCAGCGTCAGCTCCCGCGAAAAGCGCCCGTCGACCGACGGGCGCTTTTCGCGTTTCGCCGCGGACGCTAGGCGACGATCGAGGCAATCCTCCCTCGCCGGGCAAGCTCGGCGTTGATGGTGTCGACGACCAGCTGCGGGTTGGCGATGTTGGCGATAACGAATTCCTTAGCCTCGCCCGCGTTCTGCACCCGCACGTCACCGAACTTGAGGAAGGTGGCGAGGACGCCATCCACCTCAGCCGTAATGTCCTGGATGCGGTCGTAGCGCAGCGAAGAGGTCTCTCGCCGGAAGAACCCTTTCTGCTCGACGTCGATGACGCGCTCGGTGGTGACGATCCAAATGTCGAGGTGGTGGTCCAGCCAGGCGAAGTAGCCGCCGACCCACAGCGCCAGCATCCAGCCAGAGTAGGCAAAGGCGAGCAGCGCCGGCCCCCAGCCGGTGGTCTCGAGGGTAATCGGCAGAGCGTCGATGATCGCGTAGAGGGCAACCGGGGCGAGCGAAAGCAGGACCAGAACAATGTAGATCGGCAGCACGACAATCCAGTGCCGCCGCGCCTCGAGCACCACCTCTTCCCCTTCGTTGAAGCTAATCATTTTTACTAGAAAGCGCCGTAGGCGATAGCCGAGACGGTCATGCCCGCGAGGAAGATGCCGGAAACCACGTAGTACACGGCGGCGGTTCCGGCGCGCTCGCTCTCGCGCAGGCCGTAGTAGCCCCAGTGGTGGTGCACCACCGCCGAGACGGTCATAAAGATTGCCGCCGCGAAGGCCAGGAGCGCCCAGAGCGCGCCAGGAGGCACCGGCAGGCTAATTACGGTCTCTTCGGTCACGGCACGATTCTAGCACCGCCCGCGCTGCTAGAATGCGCGGGCGGCGAGAATTCTCCACAGTTTGATTCCGCGCGCCGGCGCTGACACAATCTCCCCCTAACCCATTTTATTTTCCGCATGCGCGTCATCACCTTCGACATCGAAACCGCCAACACCTTCGAGGAGGCCGAGTCCTGGGACCCGGCCGACCTCGCCTTCGCGGTGCTCTCGGCGCACGATTCCGAGACCGGCAAAATCACCAGCTACCTCGAGAAAGACCTGCCGGAGTTCTGGAAGCTCCTAGCCGAATCTCACGTGCTCGTCGGCTGGAACTCGAACCACTTCGACATTCCCATCATCGCCCGCCGCTACCCGGGGCAAATCGCCCGCCTGCGCTCGGTCGACCTCATGAAGGAGCTCCAGAAGGTGGTCGGCCGCCGCATCAAGCTCGACGACGTCGCCCAAGCCACGCTCGGACACGGTAAATCGGCCGACGGTCTGCAGTCCATTGTCTGGTGGCGCGAGGGCAAAATTAAGGAGGTCATCTCGTACTGCGAGCAGGACGTGAAAGTCACCCGCGACCTCTTCGACTTCGCCCTCAAGAAGGGCTACCTGAAGTACCCGGTGCAAGGCGGCGAGGTGCAGAAGGCCAAGCTCGACACCTCGGCCTGGCAGACGCCGGCCGAGCTGCCACAGGGTGTGACGGCGAGCCTGTTCGGCTAAAAAAAAGAAAAGCGCCCGGTTGGGCGCGAGGATCAGAGCTCGTAAACGTGAGCGGCGGTAATCCAGACGAACGGCTGGCCGGTAACATCGTCACGTCCGTTCCTGAAGTTGAAGGAGAACTTCCACTGGTGGAGCTTCTCCTCGGTCTCGTAGCTAAACATTGCCTCGTGCTGCCCAATTGGGGCAACCGATTCTTTCGCTTCGAGCCGCCTGCCGAGGTAGGCGTGGACCGCGTCGCAGACCACCTGCTCGTTCGGCTCGGCGACCCCCTTGAAGGCGAGGCCGGTCAGGCTCGAGGGGTTGACCCATTCCGTTGGAATGAAACGGGGCGCGCGGAGCGCGTCGTCGCACCACTCGCGGAAAGCCGTCAGGGGCAGCTTCGCGGCATCTCCCAGGATAGTCCAGCAGGCCATGACGAGCACCAGGGTGATGCTGACCGGGCCCAGGGTCATGGGGACGCCCACGAGGGTGGCCGCCAGCTTGGCGACCACGCAAACGGTGGCCACAATGCCGACCGTGTCCAGGCACATGCCGGGTTGGTCGAACAAGACTTCAAGGGAGGATATTGGTTTTTGATTTTTCATACTTTGCTTTACCGGCAAACGCGCCGGATACCTGTCGGCAAACTACAACATTTTGCAGTCTTGTCAAAATTAGCCGCCATCCGGCAGCTGGCTAGAGAACCCAGAGCGCGAGCGCCGCGGCGAGCGCCAGGCGGTACCAGACGAACGGCCAGAGGGTGCGGGTCGAGAGGAACCGCGTGAGGGCGCCGATCGCGAGGTAGCCAGAGATTAAGCCGACGGCCGAGGCGATCAAGAGCGGCTGCCAAACCGTGGCCAAGGTGCCGTCCGCGGCAATGTCGAGCAGCTTCTTGCCGCCGCTGCCAATCAAGATCGGCACGCCCAAGAGGAACGCGAAGCGCGCG
>JBIPMB010000316.1:0-5112 GCA_044369355.1 Gammaproteobacteria bacterium | reverse complement strand
TGCCGCTGCGGGAACTGGCGCCGCCGGAACCTTTACCGCTTCCGGTGCGGCTTCTTTTGCCGCCGGCGCAGACGCGCGCCGCGGGCCAATAAGGAATCGGCTCGAATCCTTGTCTAGGTCGGTAAAATCGTCCACCGCCTCGCGGAGCTTACCCGAGGTAGATCGCCCGAAGGCGGCCGCCTCAACCTGGCATCCCCCGTTCGAGCGGAGGTACTCAACCAGCGGCACGAAGTCGCCGTCTCCTGAAACAATAATGGCAACGTCGAGCTTGGGGGCAATCCGTACGGCATCAATGGCGAGGCCGACGTCCCAGTCAGCTTTTTTGGCGCCATTGCTGAAAACCTGCAGGTCTTTCTCTTTGGTTTCGATGCCAGATTTGCGTAGGGCTTCGAAGAAAGCGGCCTCTTCTCGTGATTCTGAGGCGACAACGTAGGCGATGGCGCGAACTATGCGGCGGTCGGCCACGAGGGCTTTAACCACGGCACCGAAGTTAACTTTGGCGTTGTGAATGCTTCGCGCTGAGTGGTAGAGGTTCTGGGTGTCGATAAATACGCCGACACGCTGGTCTTTGTGCTTGGTAACCATAAATATCTATATTTTTAGGGCCTTAATCCCGAGCGGCGCGAGACTGGTCGCTGCCTGCCGGTAAAAAGTTTTCGGGCTGAGTTCGTAAATCGTCGCGCGTTTTCGGGGTTCCCCGATCGCGCGCCATGCCGCCTTGTCCGTAAAACAGCAGCGCCGCGTTTCCGCGGCGCCCTCTCGTTTCCGTAGGCCTTCTTCTTCAGCCCCAGCTTCTTAACCACCGCGGCGTAGCGCTTGGGGTGGCTCTTAAGCAGGTAGCCGAGCATCGACTGACGGCGGGCGACCATACCGATCAGGCCGCGCCGAGAGTGAAAGTCCTTCGGGTTTTTCTTGAGGTGCCGGGAGAGCTCCTCGATGCGCTTAGACAGAATAGACGCCTGGACCTCCGGGGAACCGGTGTCCGAGTCGTGCATCTGCGTCTCCGCAATCGACTTACCCTTTTGCTTCTTTGTCAGCATGGCTTTGCCACTGTATCACAGTCAAAACAAAGACGCAAGCCGGACCCTACCCCAGCCTTTTAAGGCTTTGGCGGCTCGTTTTATTGTGCGACACTGTTGCCAATGGCGGACAAAAAACGCTCTGAAATCGATTCCCTCGTTCGGGACTTCCTGGAGTATACCGAGATTGAGCGCGGAAGGTCTGTGAAGACGATAGAAAACTACGCCCGGTACCTCGACCGCTTCATTCGCTGGGGAAAGTTCGCCAAAGCCGCCGAGGTAACCGCCGAGAAGGTGCGCGAGTATCGCCTCTGGCTCAATCGTCAGCCTGCTGTTGCCCTCCCCCGCTCCGCTAAAGTTCCGGCAGCTGCGGCTACCCTCAAGAAGCGCACGCAGAACTACTACCTAATCGCCCTGCGCGCTTTTCTTAAATTTTTGGCGAAACGTGGATTTCGCTCGCTCGCGCCGGAGCAGATTGAGCTGGCCAAGGTACCGGCTCGCGAAATTGATTTGATTTCGGCTGATGAGCTCGAGCGCGTACTGCGTGGGCCTAATACCTCTACGGTTAAGGGGCTGCGCGATCGCGCCATGCTCGAAATGCTCTTCTCGACAGGGTTGCGCGTTTCAGAGCTCTGCTCGCTCCCCCGCGACCTAGATCTCAGCCGCGGCGAATTTTCTGTGCGTGGGAAAGGAGACAAAGTTCGCGTTGTTTTCCTGTCCGGTGCCGCCAAAAAGTCCTTAGAAAACTACCTGGAAAAGCGAGACGACTTCGACGACGCCATGTTCGCGCAGGTGCCGGGCAAGGCCGGCGCGGCCGTAATGAAGAAGCAGGAGACGCTTCGTCTTACGCCTCGCTCTGTCGAGCGCATTGTTCGCTTCTACGCCACTAAGGCAGGGGTCTCGAAAAAGGTTACGCCGCACACCATTCGCCACTGCTTCGCCACCGACCTCCTTGGCAACGGAGCTGACCTTCGCGCCGTCCAGGCGCTCCTAGGTCACGCGAACATCACCACCACCCAGGTGTACACGCACGTGACCGACAAACACCTCCACGACGTCCACAAGGCCTTTCACGGCAAACGCCGGGCGAAATAGTTTCCTTGCCCTAACAGGCTCCACCCGCCTAAGGTAATTCTATGTTCGTGTTTGCGGGCGAGGTACTATGCCGCCATGTCTACCCGCCTCATCTCCTGGAACGTTAACGGCATCAGGGCTTGGCACCGAAAAGGCGGCCTGGCTTGGCTTCTCAAAGAGAAACCTGATTTCTTTTGCGTTCAGGAGACAAAAGCTCACCCAGATCAGCTCTCGGAAGACCTCCTCTCGCCAGAGGGCTATCACGCCTACTTTGATCACGCGCGAACCCGTAAGGGCTACAGCGGGGTTGCCGTCTACGCTAAAGAAGAGCCGGAAGAGGTTCGTGACGCGCTAGGCGTGCCGGAGCTAGACCAGGAAGGACGCTTTCTGGCGCTCCTCTACCCCGGCTTCGCCCTGCTCAACTGCTATTTCCCAAATGGAGGAGGCGAGCCTCACCGCTTCGAGTACAAGCTCGCCTACTACAAGGCGTTCCTGGCTTACGCGCAGAAACTCAGAAAAGAAGGGTACGCCGTGGTTTTTTGCGGCGACGTGAACGCCGCCCACCACCCCATCGACCTCAAGCGGGCTAAAGAAAATGACGGAGAGATTGGCTTTCACCCGCTAGAGCGAGCCTGGATTGATGAGGTTATTGCCGCGGGGTTCAGCGACACCTTCCGGCAGCTGCACCCCGACAAAGAAGACGCCTACACCTGGTGGGACGTTAAGACCGCTTCTCGGGAAAGAAACGTAGGCTGGAGAATCGACTATTTTTTTGTGAGCGAAGAGCTCAAAAGCCGTGTGGATAAGTCGGAGATCTTGGCCGATGTGGAAGGATCGGACCACTGTCCGGTATCGCTAACGCTTAGGTAATTTGAGTTATCCACAGATTTGATTGCATGTCCTATAGCGTTGTCTCATAGATGTCCTATAATCATCTACGAGATAGCACCTTTCAGACACGACGAGCCTCTTCTCCCCCGAGAAGCCGCCGTCTGAATTAGCCAAGGATTTGGACAGAAGTCAGTATTCGCCGCACGTCTGGGACTTCTCCCCCTATAAAGAAGCGGGTTCTGAGACTTTCTTCCTCCCGAGTTCGTTGGCTGAATCAACCCGAGCCGCCTAGGGCCTCTCCCTTCGTGTAGTTACGAAAAAACTGAATAAATAAGATACGAGCGCCTCACGCCCCGTCCGCAGAAAACTACACGAACCGCCCAACAAAGGCGGCTCTGTTATTTTTAGGGTTACACGTGGAACAAAGAAAAAACGCCCAGTTGGGCGTTTTTTCTTTTACCTACCGGACGGAGTGCTTCTTTCGGAGCTCGGCCAGCTCCCTACCCTCCTCTTCGTCTTTCGAATCCCTACCGGCGGCGCCCAAAGCTTCCAGTTCTTCGTCCGGAAGTTTTGAAAGCTCAGCTGCCCTGGAAAGCAGGAAATCTTTGGTGTTCTTGCTCGGATCCTCGAGGACTACTTCTAGCAGCGCGTGCAGGATGTTGCCGTACTTGGGTCCGGCGGGAATTCCCAGTTCTTTTAGGTCGTCGCCTTTAACCGCGAGCATTTTTACAGAAACTGGATCGCGCAGAGCTTCCTCGATCATGGATTTATACTTTCTGAGCCGGTATGGCTCTTCCATTGGGCGTCCGGTGCCGATCCGGTCGCAAATTCGAAGGTTGGTTAGGTCCCAAATACGGTCCGCGCCTACCTTAGAAATGATTCTGCGCACCGCAGAAAGGGTAATTTTCTCGGGATCCGAGAAAAACATGTGCCAACGAACCAAGGTAACGACGGTTTCCGAGAACTCTTTTGGAAACCGAAGATCCTGAAGGATTTTTCGGGAAATTTTGGCCCCTACCACCTCGTGACCGTAAAAAGTGGTCTGGCCACCTTCTACCCGCTTTGTTGGCGGTTTCGCGATGTCGTGAAGAAGGGCTGCCAGGCGTAGTTCTAGGCTGAAACCCTTATCTGCCGCGTGCTGCATAGATCGGAGGGAGTGCTCCCAAACATCGTATTTATGGGCCTGTTTCCCCTGCTCTACCCCAACCATGGCGCAGAAATGAGGCGAGAGGTGCTCTAGGAGCCCTAGGCGGTTCGCGAGTTCCAGGCCAACCATGGGCTTGGCAGACAGGAGGATTCTGGTGAACTCATCGCGGATCCTTTCACGTGAAACGTGCGAAAGCAGTTTCGCGTTAGCCTGAATAGAGGCAGCTGTTTCGGTTTCGATTGAGAAATCTAGTTCCGCAGACAGGCGAATGGCCCGGAGCATGCGTAGGGCATCCTCCGAGAAACGCCTATTCGGCTCCCCTACCGCTCGGATAACCCGCGCGGAGATATCCTCCTGTCCTTTAAAGGGGTCAACCAGCTGTCCTTTAGAAAGGGCAATTGAATTAACGGTGAAATCACGGCGATGGAGGTCGTCCTCGAGCTTCTTGCTGAACTTGACCTCGTCCGGGCGGCGAAAGTCAGAGTACCCCGTTTCCGTTCGGAATGGCGTAACCTCGACTACCTTGAGGCTTTCGTCGGTAGTTTCACGATTAACCACGCCGACCGTGCCGAAGGTGTTCTCGTAGAAACTGTCTTCTGTGCCAAAGACAGACTGGATCTCTTCGGGGGTGGCGTCGGTGGTTACGTCCCAGTCTTTGGGGCTTCTCCCTATAAGTAGGTCTCTGACGCAGCCTCCAACCAGGTACGCCTTGAAGCCTGATGCTTCGATGGCTTCTGTTACACGGGAAACTTCTGCCGGAATAGAAAAACGTTGCATGTTGCTGGATTCTAGTACGCCTTCCCCTCCCCCGAAAGGCGCGTAACGCTAAATAAACCTTGGGAAAATAACTTTTTTGCTGTAAGTTCTACGTGAAACACCTCGCGCCCGTGGTGAAATGGATATCACGACGGTCTTCGGAACCGTTATTGGGGGTTCGAATCCCTCCGGGCGCACAAAATAAGCCCGCCGACCCAGACGCCTGGGTCGGCGGACTTATTTTGTGCGTCCGAGCAAAGGCGCCTTCGTGCCTTTGCGTGAGGG
>JBIPMB010000157.1:0-5157 GCA_044369355.1 Gammaproteobacteria bacterium | reverse complement strand
CTGCTGCAATAATAGCGCACTTTGAAATAATATGCCCAAAACCTATGGATATCAGTTTTCCAGCTATGTTATTTTGAATTGTCATTATGGTCTCCTTTATCTCCTCATAAGCGTATTGCAGAAGAAACTGGCTTAGAATGTGTGATTATACAATTGGGAAACAGGTTGTTTCCCAATTTTGATATTAAGTAGACGCCTATACCCTATTTTTATAGTACAGACGTCCACTTAGAGATATTTCTTAGGCTGGTTCCGCAACACGTTCTTTAACGGCTTGACGGACTAAAAAGTTAGCTTTCATGGCTTCTGCCTTGAAATATTTTGCAACGGTTCTTTTGACCGCTTCTATTTCGAAAGGTTTGCAAGAAAATACATCTAAATAGACATCGCCCGTATCATTGCAGAAATGAGCGCAAATATTGCTGGTTTCGATCAATTGTACCAGTGTAAATCCAGCCTTATTGCCAGTACCAAAGTTAACGACTTGCGGCTCTCCGTAAGCCACCATATCAATTTCTTTGACCAGCTCTTTCGCGAATGCGGTAACATGCGCTGCATCCATGATTCTCGGTTTATCGCAGCTAGCGCAATCTAGCATTAAGTGGTATCCCCAGTGTTCGTTTGACATTGTTTAGTTATCCCTTGAAAAAATTAAGTTACTGTCGCTACCCATCGCAGAAACTGGTTTTGAACAACCAATTCGTGCAGTTTATGCACAATGGGTGGTTAATTAAAGAAGGTCTCCCTAGACCCAAGATTTGCTAGTCGGCAGGAACCAAAGAGAATACTAGTGAAAGTGAAATAGCTTGTCTATACTTTCTGGGCAAAATTTAATAAAAAAACAAAAATATATAGAGCTAAATTTAAACAATATGGGCCACCCTACTCCGCTTAGCGCCAGCAAACGGTGTAAGCGTATTTTTGCAAAGATAGCCTGGCTATATCGCCTCGTTTAACCGTTCCGACACCCGCGGGCGTGCCCGTAAATAGTAAGTCCCCCGCACAAATGGGGAAATACTGGCTAGCATAGACTAACAGCTCTACTGGATTAACACGCATCTCGGCACTATCGCCTTTTTGGCGTACTTCACCATTCAGGGTATATTCGAATGGCAGCGTACTCATATCCAAGCTATCTAGAGAAAGCCAAGGGCCTATGACGGCCGCATCGGGAAAGACTTTGCCTATTTCCCAAGGACCACCCGCATCTTTTGACTTTTTTTGTAGGGTACGATTCGTCATGTCCAATCCTACGGTTACATGAGAAATAGCCGCTAGAGCTTCTTTTTCAGATAAGCAATAACCACTTTTTGCTATGAGAAATACCAACTCACATTCGTAGTGTATATCCCCCTCGTTAGCGCCATGAGGCCAATGCAGTACACATTCATCCTGCCAGTTCGCACAAGTTTTAAGAACGCTGGGTGGTTTTAGAAATAGCACGGGCTTTTCTGGAATGCCATCTTTCATTTCTTTAGCGTGTTCCAAATAATTTTTACCCGCACAAATTATTTTATCCATTGTTTACTCCTAATATCGCTAAACCCTGTGTTTCAAACCAACGAGAATCTTCTTTTATAACATATTTCTGCAGTTCAGGGATAGCGCCAAGAGTATTATAACCCGTAGTGATAAAATATCGTTTACCCGTAATGCGGAATTCTTTGGTGCTTCTAGAAGGCGTTATTAATATATGTCCATTTGGAACGATTTCAATTAATTTTTCTACAAAATCAACAATACCTTGTTTTTTCCCTACGCCATTTTCAACACCTAAAAGATAGGGAACAAAAGCAGTGCCAAAAGATTTATCTTTCTGCTCTTCTAGTAGTTGCTGTAATTCCCCAGTATAAAATTGTATATTCTTGTTTAGTTCAAAATCTTCTTCAGGTTCTTTCTCAATAGCTTGACGCACTAATAAGAATATATAAAAAATATAGGACCGCCGTAACGCTTGTGGATTAAACAAGCGCAGCAATATTTGTCGTAATTTCTTAGTGGGTAAAATTGTATAAGGAGGATACTCTGAGGTTAAAGCACTTAGTAATTCGCCTATAGACGGAAAGCCTTTTCTTTGCCTCTTATCGCCACGATAATGATAATATTTCTTAAAGGCTTTCATCCAGGTTATAGTCACCGGATCTTTATCATAGACTGTGACCGATTTAGCCCCTGCTTCGGCAAATAAAAAGCTACTATTACCATAACCTGGAATCACTAATACGTCTTTACTCTCTATATCTGCTCTAATATCATAACTATCTTGCCATTTTCTATTGCCAAATAGTTTAGACGATAAAAAACGCTCAGCTCCCATAGGGTATATCAGCGCTGCTTTACCATCTGTTTCTCGAGTTATGTGGTGATCACATAGCCATTTCTTTTCTTGAGTGCTGAAAGTTATTTTGGACTGTGACATTGGATTTCCTTAAACCCACCCTTTTAATCCCATCAAATCCTTAGCTTGTTGCAACAGTTCAGCTCTGAATTTGGGATGAGCAATATCGATGAGTACCATGGCTCTTTCATAAGTGGATTTACCTTTTAAATTGACGATGCCATATTCAGTTGCAACGTATTGCACATCAACTCTGGAATCTGTGATTGGTCCAGAAACAATAGGGATAATGCGTGAAACGCTGCCTTCAGCGGCAGTAGAATGTGCGGCTAGAATGGAACAGCCTTGTTTGGATAACTGTGCGCCGCGTATAAAATCCAATTGTCCGCCTATAGCACTAAATTGTCTACCATTGACTGATTCGGCGTTAACTTGCCCAAACAGATCGACTTGTACAAAACTATTGATAGAAATAACATTATCGTTTTTTGCGATCACATAAGGATCATTGACATAATCTACCGAATGACATTCCATACTAGAGTTGTCATCTAAAAAGTCATACATAGCTTTATCGCCTAAAGCAAAAGTATAAACACTTTTATGGCGATTGATGTTTTTAAATTTATTGCTAATGGCCCCACATTGAATCAGTTGCATGATGCCAGGGGTGATCAATTCGCTGTGCAAACCCAAATCTCGATGTGTTGTTAAAGCGGCACAAATGGCACTGGGCACGGAACCTATACCAAATTGCAGCGTGGCTTTATCTGGAATGAGATGAATAATTTGTCTTGCAATTTCTTTATCTATTTCAGAAATGGCTTTTGCGGGTATTTCGCATAAGGGTACATTATTCTCAATTAACATATCGATCTCAGACAAATGCAGGCTACAATTGCCAAAAGCTCTAGGCATATGTTCATTCACTTCTACAATGAGCTTTTTAGCTATTCTTGCAGATGGAATAGTGTAATCACTATTGGTACCACAACTGAAATAACCGCCTTTATCCATAGGCGAAACCGTCATGATAAAAGTGTCTAGGTCTAAATAGTCTTCAATAACTTTGGGTACTTCACTAAAGCTCGTAGGCACAAAGAAAACGACGCGCTTATTGTCTTTTACACCACGTTGAATTAATTCGCGCTCTGCTGCTCCCATAAAGAAAGGATGTGGCTTGATGCGATCCATGTATTCGTATTTTAACAAACTGTCACATAAGGGCGATGCGGAGTGTAGATAATATAAATTGAGTCGTTGAATATCGCGCTGTTGTACTCTTTTTTCTATTGCACGTAATAGTGCGGGCGGTGCGCTCGCGGCCATGCCTATGCCGATGTTGCCTAATTTGGGCAACCATTCGGCTGCTTTTTCCGCTGTGGTTAATTTCTTTTGATATTCTGCGTGATAATCCATCGTTATTAATAGCTCATAAAATAAAGCGGCAGTATACACCCTGTTGTAAAAGCGGACAAGAAAAATATTTTAAAAATGTCTTGATTTATTTTAATATAATGCTATAATGTCTTTTAACTCACTGCAATCATCATTGCTCCCCTGAGTGAGGGTTGTGTTAACTCAACTTTTTTATAGGGAGCATTATTATGGCTATTTCAGCAAACATTTTAGAAGCGTATTTTCGTGAATACCGAATCAGCCCCATGGCAAAGAAAAAAAATTTAATTGACCTGTTATTAGGATTTGAACCTAAGGTGGAAAAGCAAAAGGAATTACTTATTAAAGCTTTGAACTATGACATTTTAAACCCAGTGGCCGATGGCAGAGAAAATTTTTTACGTTCCTCAGAAATTTCTGTGGCTTTGTTTAAGCGTGTTTTTAAGAATCTATCGCCCGATGTAAACCGAGAAGAATTTTTAATCTCTGTGCTTTTTGGATTATTAGAAGAAGCCAAAAAGACATTAAGTCAACGGCAATACACCACCAAAACTGGTGAAAATTTAACTAAAACTATAACACCATTTTCTATAGCCTATCATTTATTTTTAACTATGGTTTTCTTTGATGTTTCTGCTTTATGCGGTTTTGACTTTTCACGTTATAGCGCTTTATTAATGGAGATACAAACACTTAAAAATCAATTGCGTCGCGACAGTCCAGATACTACGTCTTTGTGGTTTAAATTGCATAATGCCATTACGCATCTTGAGCAATTTAAATTAAACTTTTTACATGAACAGTATGGTTTAACCATTGAGATGCTATGCAATGCCTGTCAGACTTTATATCCGAAATTCAAAGCATTAGTCATTAAAGAAGACGGCAACCTTGCTTCTGCAGAAACCGGTGCTGAGCGGCTACAATTACAAATATTGTTGGAGCTCAATAAACAGGCTTATGGCTTGAGTAATACTTTTGGTCAGCTTAAGTTTCGTGAAGCCAAGCCGCAGGCTTATAGCGATGAAGAGTTCAATGTCCCCCTCTACTCTGGTTCTGCCTCAGAAGGAATGCTTTCTTTCTGGCGAGAAAAGGGTTCTGCTTTTGACCACAGTCGTAGCTTTACGGGGGTCGACTACGAAATGAGGTCTTATTATAACTTTGCGTCATAGCCAATTTGTGCTAGAATATTGCACATAGCTATGGGATAGATTCAATAGCAACGCAATATAGTAGCCCGTCATTGCGAGCTTGCGAAGCAAAAAATGCGAGTGAAGAGCGCGAAGCGTGGTGAGCATTTTTTGCTTCGCAAGCTCGCAATGATGGTATGGACTCGCCTCCTTTAAAACGGCATCAAAAAGTGCCAGAATGAGAATGTATTTTCATTCAAATTAATAGGAGACGAGTTATGAAAGAGATTA
>JBIPMB010000156.1:0-5175 GCA_044369355.1 Gammaproteobacteria bacterium | reverse complement strand
TTATTGCCCTTACAACATTTAGCGGATGCCTTGGCACAGTTGGATGTGCTAACCAACTTAGCCGAACGCGCTTATAGCTTAGAATTAAACAGACCTATACTGAGCGATGAACCCGGCATACTCATCAAACAAGGACGACATTTAGTGGTTGAAGCCTATTTAGAAGAGCCGTTCATTGCCAACGATACCAAACTCACACCGCAAAACCGCATGCAAATTATCACCGGCCCTAACATGGGCGGTAAATCCACGTATATGCGCCAAGTCGCTATTATTGTCTTGCTAGCGCAGATCGGTAGTTTTGTACCCGCGCAACAAGCGCGCATAGGCTTAGTCGATCGCATTTTTACGCGCATAGGCGCATCCGATAATCTCACTGAAAAGCAATCTACTTTTATGTTGGAAATGATAGAGACTTCTACCATATTAAGACAAGCAACCCCACAAAGTTTAGTATTAATGGATGAAATCGGTCGCGGCACCAGTACCTTCGATGGTTTATCGTTAGCCTACGCTTGCGCTGAGTATTTGGCAGAACATAATCAAAGCTTAACTTTATTTGCCACTCATTTTTTTGAATTAACGCATTTGAGCGATAATCTGGATTGTGCTATCAATTTGCACGTCAGTGCCAGCGATAAGGATGGTTCTATCATCTTTTTACATCGCATCGAAGCGGGGCCGGCTAACAAGAGTTATGGTTTGCATGTAGCGCAATTGGCTGGCATTCCCGATGTGGTTATCAACAAGGCTTATGAAAAGTTACAACAATTGGAATTGTCTAACTTGAAAAAAGACATACATGCTATCTTTAAGAATAGTGAGACAGCTAATGACTAATGATTATAATTATTCTCTCATCTGCAACTATCGCAAGGCCCAGATTGAGATGCAGGTTGCTTGTAATTTTGAGGTGAAAAAGCGGAGTTTATATGGGCATAAATGAGCCTTTTGCTAATACACCTGGGTTGTATCAAGATGCGCTCAATATGGGCTTTGCGGCACCGGGCAGTGATTTATATTATAGTTGGTTATTCTTAAATAAAGATAAAAAAGATGCGGTTATGAAATTGTATGCTTTTTGCGATACCCTGTCGCAGATGTTAACTTTGACAGAAACCGATATTTTTATGGTGAAATGGGCGTGGTGGCATCAAGAAATGGCGCACATGTTTATGCAAAAAGCGACGCATCCTGCCGCCATAGCGATGCAAGATGTTATTACACAGTATAAGCTACCCTCTGCCCTGCTGCAGGATTATTTAGAAGGCGTCAGAGTAACGCGCGAACTGGATCATTGTTGTACGGAAGAAGATTTTAAGGCCTATAGCTATAGAACGCGTGGCATCCAACAAAGTTTAGCGGCTTATATCTATGGCTTTAAAGATCCGAATGTATTGCATTATACTCGCAGCATGGCTATAGCTTTAAGTTTGATGGATGAAATACTGTATCTAGGCCGCAATATCAAAAAAGATCGCGTTTTTCTACCTTTAACGGTCTTACCCATCTGGCAAGAGCTTTCTAAGGCAGAAATTCACACTATTTTAAGCACGCAGGCTCAAAAGGCTTTGGCAGACTATCAAGCCGCTTTGTTGCTATTACCTGCTGCTGAACGATCTGCGCAACATCCGTCGTTGATTGAGGCCAAGCTTAAGTCTAAGCAATTGTTATTAAATGAAAAAGACTACTCTGTTCTATTCAATAGTTACAGCGAGTTAACACCGCTTAGAAAATATTTGACTGCTTGGTGGTGTAAGCGGGGTTTAAAAACATGAAACTAACATTATATACTCAAAAATCTGGAGATTGGTTCAATAATAATTTGAACAAAATTACACCAGCAAATTAAAAAAATCTACTTGCACATGACAAGAAGCTCTGATAATATTCCCTTCCCTTAGAATTAGAGTCTATAAAAAATGACAGAAAATACAAGAAGATTATTATGGATGGACGCTATTCTTACTATGGCTACTCTTTTTCTTGTTTTTGCCGTGCTTTTAATAGATCGATACTATGTGAACCAAGAAAAGTTACTAGAGTCTGATAACGAAATTGGCCATAGGCCAAAAGGAAAAAAGCGGATTTCAGAACCAAAAATAGAACTGTTAGAAAGATCTGATAATGAAGTTAGCGATAAATTAAAAGAAAGAAAAGAACAATTAGAAAGATTTGATATCGAAATTGGTGATAGATTAAAAGAAAAAGAAAGGGGAAAATCACAAGGATCTGATAGTGAAAAGGGGGAACGATTCCAAAAACCTAATGAAGAAACCATTTTGCCAAAACATAAACGTTCTAGTGGGAGTTATGGTACTTTTCTTAAGCGTGCAGAACGCTCTCAATATATGATGCTCTTTCAGAAGCATTCAGAATCACCGCCAGATAAGCCATTGTATACTATTGCTTTTTATACGCCTACTTTGCATTATCCTGCTTTAAAATCAGCCTATACGTTATCACCGTATAAAAGCACCATTAGTATTGAAGAACCCCCTGCCGCTAAATCAACAGCCCGAAAACACCCGAGTTGCTCTCAGCTCAGCTTTTTTGATGGTAATACGCCCCGCTCGATCAAGCCACCTAGTCCCATTAGTGATAGCAAAGAAAATACATCGCAATGGGATTCGCCTAGCGACATTACTGATAGCCAGCAAATATGGATACTTTCGCCTAGTCCGATTAATGGTAGTAAACAAAATACGCCGCAATATACAGCCAGTGGCAGCGAGCAAACTCCCTCTGCATGGCTATTATCACCTATAGCTAGTGCCAATGGACAAGATACACCAAAATGGGTCTTATCACCAGAAGGAAAATCTCGTGAAGGAAGTGATTTATATAGTATATACTCCCCTCATTTGTCTGTACCTATAAGTCCTCCGATCACACCATTTATTATTGAATTAAAAACAACACCAACTCCGTCTGAGAAGAAAAGAAGTATAGACGATATTGAAGATAGCAGAGATTCATATTCATTTTCTACACCTAAATCTCCCGCCTAAATCCAACAACTCAAAAATTGCTTTCGCTGCCACCTGACTCGCATTGCAACGCAATTGGCGATGCAAACGTTATAGATCTAGCCGTTACACAAAAATGCAGATGGATATGGAGTCACTTGAGACAAAGCGCAATAGTCATGACTGGGTGGCACGTGACAGGAGCCCTCGGCGCGCGCAGGCACGAGCACGACGAGGATGTCACGTGACCGGGCCCAGTCAGCTAGGAACTCAAACGGCACAACCCTGGATATAACCGAGATAGAGTGATAAATATGACGCACAACTCACCGTGTTTTTTAAGTTTCATTGTGCATGACGCTCATTTTCATTATTCAAGCAATGGATTGCCACGCCGCACTCGTCTAGTTTTGTGCAATTTAACCTTTACAGCAATGACGATACAGAGCAATTGAAGACATTCACAGTGTTAAATACATCAACAGCAATTTCTTATAATGCCAACAACTCAAAAATAGATTTTGCTGCCACCTCGCTCGCATTGCAGCGCAATTGACGATGTAGTTGTTCATATTCTTCTTTTAAAGCAGCGCTTTTTTGTGGATCTTTAAAATAGGCTAACAAGGCTTCTGCCAACACTTCAGGTTTAGCATCTTCTTGTAAGATTTCAGGCACTAATGGCTTGTCGGTTAATAAATTCGGCAAACCTATATACTTTACATTGATTATTTTGCGCGCTATCCAAAAACTGATAGGCGAAGCCATAAATGCTATGACCATCGGTTTTTTATATAATAAAGCTTCTAGCGTAACCGTGCCGGATTTAACCAATACTACATCTGCTGCGGCCAATACGGCATGCGAATCCCCTACTTGTATCGTTACTGGGAAGTTCGCTAATAGATCTTCACATTTTGCTAAGAACTGTTCTTTTATACCCTCGTTTGGCAAAGCCACTATAAATTCTAAACTAGAATCTTGCGCATAACACAGTTGTGCTGCTTCCAAAAAAGGTCTTGCCATATATTTGATTTCAGCGCTGCGGCTGCCGGGAAATAAAGCGATTATCTTTGCCTCATTGCCTATATTTAAATTACGGCGCGCTTTATTTATGTCACTATCGAATCCAATTTCATCGGCCAAGGGATGACCTACAAATTGCACTTTCATCGCATGTTCTTGATAGAATTGTGCCTCAAAAGGAAATAAGGTTAGTAACAAATCGACGGAACGTTTTATACGATGAATACGCCCAGAGCGCCAAGCCCACACACTAGGGCTGACATAATGCACCGTTTTGATGGATTTCTTTTTGAGACGCTCTTCTAGATATAAATTAAAATCGGGCGCATCAATACCTATAAAAAGGTCAACCTTTTGCTCAATAAATTGAGATAACAAATAGCGTCGAGCCGATAATAGTGGGGGTAAATGTTTAATGACTTCTATAAAGCCCATGTGCGATAAGGCTGAAAATGGATATAAGCTCTTAAACCCCACTGCCGCCATACGCGGACCGCCCACGCCTATGAATTGAATATCCTGCCGTGTAGCCAATAAAGCTTGCATGAGGCTAGCGCCAAGTATATCGGCAGAAGGCTCTACGGCAACTATTCCTATAGTTAACATATTAGATCTCAGGTCTATTAGCGGGCAATACCACGCGCCGATGGATTTTCTAAAGCCTGCAACATAGGCGCAATCTCCGGATGTGCAGTAACCATTTCTTTGAGTTTTTCTATTGCTTCAGTTGATTTTAGGCCTTGACGGAAAATAATTTTATAAGCTGATTTAATCGCTGCAATTTGTTCTTCTGTAAAACCACGACGCTTTATACCCAAGGAATTAATGCCATAGGGCTCAGCTGGGTCGCCAGAAACTAAAACATATGGCAACACATCTTGACCTACCATGCCTGCATGAGCCACAAAACTGTGCTCACCTATAACGACAAATTGATGTATAGCAGAAAAACCACTCAATATAGCATGATCGTGCACGATCACATGGCCTGCAAGGCTCGCATTATTAGCAAAAATAACGTGATCGCCTACGATGCAATCGTGTGCAACATGCACATAAGCCATCAGCAAATTATGACTGCCTAAACGAGTCACATTGCCGCCTTGCTCGGTACCGCGATTGATGGTGACAAATTCGCGTATCGAATTGCTATCGCCAATTTCTAAGCGCGTTTTACCGCCTT
>JBIPMB010000155.1:0-5182 GCA_044369355.1 Gammaproteobacteria bacterium | reverse complement strand
ACTGCGAGCACAATCTTTTTCCTTGACTAGAGCTAGAGATATAGAGCTAGATGGGATACCATTTGGTGCCATTGGTCAAGATAAAATAGAAGAAGGATACAGTGTAGTAGCAAAAATGTTAGCCTCTGTAGAGGCTGTGCAGATAGGAATATTAGAGCCAGCAAGAGCAGCTGCATATGTTGAATTAGCACAAGCAGAAGAAGATGCATATGTTGAATTAGGACAAGCACTTTGCAAAGCAATAAATGATGCAGGGTCTTCAATAGTAGAAGCAGAGCGCTTTTTAAGTGATAAACAACAACTATCACCAGCAGCCATACTGGGCGTGGTAGATAAAGGGTTATCCTTGTTAAAAGAAAAAAAGAGTGATATTGAGAAAGCATTACACGATGCAGTAGATGTGCCAGACGATGTAGATGTAGGGAATGCGGGCAATATGTCTGATATACGAAAAGAAGCAGAAGCACAATTGCAACAATTAAAAGAGAAAATAGATGCGTTGGAAGCCGCAAAAGAAGCTGCATCTACAAATCAGCTTAAAGTGTTAGAATTGGTTATGTTAACTCGCGACACAACGGATAAAATAGCAGCCGCATTCGATGCAGTAAATGAGCCTGGACTTGAAGACGCAGACAAGATAAAAGTTATAGATGAGCAGAGAAAAGAACTGGAAGAACACAAGACAGCACTAGAGGAAGCACTTGAAGACGCAGAGGGGCTATCAGAGGGTCAAATAAACTCGGCAACTGACGCTATAACGCAGCTTCAGGAAAAAAATGAAGAATTAGATAGAATGAAAGCCGCATTTGCTCCACAACGACCACAGATACAATTACAACCACAACCCGATCCAGGCTTAGACCCACTTCCCGACGAATCAGAGATATTAGTAACCGGTCTTTGGAAAGAGATTACAGAAAAAGTATTATATAATTCTACAAAGCTGCAAGAGATGGAGATGATATATAACGCTGATTCGGAGAATGGCGGAGTTTTATATCCTAAGGATCATGAAGCCGAATTTAAAATAACGTTTAGGCATAATCCTGAAACGGGTATAGTAACAGCCAACTGTAGTGGTAAAAAAGGCTTCCCAGACGGTTTTGAAAAAATGTTAGATGTATTTGCAGAAGCAGGTGCTTCATCTGTGAATATTAGCTTAAAGCAAAGATTACACGAGAAAAATGAAGATAAAAAAGGCAGAGAATATCAAGCACTTTCTATGGCGCTTGAAAGAGACATGGTGCCTAGACTGAAAGGGCAGAGCCTTTATGACTCGTTGACGTTTTTTAAGAATCAAGAATGCAAACAGGCACACATGTCTTTTAAGGATAAAAAAGATCCATCAGGATATGAAAAGACTAAAGAGTATATTGCAACCATTGTCCGTTCCGGAAATCAAAACTTGTTGAGCGAGCTGATCAATGGAATGCCATTGAATGATGTGCAAAAAGATGAGCTGAAATCTAGACCTAAAGACAAGCACTTAGTCAAGGCACTTTTGGAATACGCTGTTACCGGCCGTCTACCGGACGTGCATCAGCAAATAACTGTGCAGCCGCATGGGGCTCAAAATGCGATTAAAAATCCAAGAGGTACAGGTATGGGGCTTGATACTGGACGAGCACGGCAGCGAATCAACGATTCGGGCAGTGATCCTCATCGTGGTTTTAATCGCACTAAATAAATCCATGGATGGGTTTATGGCGTGTTTGACATATAATCCTGCACGCTGATTCTGGGCGGCTCACGAGCCGCCCCTACAAGCATCGCGCGTACAACAATATTCAATCCATTGACGCAGATCTATTGTAGGGGCGACTCGCGAGTCGCCCTGAACAAATGCGAATGAATATTCGAGTCACTATCTACCTATATTTCGCCTTCTTTTCTGATGTTTAGTCTTGTATTCAGGGCTTAGGGTGATCGCAATGCCGCTAGAAATTAATGCTATTATGAATATATTATAAATGTATTTTAGCCAATACATAACCATTCTCTTTCTTAAGCTTTCCTTAATATTTATGGTCTATACTATATCGGTGTAAGCTAAGGTAAATAGTAACGCGCCGCCCCTAATTATAAAAAAAAATCCGGCAGTGTGTTAACAGATGAGTAGATAGCAATTTTTATTTTGAAATGTGCTATATAAACTCGCATAATAATTTTAAATAAAATGGAAATACCGAAGGAAGCTTGCAATTATGATTATAACTATACTTAAGATCCAAATTGAATCGTGCTTGAATGCGCAAAACCCCAACGCCGCTCTGCAAGCTAGGCTGTTATTTTCTATACCACTAATATTAAGAGGATAGAAATAAAATGTTTAAAGAGAAGTTTCCCCTTTTTCTCCCTTCAATGAATAGTTCTAGTGTCGTTGTAGTAGAACCTGTAGTGGTATCTTTAGAAGAAAAAGCAGCCATCTTTTTAGCTGTTATTCAGCAAATGATCACTATTTTTGATTTCAGCGGCGCCTGGCAAAATGATGATGATAAACAATCTTCATTCATAGAGCGGATGGCGCGTTATGAAAATTATTGTCGTGATCTCATAAATAGTGCGGCTCAAGTTACGAAGTTTGGAGGAAGCGCTGCAGCTACAAGACCACGTTATCCATTAGATGAAGTAGAAAATGCCGAGCTAGATGATGCCATAAAAGGTTTTGATCATCTTATAGAGACTTTCTTTAAAGGTTTTGAATCACCCATTCAAGGAAATATACTCGATACTTTAACACGTGAAATTGCGAATCGTGGCAGGGAAGCAAAATTTTTACAAAGAATGGAAGAGAGATTACGACAATATAAGCTATTAATCGATCGAGACCATACTTATAATTATAGACGCGATGCTCTTTTAGATACTTGTTGTGTTCCTTATGCAATAGAAACGGTTCCTACTGATAAAAATTTTCTGTATTTTAACGAATGGAAGCTGCGTTGCCCGGACTTAGATTTGCGGGCACAAGTTATTGGCTCGAGCGATGTTCCATCACAACAATCACGGCGCAGAGAGGAAGAAAAAGGTCCTCTTGAACAAGGCATAGAGGCAGAAGAAGACTCTCTTGAACAAGTTTTTTCTTTATTAACCGACGAGGATGTTTATGCAGAAATAGAAATAAATGATACACTTTTTCAACAGAAAGAGTTTAAGGGAAGAGATATCAGAAAGTTATTTCAAGAATTAGTAAAAACATCTCATGATTTTGAAGAACGACTTAACAGAATAAAAGAAAATTTATCAATTAGAGCACGTGATCCGAAGATAAAAAAATCCGATGAAGTGTTAATTCAAAATTTGCAACAAGAACTTTCAATTTTTATACCATTGCAAACTCAATTTAAAACAGCTTGTGGAGCCCTGATCTCAGATGAATTTGATTCTCAAAAAACCATTGAATATTTTCTAAACATCTATGACGGAGAAGTTTTTGCACAACAAATGCAGTATTTACCGCGGCTGTTGGAACGTTTAGGGAACGTAAATGGATTTTTTGAGAGCGATTGTTTTGTTCAGACCTGTACTAGAAGGAAGCAACTCGCTGAAGAAATATTCAAACGTTTGCCACTTGATAATCATCCTTTGGCTGATACACTTAAGTCTGTTTACAAACAGATCTGCTATGTTCTTCAAAAAAGTCAATTGATTCTTGATATAAAGAAAAGAGGGTATATTTGTCCTCCAGGTATGAAAAAATTGATGGAAGAACTAGAAGCAAGCTACGGTGTCGCAGATATTCTAAATAATCCACGAGTTGATGCGCTACTTAAAAAATCTTTTTTATTATTTGCAAAGACAATAGACGGAGGAGCAGATAAATTAAAATTTTTTCAGGAAATATATCCTCTGTTAGACTCTAAGCGTAGTCAGCCACTTTGTTTAGAAGATTTAAAGCCACTGCGACATTATTTTAATGAAAAGAATTCATTGCGTTTAGCTAGAAATGATTTAAATAAAATAAATGCAGCTTTTGATTCAAAAGAAATCTCTCAGGCTCTTACTATAAAAAATATTATTGCAGCTTTCTTGCCAGCTTTAACTGGTTTAAAATCAGTTTTAAAAGATCTCCAATTCTCTTACGATATAGTGGATATTTTATTGGATGTTCCAGGAATAAAAGAGAGATTGAAAGGCGTTGGTACTTTAGCTGCGCTTAGTCAAGAAGATATTGCAGGGTTGCCTTCTTTCTGGCGAGAAATTTTCACGCATGAAAATAGTATTCTGGCCAAGGCTTTTAGTGATAAAAAAATATTATTGGAACTTTCTGATGCTATGACATCAACTATAGAAGAAGCTTTGACTTATCATTTTGGTAGCAACAAACTTATTATAGACATGGAATATAGTGAGATGTTCTTGACGCAAGTGGAAAACGTATTCGATGCGATAAAATATGATGGGCAATGCAAAAAAATTCCCAATGTAAAATTGTTAGCTCAAAAACAGCTTGCAAAAATTAAGACTAATCTGAAAGGCGAAGAAGTTATTTCTAATCTTGATGAAAATATAAAAATTAAAGATGTACTTAAGCAGCGAGAAAAAGAACTCATCAATATTCTTAATAAAGAACTTGAGCGGAAGATAACAATATCTAGCATACAAAAACAGAATTTACATGCTAATGAAATAGTGCTTTATGAACATCTTAAGGAGTCGCTGCAACAAGATAGACCTCGTATTTGCATGGAAGTTTTAAAAGCGTTACGAGGTAACAAAGAGTTTATCGGTTGCTTAACTAAAAGTGGTGAAAATGGGTTAACATGTGAGCGTTCAGATGAAAAACGGGGCGAACTATTTGAAAAAGAGGTTATGTATAAGCAAAAATTTGTTTCTCTGATAAAGCATGCACTGAATGAAAAAATAAAAGAAGAGTGTGTTATAAAGCTAAAAAAAGAAGAACAAATTTTATTTATAAAAACAAGGAATGCTATAGCGATAGATTTTATTAGAAGAGAAGTTGGCAGGCAAATAAAATTACTTGAAAAAGCTAATATTTTTCATGAATACTATTTAAAAACGTTACGAAAACATGAGGAAAATATATGTAATCAGGCTCAAAAAAAGTTGAGCATATTTGAAGAGAAAGATACACTATTTTTGTCTAATTATGCCAGGGTTTTATTGGAAATCCCTAGTGATGTTATGAAAGCGCTGGCAAATAGTATTGAAGATGAATTAG
>JBIPMB010000323.1:0-5196 GCA_044369355.1 Gammaproteobacteria bacterium | reverse complement strand
AGCGATCGGACTTGCCGACTAATCGTCGAT
This sequence comes from Gammaproteobacteria bacterium, assembly GCA_044369355.1. Lineage (GTDB taxonomy): Bacteria > Pseudomonadota > Gammaproteobacteria > UBA1113 > UBA1113 > VFKP01. The sequence continues at coordinate 5,166 of JBIPMB010000323.1, read as the reverse complement.
TGGGTCACCCGTTGGAGGCGAGCCGCCTTTTGAAAGCTACCTGTCTCAGCCACGGATAGAAAGGCTTGAAGTTGTTCGAGGCGCATGGTGTCGATCGGGTCGAAATAGGGGAACTGCAAATCGGCGTCAACTCAGTACTGAGTGGTAATCTCTAACGACTCGATTCGCTCCTGGACGGTGTGACCGCAGGCTGCGTACGACCCTTGCGGATCAGGAGGGCGAACAGGTTGGTGTTTGTGCAGCAGCGCCTTCTACCTGAACTTAGTTTAGCCCTAGCCACGGACACTTTAACGAAAATATTGATCAAAATCCCCCTGAACTAAATCTAAAAAATAGGCTTTAAAATCATCGTCAAACCGTCGTTCTTCGGCGAACTTTTATGTTGTCTTCCTCCGATCCACTTCCTGAATCCTTCTTGTCTGTCCTGCTCTCTGAAACGGATCTGGACGCCACCCTCCAAACCATCAATCTCACCACGGATTTTGTCAGTCAAAACACCGGCAGTATTTTGGATTTGGCTGATGACCTAAAATCAGGCGATCGCATCCGCCTTGCTAACGACATCCCCACCCGCTACACCGATGGTGTCTGCGCTTTGGCTGGCAACGACGATGTGGCAGACTCTAGTCTCGATTGGGGCGATTCGTACGGCTGGTTTTCAGGTTGAGGCGATTCGGGCGACGTTGATCACGGAAACGGCTTCGGGGCAAGCGTTGGGTTTGGTGCGTGGGGTGAGTCCGACTGAGATTTGGTGGGATTCTTAAGCTCTGCTGGGAGGGTTGATACCAAATCTGGCTGACAAAGTAGCGGTTGCCGATGAGCACTGAGCGGAGTCGAAGTGCGGGTTTGCACTAAAAACGGTCAATGCAATTGCGCTTCTCACTGAACCGGATTTCGTATGAGATCCGGTTGTGGGCTAAGGCGATCGTAGCGCGGGTGTCCTCGCCTGCTGGGTTTTGTCTGCAAGGATCAAAAAAAGAATCGGTGAAGGGTCTATTCTGTAGACCTTTCACCGAGGGCTATCAACTGAATTTGCGCAAGCTAACGTGTTTGTGTTGCGTTAGGAGGGTCAGCGATGTTTGGAACTATTGAGGGGTGTTCCGATCGCCAGGAATCCCAGGTTATTTGCGGATTCGGGAACGTCTTTGGAAGTTCCGTCTGAACCGTCTGTGCCTCCTGTTGAAGTTCCACCCGAACCGCCGGTGCCTTCGGTTGGAAGATCGGTTGGATCGAGGGCGAAATTCTTGAGGCGATCCCATAGTGGAGTTGTGATTATTCGGAAGGTGTCTGTATAATACATAGTTAGCATTCAGGGCTGACTGATAATTGAAAACTAAAATTAATTTGTGGTTAGGAAATTTATGCCATTAGATAATAAAACCACCGAGTGGTATGTAAGAAATATTAATAACCTGTCAAAGAACTCATTATTAGCCGTAGCTGATGATGAGAGCAAGTTAATAACGTATCCAAGCCATCTGAGAACGGATGAGTCAAACGTTAAAGCGTTTGAGCCTGAAGAATTTGTTCATGCGGTTATTATAAACCTGCTATGTAGTGACAAATATGGTTATGAAATTGAGCGACTTTATCATGAACAATACTTTGCTCACGGTAGCTCAGGCTCACTTTCAGATGAGGTTGACTTGATTTTATATGATGAAGACTCTCTTCCATACGCAGTCATGGAATTCAAGTCTTCTGAAAAATTCATTCAAGATGAAGATAAAGCAATAAAATATCAGCTTTTTGGAACTGCTCCATTAATTGGTTCACCAAAGTTATTGGTTTACGGTACTGTGCATCCTAACAATAAAGCTGTTTTCGAGCTAAAGTGCATTGATTACGTTAAGTACAAATCATATGAAAGTTGGGAAGAGGCAGACAAGCCATTTTCAACAATATTTCCTAAAGAATATCAGGATCTTGATTACGTTCCTTATGTAAATGGCGGAGATAGAGACTTAAAGGTTAATACAACACAGTCTGACTTCAGGGCAGTGGCATATAGCTTTCATAATGAATTCTTTGGAGAGCATCCAGATAACGCTTTATTTGTAAGTTTAGTTAAATGTCTGCTTGCCAAAATCTATGATGAAAGGACAACTAAAAAAGGTAACGAGTATAGCTTTCAAGTTAAGTATAGAAATGGGAAGCCTGAAAGATCATCTGTCATATTTGATGACGTAAATAAACTATATAAAGAGGCATACTCTAGGTACATCGAAAAGGATGTTAGTCCCGATGAGATTGACCCCAAAGAATTTCCAAAAGAAAAGGTTAAGTCTGTTGTCTTGGCTCTTGAATCACTCTCAATAACTAAAGGTGCTGCCTTACACGGAGATGTAATCGGTGCTTTCTTTGAAGAAATTCTTAGATCTGGCTTCAAGCAAGATAAAGGCATGTATTTTACACATTCCAACTTGGTTCGCTTTATTATTGAGGCATTGGATTTAGGGGGACTCACAAAAGAAACATGGAAAAAAGCTACTCACCCTGAGAATCGACTCCCATACGTTATAGATCCAACCTGTGGTTCTGGTGCATTTTTATTACATGCCATGAATCAGATAACTTCAGCAATCAAGGAGGAATCTGGTTCACTAGTTTCTGACTTTGAAGAAACTCAGTTTTATAATGCACGAATGAGCGATGAAATGCCAAATTATTGGGCTGAAAGCTTTATTTATGGTTTTGATCCAAAGTTTATTATGGCGATAACATCAAAAGTGAATATGGTTCTACATGGTGATGGTTCGGCTCACATGTTTAAGTACGATGCTTTCAAGCCTTTTTCGTCTTACAATAACACCAAGCTAAGACCTGCTGGGGAGACCGAAAGGAGTATACCGAGGAGTGTTTACGAAAAGGATGTCTGCGAAACATTTGACGTGGTTTTATCAAACCCACCGTTTGGAGTGACGCTTGCTTCGGATACAAAAAGGACGTTATCAAAGACATTTACACTCTCAGATAAAAATCCGTCCGACGCACTTTTTATTGAGAGAGCATTTCAGCTATTAAAACCTAAAGGACGGCTTGGTGTTGTTTTGCCAGAGTCAATTTTTAATGCAGTTGATCTTATGCCTGTAAGGATATTCCTGTATCGAATGTTTCACATAAAAGCGATCGTTGCATTACCGAGAAATATATTTATTGATACGCCTACTCTTACAAGCCTGCTGTTTGCTCAAAAGAAAACTGGTGATGAGATAATTCGCTGGGATAAGGAATGGCAAAAGCACGAGACTTATGCAAAAGAAGTGATAAAGAAAGCTAAAATGACTTTATCTAAGACGGGAATTTCAGCATTCAGTGAACCAGAAGAGCTTCAAGAAGCTTTACTTGAAATTTTGAAAGATGTTATTACCCCTCACGACTGGGTATATAAAAAAGGGAAAAACGCGGAAGTATTGCAAATGTCTCCCAATGAGTCTTTTCCCTCCCTCAAAACAGCTTCAGAGCATTATGGCTCAATCTTAAAATCTTCGGGATTGTCCAAATATATATATCGCTATGCTTTTTCAAATACTGCTCAGAAGTTTAACAATGAGCATTATGCCTATATTGTAGATGAGGTTGGTTTTAAATTAAGCAAGAGAAAAGAAAAACCAAGACCTAATCAGCTCATTAGCTTTGTTACCAAAGATGGTGAGAGTGTTCAAAATCTTCATTTATGTGAAAAAGACTATACGGTCGAGTATTCTATGGAAAATCCGAAAGTTGTACTAGATTTTATTAAACGAGATGTTAGCTGGAGTTAAGTATGTTTGAAAAACAGAGTTATCCTATTGTTGGGAGTTCCAGCTTGATTGAAATATCCCACTCACATTCTTTGCGTTGCGATAGCAAACAGTCAGAACAGAGGTTTATTGAGCTAGTCAAACTTTTGTCTGATAAAGAAACCGTTTATTTGGGTGAATTTCTTCCCGATCCTCTAACAAAGGGATCTCAGCCAGAGTATTTACAGGAGGGGGAAGGAATACCTGTAATTAACACTTTATCCATCCAGAATATGTCAATTAATGTTTCAGACTGTAGGCATATTTCTGAAGAAGACTTTCAAAAGTTAAGTAAGAATAGGGTTTTACAAAAAAATGATGTTCTTCTAACAATGGATGGTGGAACGTCAATCGGAAAGCCTGTGCTATTTGAACTCGATGGAGAATATACTGTCGATAGCCATGTAGCCATATTGAAACCTCAAGGAATATCTCCAAAGGCGTTAGTATTTCTTTTGGCATCCCCAATTGGTCAATTACAGTTTCAAAAATTTGAGTCGGGAGCATCTGGACAAACCTCAGTTACTGAAGAAGACCTCAGACGTTTTGTGATTCCTAAATCAGCTATTGCACGCTTAGAAAATTACATTGAAGAGTTAGGAAAGGAAAGAGAAAGAATTGAATCTGAAAGAGAAAAACTGGAAAAGGCAGAGACCAATATGTGGATTAACTTTACTAAAAAAGTCATTGAATAACCACCATAACAATACGCTGCATCAGAACGCTGCAAACTCTGCGTTTGATCAGTTAACGTTATCCGTGTCTAGGGAGATTGGTAAATTGGGTTGTTTCGTTTGGAGAAATTGTTGGCGATAGCAAAGAAAAACTTAATTGAGCGATCGTCTAAAAATCACGACCCACAGGAATAGCGATCACATCGCCAATAAATTCACTAAATCTTCGAGGCAATTAAACTAACAAGGACTAAAATCCCTAATGCTCTGCGAAAGTAATTAACGCCTTGAAATAATTCTTCCCAAGCCCAAGTAAACTAAAGAGCCAAAGGCTAGTAATTCCAAGCCAGTATTAATTTTACCTGTAGTAAAAATCAGCTTTAATAGACTAGCTCCAATCCAAACAATGAGAGGTAAGTTTGGCATCTGCGCGAGAACAATCTTGCCTTCGTGATCGCGAAACACTTCTTCCATCGTCCCGACGCTCTGCGTTGGCACGCCTTTCTAGACGCTCTGCGTCGCGAGTCACGGGACGCAGAGCGTCCCAAAAACATTCCCACGCAGAGCGTGGGAACGATAATTGATAACCCGTAGACCAAGATCCGGGATGCAGTGCTAAGCCCAACGTTGAAGGGCAAAACATCAGCACAGCACAAATAAAGCACACATTTATCGATAAAACTCCCATAGCTCACAGATAAGGGGATCGC
>JBIPMB010000153.1:0-5249 GCA_044369355.1 Gammaproteobacteria bacterium | reverse complement strand
AATCAAGAAATGCATCACAAGGATGATAATTTCAAGATATCGGAGTACTAGCTTTTAAGCTAATAATCCGCTTTGTAAGCGTTTACCAAGCTACCGGCTTTAGCCGGTAGTGATTGACATTTAATCACTTGAACATGAAAGACGATAGTCCTATAGCATTGCGTGGCACTATAAATAGATTTCTATCTATACCCAATATTCAGCCTTATCTTCCAGCACACCAGTTCACTGATGAAGATTGGCGGAAAATGGAAATATTTTTTAAAAGCTTAAAGAATATTTCAAAAGAGCTTATTTCCAAGAGCATGGAGCAGAATTGGCCTGCTGTTAATAGTAATATTGAATTGCAAGTAGTTGATTCTTTAACGCCAGAAAAGAAAAAGGGTAAAATAACACATTTTTTCGAGCCCGTGAGCGCGGGGAAGGAATCAGAGTGGAAGCGAAAGAGGGATCCATTATTTGAGTCGTCAGGGTCGATAGAGTCATCATCAAAACGACAATGTGGCTGATAAAGTTCAGGTATCAATGGATTTGGTGCTAGGTCACACTGCCATCAATCGTTCTACTTGGTCTACATTTGGCATGTTGCGCAATTGCTGAATAAAATGCTGTAACTGTTCGGAGCTTTTCACTTCGACCAATATGTCTATTCTCATTTTATTTTCTGTTTGCGCGCTATTGATACGAGTTAAATACACTTTCTCTTGGCTCACCAAGGCAGTAATGTCCCTGATTAAATCCTGCTGTGGATAAGCGAGTATACGTAGCTCTACGCTATATTGCGAGGCATTATTATTGCTCCAATCCACGGCAATAATGCGCTCTTTGCTGCTCAATTGCAGCAAGGAACGACAGTCTTGATGGTGTACGGTAATGCCTCGTTGTTGGGTAATAAAACCTACAATGGGATCGCCTGGAATGGGTTTGCAACATTTAGCAATAGTATGCAACAGATCGTGCAAACCATAAACACTGATGTCATCTTTGGCCGCAGCTTTAGCTTTAGCTGTTGCGGCAGGTGCTTTGCTGGGTGTTTCATGCACTTCTTCATGACTAGGTTGAGCGGCGATAATTTTATTTAAAATTTGTGCCATCTTAAGATAGCCACCGCCTAAAGCGGCTAACATATCATCGATATTCTTGAAATGCAGTGCTTCTGCAATCGGCAATAAGGGCGGTAACTTTAAATGCTCGCGTTTGGCAGTTTCATTTAAAAAAGCCATTCCTTCTGTGACGTGCTGTTGGTAGTTTTGCGCCTTAAACCATTGTAAAATCTTCGCGCGTGCTTTACTGGTGTGTACAAACCCCGCCTTAGGATCTAACCAGTCTAGGCTAGGATGGGCGACTTTACCCGTGATGATGCTGACTCGATCACCGGTTTGCAAAGCATAGGATAAAGGCACTATTTTATCATTGACTTTAGCGCCTTTGCAGCGATGGCCTACTTCACTGTGTACATGATAAGCAAAATCTATAGGTGTAGAACCGGTTATGAGATCGATGATATCGCCTTCGGGGGTAAATATATAAACTCTATCGTCAAACAATGAAGTGGTTTGAAACAATTCATCGTGATTATCCTGGTGTAAATAATCGCTTTGCCAAGCAATGAGCTGTCTTAACCATGCAATCTTATCTTCATAATCATTTTTGGGCGTAGCACCTTCTTTGTATTTCCAGTGTGCGGCAACGCCTAGTTCGGATACTTCATGCATGTCAAAGGTGCGAATTTGCACTTCTATATTTTTATTATCTGGACCTACCACAGCGGTGTGTAGCGATTGATAGCCATTTTCCTTAGGCCTAGCGACATAATCGTCAAACTCTTCGCTGATGGGGGTCCATTGCTCATGAACTAAACTTAATACTTTATAACAATCGTGCACATCAGGGACTAATACGCGTACGGCAAAGGAATCGTAAATTTTTTCTAAACCTACCTTTTTGCGCGTCATTTTGCGATAAATGCTGTATAAATGTTTGGCGCGACCCGTTAATTCATAACGTTCTAGATTCAAATCTTTTAACAGCATATGAAAGCTTTCTTGAAAAGCGGCAATATATTCTTCGCGCTCTATACGTTTTTGGTCCAGTGCTTTGGCGAGCGATTTATATTCGGCTTCTTGTAAATACCTAAAAACTGAATCTTCCATTTCCCATTTCAAATGACCTAAGCCCAAACGATTCGTTAATGGCGCATAAATTTCTTTGACTTCGGTAGCGATGCGTTTGCGAAAGTTGGCATCTAAATGGCTGGCGGCGCGCAGATGGCACACTTTTTCGCTGATCTTTAATATAACCACGCGCACGTCTCTGGCCATGGCCAGTAGCATTTTTCGTAAATTATGTATTCTGGGGGGGAGATTTTCTTCGGTATTGCTTTGTGCGTGCAATAACACGGAAATATCATCCATGCGCAAAGCGCCTGCCAATAGATTGGCTACATCGGCACCGATTTGTTGAGTGATATCTTCCAACGTAAAATCGGTATAAACGATGAGATGATAAGTCAGGGCCGCGATCAACGTCGTTTCATCTGCAGATAGTTCGGCTAATAGCGCCGCCATTTGTAGGCCTAGATCTAAGCAGGTTATTTGTGGCGATAAAGTAGGTACGGTTGCACCTAGGGTTATCACTAAGTCGATCACATGCCGCAGGCGATCTAAGTGTTCTTTAGGGTAGCTCAGTGCTAGAGTATCTAACCACAGTTGAATGTCTAGTGAACCATCGTCATTGTGATAGGCCAGTTTTTTTAATTTAACCATGGTCGTTATCCTCCCCGCGTTAATAAAGCCATGCTTTCTACATGGCCTGTTTGTGGGAACATGTCTAAAATCCCTATTTTTTCCAATGTATAGCCTAACTGGTTGATTAATACACCAACATCTCGCGCCAATGTGGCCGGGTTACAGGAAATATAAACAATGGTTTTTGCTTGCCAGGCTTTAAAATGACGTTCAATCACTTCCAAGGCACCACTGCGTGGTGGATCAATGAGGATCTTGTCGAAAGTACAGTTTAACAATTGTAAATGAGAGATGCTCTGTGTTAAATCTGCTGCTAGAAAATGAGTGTTGTCTCTATGGTTATGAACTGCATTGTCCGTTGCGCGCGCTACCATGCTCGCTTCGCCTTCTACGCCTATAACTTCTTTGCAATGACGAGCTAAGGGGATGGTAAAATTACCAATGCCGCAAAATAAATCTAAAACTCGATCATCTTTGTGGGGAGACAACCAAGATAAGGCTTGCGCCACCATCAATTCATTGACGGTAGGATTAATTTGTGTGAATTCAGTAGGCGAAAAGTAAAGCGTAGAATCTTCATTAGGCAAATGATAATGCAATAGGAAAGGGCTGTTTTTAGGCCATAGTTTTATTAATGGCAGAGTATCGTCTATTGTGGCATTAGCCAAAAAGCCAGCCACTGTAACGCGCGTCTCTTTATCCTGTTTAGAAGGTTGTAAATAAATCGAAAAACCTTCTGTCTCTGCAAATACAATGATCTTTTCTATGTCACTTAACGGTAAGGGCTGCACATGACGTATAATCAATGCCGTTTCACCCGCGTTGATCGACACTTCAATCTGCGGAATGGCGCTGCGTACACTGAGCTCTGATACTAGTTTTGATAACAAAGAGAGTTTATCGCCCACGGCTTGCGGCAATATAGCGCAGCTGTTTATGTCGGCAACGTAACGGCCATTGTGTTCATGAAAACCTATTAATACTTTATTTTTTTTGATGACGTCTTTAACCGACAAGCGTGCTTTAGTGCGGTAATGATGCGCTTTAGCGTGTATAGCCGGTTCTAAATGGGTAATGTCACTATGGGCAAAATGTTTAAATTGTTCTTTTAAGGTATTCTCTTTTAACCTTATTTGCGCCTCGGTGCTTAAATGCTGCAAGCTGCAACCAGCGCAAATGGCGGTATGTGTACACTTGGGTTCAACTCTATCTGGACTCGTATTTTCCAGTACTTCTACTGCATAACCTTCGTCAAAGTTCTTATGCCGTCTAGTATAACGAAAAGAAACAGTCTCATTGGGCAGAGCGTTTTGTATAAATACCGTTTTGCCATTCAAATTGGCAACGCCGCGGCCTTCGTGGCTTAAGTGACGAATAGTTGCTGTTTCTAATGCTAAGTTATTCATAGTGTACGCCAATGTTCGCTAAATTCGTTAAAATGGGGTTTGTTCTCTTGTTTTAAATAATGCCGCAATTCATCGCAAGCTTGTTGATATGCTTCTGCGGTGATATGGCCGCGTATTTGCTCAAAGCGCAAATAGACTAAATAGGTGTTTAACACATCGGTTTCACAATAATTGCGTATGGCATTCAATTGTCCTTCTTGATACGCTGGCCATACTTGATCGCCCGCCATGCCCATTTTGCCGGGGTAACCCAATAAAGTGGCGATGCGATCTAAGGGTGCGTAAGCTTTGTTTTGATAAGCCGCCAATACGTCCATGAGATCTAAATGTCGTTGATGAAAACGACTCAAATAATTATTCCAACGAAATTGACTGTCGTTATCGCCGGTTTCCCAGTAACGCGGTGCGGCAACGCCATGTAATAAGGCACGATAATGCAATACGGGTAGATCAAAACCACTGCCATTCCAACTGACTAAAGTGGGGGAGTAGCGTTCGATGCCATCAAAAAAGCGCGTGATCAACTCTTTTTCATCGGCATCTTCTCGCCCTAAAGACCATACCTTAACACCCTGTGGTGTTTTTAATACGGCGGAGATAACGATGATCTTTTGCAAATAATGGGCCAGAAAATCGCGACCATTTTGCTCGCGGGCGCCAGCGAACAAGGCGTTGGCGGCATCGCTATCGTTCCATTCCGGGCTATCGTGCAAGCGACGCGAGGCGTCACAGTCGGGAATAGTCTCAATGTCAAACACAAAAATGTTCATGGCAGCTTATTTCTCTCTTTTCAACAAAAGCCCATACTCTTCGCGCTTTGATTGTAGGCTTTGTTAGCTGCGCTTCTTCGCAAAAGTCATGTAGAATACTACACTCCTTTTGCTCTGAAGCTTGCTGCCTCGCCTAAAACCAAATCGCTATGAGTATATATTGCGCATATTTTGTTCTTTTTTAAAAAAATTGACGGCAGAGCTACATTCTAGCAAAATAGGCCCTATATTAGCTATAACCAGGGGTGATTATGCACAATTTTCTAGATTTTGAACGACCTATTGCCGAATTAGAAGCGAAAATTGAAGAATTAGCGCGTATGGGC
>JBIPMB010000151.1:0-5265 GCA_044369355.1 Gammaproteobacteria bacterium | reverse complement strand
AATCACTAGCCGCTATCATGCCGGTTTCGACTAACCAATCAAAATTAATTAGTTTTTCCCAAAAAGAGCGCGCGAAAATTAAAATAGGGAAGGGTTCTACTTTTCCAGTTTGCATTAGGGTTAAGGTTTCAACCACTTCATCTAAGGTACCAAAACCACCGGGAAACACCACCATGGCTTTGGCACGTATTAAAAAATGCATTTTACGCATGGCAAAATAATGAAATTTAAAAGTAAGTTCAGGGGTGATGTAACGATTGGGGCCACGTTCATGTGGCAAGGATACACCTAAAGCTACGCTGGGGCCGCCCGCGCGTTGTGCGCCACGATTCGCTGCTTCCATGTAACTAGGTCCACCGCCGGTGACGATGTGTAAGCGATCGATGTCGCCCTTGCCTCTATATTGCGTCACCAAAAAAGCCAATTTTTCAGCTTCGTGATAATATGGGCTGTATTGCAATTTATTTTCAGCTATTTTAATGGCTGTTTTATCCTGAGGACGATTTTTTTTAAGTTCTGCCAACTCTTGTTCTACCTTAGCTGGCTCAGCAATACGCGCACTGCCTATGACGATCACAGTGGAATGCACTCCAGCCTTAGAAAGATACACTTCTGGTTTTAACAATTCCATTTGCAAACGCAGAGGTCTACATTCACTGGCCAATAAAAAGTCTTGGTCTAAAAAAGCGGGTTTAAACAAAGCATCGTCGTAACAATCGGCATCCGCTTCTAGGGTTATGTCCTTATTCTTTTTCATTTTTTTCCTCATTATTTTTAGTGATATGCAGCGTTAATTGCGGGAATGGGATCCCAATATTCGCCGCATCTAGACTTATTTTAAAACGTTCCAATAGGTCATATTTGATTTGCGTATAATAGTCTTTGTTCACCCATAGGCGCGCGATCAATTGTATGGCACTGTCGCCTAGGTTTTGTACCACGACTATAGGTGGCGGATCGTTTTGAGTTTGTTCGTGTGTGGCCATCTCCTGCAATAAAATTTCACGCGCTTTTTTAATGTCAGCACCATAATCGATGCCTACATTGATATCTAAACGACGTACATTATTGTGTGTGAAATTGGTGACGGAATTAGTGACGAGTTGGTTATTGGGGATGAATAAGGTCTCATTACCTAGTGTATTTAACACGGTCATAAATAAATTAATTTCAGTCACGGTGCCAGCGGCACTTTGTACACCGATATAATCCCCGACCTTGAAGGGCCGTAGAAAAATTAACACAAAACCCGCGGCGATGTTGGATAGAAAATCCTTCAGGGCAAGGCCTATGGCCAAGCTGGCTGCGCCCAGTACGGTTAACAATGAGACAGAGGCAATGCCTACGGTGGTTAAGGCACTGATACCTATAAACACCACGGCGAGTATATAAATGAGATTGATCAAAAAGCGTTTCAGAGTGGGATCACCATTGCCTTGTATCTTTTTAATACATTTTTTTTGTAAATAGCGCGCTACGGGTAGACCTATGGCTACGATTAGGATAGCCGTGATGAGTTGCGGCAAGAAGGGTAGAACACTAGATATAAATTTATCCCATAAGGATTGTGCTAGTACTATTTTGGTCAAGATGCCTCCATCGGCGGTAATTTCATGTTACAATCGACCTATAAGAGAGAGATAGATCATGCGAACTCACAATATACAAGAAATTAATGCGACAGGCAAAGTGCCCTGGGGTTTATTTCTCCTTTTGTTCATGTTTGCCACTATAGGGCAGCTGTGTGTCGATCTCTATTTACCGTCTTTACCCTCTATCAGCCAAGATTTTAAGGCGGGCCATTCCACAGTACAAATGACGATTGCTATTTTTCTTCTCGGACTAGGCCTATCGCAATTATTCTATGGCCCGTGGTCGGATGCAGTAGGGCGTAGACGGCCGTTGTTAACGGGTGTTAGTCTAACGGTTGTTGGCGGTATAGTTTGCTGTGTGGCACCTAATATCCACGTCTTAATTGCAGGGCGCCTATTACAAGGTTTAGGTGCGGGCGTTTGTAATTCAGTAGGCCGTTCGCTGCTTCGAGATCTGGTTTCAGGACATTATTTGTCGCGTTTAGCAGGGCAGATGGGGATGGCATCCTCATTTATAGTAGCGGTCGCACCTACTATAGGTGGCTATATTGAGAATTATACTTCTTGGCGAGTGAGCTTTTTGGTGATGTTTTTATATGCCAGCAGTGTATTGATACTGTTATGGCATGCTTTGCCTGAAACACATCAAAACCCTGATCCATCCGCCATTCGTTTTAAAGGCTTAGTGCATAATTATGGACAACTATTTAGGAATCCCGTTTTTATGGGCAATGCTTTTTGTGGCGCTATCGCCTATAGCGGTATTATTGCTTATATAACTGCTGCGCCCTTTTTATTACAAAGTACACTGCATATATCGCCGGTACAATTTGGTTGGCTGGCGTTATTAAACGCCACGGGTATTTTTAGCAGCGGCATGGTTAATAGCCATTGTGTGATTCGTTATGGTATTCCCAAAATGTTGTTTGCCGGCGTTAGCGGGATGATTTTGGGCGCTGTGATCATGTTAATTATAGGCTGCTTTGGCGTGTTGAATATAACGGTTATCGTGCTGCCCATGGCTTTATTCTGTATGGGTGCGGGCTTAACCTTTCAAAATGCTAGTGCGGGAGCCTTAGAATCCTTCGGCCATATAGCGGGTTCCGCTGGTGCGGTTTATGGTACCTTACAAATTTCCAGCGGCGCTTTAGTGAGTGCCTTCATAGCGCTATTGCATGAAAAAACACAATTGCCCTTGGCTGCAACTCAAGTCAGCCTAGCGCTATTGGCCTTAATAGCGTGGAAAGTGGCACAACGCGTTAGGAAACCTGCAAAATAGCTAGTGTAGCGGTGAGGTTACAAGGTAATTTCGCTACTGCTTAGAACGAGATGTTTTATCCAGTGCTGCTATTTCAGATTTAATATTATATTGCCAATTAATGGATATTGTGAGTGAACAGACGGGCTCTATTCGTGATGATGGCCGTATCTTGCAAGCATTGTCTTGCCATCGAGAAACCTTGCATAAATATAGGCGTTATTTGGAAGCAAGCTTGATGTATAAGGAAGTCTATCCTTATATCAATTCTAATTTAAAGCGCCTAGTGAAATCTCCAAAAGGGTATTTGATCAATAATGGCGTAATAGCTTATTTTCAGGGGATGAATGATTTAGAACTATTGATTAAAAGTGGAAAAATTGGTTCTAGAGCTGAAAATTGGCTTTTAAATGAATTAACGATTTGGTTGAGTCAAAGTCCAGTTAGAAGTGAAATTTATTATTGGCGAACAGCCTCCGGTGTAGAAGTTGATTTTGTCGTTAAAAAAGGTGCTGAGGTTTATCCGTTTGAAATTACTTATACGTCGCATATTGAAAAGAAAAAGATAAGAAATTTACTGGCCTTTAAAGAATATGAGCCCTTGGTTGATTATTGTTATTATATTTATAATGGCGATTTTGCCTTTGATGCGCAGAGCAAATGTGTGTTTATTCCGATGTGGGCGGTGTGTTGAGCTCGGCCAATCTCTGCAATACCCCAGGATACAGCATTTTTTCCAACTCTTTAACGCGTTGTTGTAAACTCTCAACCGTATCCTCGGGTAAAATCGTTAATTCTCTTTGCGCGATGATAGGGCCGGAATCTAAACCTTCATCTACGAAGTGCACCGTGGTACCATGTATTTTTTCGCCAGCTGCCAAGACGCGTTCATGCGTATGCAAGCCTGGATATTTGGGTAATAATGCAGGATGAATGTTTAAAATCTGCTTGGGAAAGGCTTGTATGATGTCGGCGGTTAAGATGCGCATGAAGCCGGATAGAACGATGAAATCTGGATTTAAGCGTATTAACGTTTCTTTCAATGCGCGTTGAAATTCATTTTTATCATTATATTCTTTGACATTAATGACTTGTGTGTTGAGATTATGTAAACGTGCGCGAGTTAAACCATAAGCTGTTGGATTATCGCTGATCACCATTAAGATTTCTGCATTTAAACGTTGCGCTTCAATGGCTGCAACGATGGCTTCGAAGATGCTGCCATCGCCGGATAATAATACCACTAAGCGCAATGGTTTTTTCATGCAAAGATAACCTCAGGTGTGGTATTCTCTTTAGCTTTTACAATCTCGCCTAAGCGATAAGCATGCTCACCCAGCTCTGCAAATAATTGTAAGGCTTTGTCGGCATCATTCTGTGCCACGATGACTACATACCCTATACCGCAATTAAAAGTACGCAACATTTCTTGTGTTGTCACATTACCTTGTTGTTGTAACCAAGTAAAAATAGCGGGCCAAGTCCAACTGTTGTTATTAATCTCTGCGTTGACTCCCTGAGGCAATACGCGTGGAATATTTTCGAGTAACCCGCCGCCAGTGATGTGTGCCATGCCGGTGATCTTAAATTGTTCCAAAGCTTTTAAAATAGGCTGTACATAAAGACGTGTGGGGGTTAATAGGCAATCGCCTAGAGTGCTATTCATAAAGGGTGTATGGAGCGCGCTACCGCTCACTTCAATGATTTTACGTACTAAGGAAAAACCGTTAGAATGCACGCCATCCGAAGCTAGGCCGATGATGACATCACCCGCTTTTACGTTGCTCGCTTGCATCATCTGCTCGCGTTCGACTATACCTACACTAAAGCCCGCCAAGTCGTAATCTTCGCCTTGATATAAGCCCGGCATTTCTGCGGTTTCGCCACCCAGTAGGGCAGCGCCCGCCATTTTGCAGCCCGCAGCAATACCGCTCACAATATCGTAGCCGTGCTCAACTCGCAAATGGCCTGTTGCAAAATAATCCAGAAAAAACAAAGGCTTAGCGCCACAAACGATGATGTCGTTAACACACATAGCGACTAAGTCTATGCCTATGGTGTCGAAGCGTTGTAACTCATTAGACAGGCACAATTTACTGCCCACGCCATCGGTGGTGGACACCAAAATAGGCTGTTTATACTGTTGTAAATCTAAGGCAAATAAGCCTCCAAAACCGCCTAAACCACCCAATACGCCCGGAATATGCGTACTTTTGGCCAGGGGTTTGATTCGATTGACCAATTCATTGCCCGCATCGATATTGACACCAGCAGCTTTGTAATCTAAAGGAGTTGTTTGATTTGGCATAATGCGCAATCTCTATGCTATTTTTGCGCCACTTTAGCATAAATGCGATGTTTACGCCAATGATGATCCATCTCTGTAATGCTTTGTCTCAAGTTTGTCATATCCAT
>JBIPMB010000030.1:0-17072 GCA_044369355.1 Gammaproteobacteria bacterium | reverse complement strand
GTATTCCATTTTTCAACACCCAGTTTTACTCTCAAGATCCATAAGATACCATACTGAAGTGTTCGCCTAAAGGCGAGGGTGTTAACCCTATCCCACGTAACTACATAAAAATGACACCAGTGTACACGGTTTTAGAGCCATGGCACGCACCGTACTAGACGAGGTGTTGGGAGTGCGTCCTGATTTTATCGAACATCAATTAGCACACAGCGTACGTGATCCTAATGGACGTGCTTATAATCGTACCGCACATTTAGCTGAACGAAAAAAGATGATGCAGCTATGGGCGGATTATTTGGATAAATTGAAAACCGAAGCTAAGGTGCTCCCGTTTAAAAGTATTAACGCATAAAAGGTGCTCCCGTTTAAAAGTATTAACGCATAATGAGATAACAAAATGTCTTCAAATGAAACAATTGAAAAAGATCGTACTAATTTGTATCCATACATTCAAGAAAGTTTAAAGAACTGGGCTAGAAGACGATATTGGCATATCGAAGAAGCTATTTTACTTATTTGAAGTAGAAAAACTTATAGAAAATCAAAATCTCGAAGACTCATAGTTTACAACAACCAACCATTTTCACTTCAGTAACTCAAATTTCACTCCAATTGAAGTAAAATTTGAGTTGCCGAAGTGAATTATTTATTCGCATCTTGTAGGATTTCCCCATCTTTAATAACACGAGGAAAATCCTATATGTACAGCTTTAACCAAACCAGCTACTTACGCCTCAGTCAAATCCTAGGGAATCGCAAAACAAATCCCTCCACTCCTCCAATAATCCCCGTCAGCAAGTCTACCTGGTGGCAAGGGGTTAAAACAGGACGATTTCCAAAACCAGTGAAATTAGGCCCACGCATAACAGTATGGCTAGCTCAAGATATTTTCGATTTCATCGCAAAAAACAATCAGCAAAAAGGAGGGGGTTAAGTGCGTAAAAGTACAAAAAAACAAGTAACCCGCACCAAGATACAAGCTTGTGCGGGCACAGTGTCTAAAACCAAATAACTAATGGATAACATCATGAATTATATAAAACTTTCTCTAACAGAGTCAATAGAAAAATTTAAATCTGCTATGCACGCGGTGGGATTAACACCGCCCAATATCATCACCCCAGGCAAATTTCATCATTTCCCTGGGGTAGGAAAAAGTCAAGGTAGCACAGCCGGCTGGTGCATACTATTTGAAGATTTAAAGGGCGGTTCTTTTGGTGATTTTTCACTTGACCTTGATATAGATTGGCAAATTGATGGGGGTGAGAAATACTCTCCCGAAGAACAAGAAACTTTCCGCCAACGCTGTAAGGCTGAACGTGAAACACGTACTAATGAACAACAACAGCGACATGAAGCAGGCGCAGCCAAAGCTAGAGACATTCTGAGTTCTGCTATAGGTGAAGTTAACACGCACTCTTATACAGTTTTAAAGAAGGTTTCTCTTGGCCAGCATATAAAGCGCGGAGCTTGGCCACAATGTGGCTGGAATGATGCCCTGCTTATTCCTCTGTATGATAAAAGTGGCGAAATCTGCACATTACAAGCTATTAATATCGATAGTGAAAAGAACTTTCTTAAAGATGGCCGTAAAAAAGGTTGTTTCTACCCTTTTGGTGAAATTAGAGGTGCTAATAAGGTTTTAATTGGTGAAGGGGTGGCTACGGTAGCAGCAGTACATGTATCTACCAACATCTCCGCCGTTGCGGCTATGGATGCTGGTAATTTGTATGATGTGGCTTTAGCGGTGCGTGAATTAACTCCCGATGCCAAGATCATATTGCTTGCCGATAATGACATTTCAGAAAATGGCAAAAATGTGGGGGTGGAAGCAGCCATTAAAGCAGCACAAGCAGTCTCTGGTATCGTTGCTATTCCTGAAATGGGTGGTAAAAAATGTGATTTCTGGGATTTGTGGGAAGAACGCAACTCTGTAGCAGTTGAAGAAAGCCTAGAAAAAGCTATCTCTTACCCTTTGCCTGGAAATAGTACTTATCCCGAGCCTATGCCGCTACCTAAATTACCATCAGTTCCTGATTTTCCTGTAGAGATCTTACCCGACGTTTTCATACCCTGGCTTACAGATGCCGCTGATCGTGCATGTTACCCTATTGATTTTGCCGCGGTCATTAGTATGGCTACTTTAGGAAGTCTAATTGGTAGAAAGATAGGTGCTAGACTCAAACAAAAAGACGATTGGACTGAATACGCTAATGTTTGGGGTATGATTGTTGGTTCACCCTCTACCTTAAAATCTCCTGCTATGCGTGAAGGCATGGGTTTACTTAAAATTTTACAGGCAGCAGCTGGCCAACAATATGATGCAGAAATAAGAGAATATAGCAGTCAACTTGATCTATTCAAACTTAAAAAAACAGCAAAGAAAAGAAATACCGCTAAATTGCTAGAACGTAATTATGATGCTGAAATAGATTTCATTGATACCCCACCCCCACCAGAACCGATAGAACGTGTTTATTGGACATCTGACATTACCGCCGAACGGCTTGGGGAAATCCTAGCTGAAAATCCAAATGGCTTGCTAGTAGAACGTGATGAGCTCTCCTCTTTGCTTACCAACCTAGAAGATGAAAAACATGCCACTGCTCGTGGTTTATATCTTTCTGGTTGGTCAGGAAACGATGGATATCGATTTGACCGTATTTCTAGAGGCACTACAACCATGAAAAAATTTGCTTTGTCGATTGTGGGCGGGATTCAACCTGGCCCATTAGCTAGATATGTAAGACAAGCTTGTTCTGGTGAACGTGCTGATGGCTTATTACAAAGGTTTCAACTGGCTGTTTGGCCCGATTTAAAACCGTTTAAATGTGTTGATAGAGAACCTGATAGTGAAGCTAAAAATGCCGTAATACAGATATTTGAGCGCGTTGACCAGATGGCTATAGACCCAAATGCACCATCACTAGAAAATCCACCCTATATTCGCTTATCGGAAAATGCACAAACTGTATTTACTGAATGGTATTCAAGTTTTATGATGGAACGCCAAGAAGTTGAAAGGAATGGGGGTGAAAGTCCCGCTCTTTCTGCCCATTTTGGGAAATATCCTGGCCTGGTTGGAAAGTTGGCATTAATATTACATGTTGCAGATGAACCCATGCCCAAAGAGATAGGGATATCGGAAAAAACTTTACGTAAAGCATTAGCTTGGGTTGGCTATTTAACCCAACATGCCAAACGCATTTACCATGCTGTAGAACATCCAGAAACACAAACCGCTGAAAGGCAAAATGGATAAATGCGAAGCCATGCTGTTGAACCAGGCCTATGCTCTGCAATCCATCTTCACTGGCTTATCTCAAAAAGCCATACAGCAATCACAGCTAAAGCATTATAATACTTTTCTAAAACTCGCTCTAAAAGCTCAAAGCCAATGCCGTACTACCCTGGAAACATTAGCCACGCTGAAAAGACCCCCTATCGTATTCGCCAATCAGGCCAATATTGCCCAAGGCAATCAGCAAGTCAATAATACCGTTCAGCTTCCCGCGCAAGCGGGCGGCGCTGAAAAAATAAAATTTGCACAAAACGAACTATTGGAGACACAACATGAACAACGGTTGAAACACAGAGCGACAAACTCAACAAGCAGCAGCCATCTACCACTGGAAGCCGTGGGAAAAGTCCACAGGCCCAAAATCGCCAGAAGGCAAGCAAAAAGCCTCTCGTAACGCTTATAAAGGGGGTGGATGGGCTAAGTTGCGGCAAGAGCTGCGGCTGTTAGAAAAGATAATGCGGGAGCAGGAAGACCTTATAGATGAACTCAGAGAGTGAAGATAAGGCCGAATAGGCAGTATAGTGTGCCCAGGCAATAAATCACTGCCGAGCGGGCTTATTATTGCCTTACTCGAAATTCCGGTTGACCTACGCCTAGGCACACCATTGACCACTATAATATGCTAACAAGCTCAGCCAAAATGGCCAAGCTTGTTATCCACATCGATCATGGTTTAAGCTGGCGTTTCTTCGTCGTTAGGTGTTAAAGCTGCCTTTTCTGCTTTGATCCTGTTGTAAATCTCTTCTCTGTGAACTGACACATCGCTGGGGGCATTAATGCCTATTCTGATCTGACTACCTTGAATTCCTAAAACCGTTACGGTAATATTTTCACCAATCATGATTGTTTCGCCAACTCGTCTACTTAATATCAACATACTATATCTCCTTCTTTGTAATAAATAAAAAATAACGCACTAAACTCCTAGCAAGAATAGTTTTGCTAAATCTTTTAAATGCGCCGCTCAGAACTCGGTTGTCCATGCCCATTAAACCCCTCCACAACCGTGAAGAGGTATTATTAGGCCCAGGGCAGGGCAAAAAATCAGTTGAATTATTTTGATGACCATAATGTGTATTTCCTTATCGCTTTCTATTGACGCAAGTCTTGATTTCTTAGATGTAAGAAAAGATAGGCAAGATTATCCTCACCCACACAATGTTTGATGGTTGCAGGCTTTACTTTTCTGGGATAGGTTGCCATCAATAGCACAGATTCCATAAGGTTGATTTGTTCTTGGCTTGGGCTGATGCCTAAACGTTCTAAAATTGAAATGGCAGTATAGTTAGTTAAGCACAACCCTTCTACTGCATCTATGTCTATGTTCATATATTTATCTCCTTATTAGCTAAAATAACCCCCTGAAAGATTTCAGAGCGTGCTATACTATAGTTAATACCATAAAGACCAAAAGTTCAAATACTATTTTTGCAAGCAATTTTAGGGTCCAAAAATGATAGGCGAAAATTTTTAGACGATCGGTTACACTGATGCTATCAATAGGGAGGCTAGAAAGTTAATATGTCACTTTTAGATGGTAAGATAGGATTAGAAATAGGGGAAGTTTCTTGGCTAGAGATAAAGGAAGCGGTGAAAGCAATCAATATTCCACTCTATAAAATGATCGAGCAATTACCTCTCAATAAAAAACATAAATTATATAAAGCACGTTATCGCTTTGGCGACACTATTTTTACGCGCGGTGTTTTTGGGTTACCCATCACTGGCGGTGGAACGCTTACCTTGAAAGATGGAGCAATACCCTCGGTATTGCAAAAGGAGTTAGGTTATAAAATCGTGCCTATGGGGTTGATCCTGACTAAATCGGTAGAAGTCTTTTTTGAAAACAAAAATTATGTCATTCCTTCTAAGCTATATTTTCCTGAAACGATCTTCGGTTTATGGGAAGCCTTTGACCCGGATCCCCCGAAACCTTTAGTCAATGTTTGGAACTTAACTGCAGGCGCTAGAAGCATTTGTATGCTTCCTAGCATATCGGATGCAGTTTTATACAAAAAATTACAACAAAAATTTAATCTTAAAGACTCAGGGCCTCCTAATAAACTCATCATGCACCATAAACTTTTTACTGAGTTAAGTCGCCATATAGAAAAATATGATCAGGAATGGTTTTGCGAGGTTCTGTTCTTTGGTAAAGAATGGTTAAATTCACAAGAAGCTTTCAAAGCTTTTGAAAATTATCTATTAAAACAGGCCTGGGCTCAATCTTATAATTGTCGTACTAAAATGGATTATGATATTGCCTGGGGAAATTTTAATGAGAAAGTAACGGAAAGAAATTGGAAACCCAAGCCATATAATCTAGCCATAATGAAACATCTGTTAGCTATTGGTGATGGTATCTATCCAGCTTTTGTTCCTGCTCATAATGACGATGCTGCACCCATAACGTTTTTGCAGGACTGTATAGTCAATGGTTATTCATTAAAAGAGCAAGATCCCATTATCATGCAGCCAGAGCATATAGGAACTATAGATAAAACTTATTATTTTTCGCTATCTATGCCTACACAACTGGAACATTTACACAAAGGCAGGAAGAATCCGACTATTGTTAATAACCTAATAGAAATAAAGCGTATGGCTGATCTGTTATCAGAAATAGGCATCTCACCTATAAAATGTGAGTTTTTCCATTGCGACGATAACTCATATGAAAAAATACTACCATCGTCAAAAATTATAGAGCTGGCATCTAACTCAACCTGGCACGCTTCAAGGTATTCTGGCAGGAAATTTCCAGAAAAGAGTCCTTTTTTTAAGGGTTGTATTAGTATAGATAAAACAAAATTAAGCTGAGTTGGTTGTGGTTTTTGTGCGTTTTAAAGTAAACAATATTATAAACATAAACAGACACCCAATGAATAAAAATCCAGAAAAATAGTTTCTCAAGTAAAAGACGCTTGCCGCAAATTGCGTATGAACTAGTAAGCCAAATATCATTTGACATAACGCCGTGAAAAACATAACTAAAGCATTGGCGACACCAATGGATATGCCTGCTAATGCTTGATTTGACGCTTGGCTCATTACTGTATAACCCAAAACTTGACAAGAGGAAATGAGCCCCATGAGGAAGAATAAGGGCCCCAAAAGTATAGCTGGAAATTTTACGGATAAAATAACCAATAGTAGTACTGAAAAAGTTCCAATTGCACCAAAGCGCAGCAATGTTTCGACTTTAATTTTACAGCTAATTAGGCCGATTAAAGGGCCCCCTATAATGATGCCCATAAATATCATACTGGATACATAAGAGGCGTGTGTGGCTGAAATATGGTTTATAGAGACTAAATACTCTATTCCCCAAACTGAACCGAGTATCATCAAAGGCAGACTTAATACCACAACATAAGCCGCAGCATACCAAATATTTTTCTTTTTAAGGACGTAGTGAATACTATAAATAATTTTTTTATTCTCAACGTTCCTATCTCTATTTAGAGAAATATTTGAAAGCGAAAATTTGTAAAACGCAAAAATAATAAAAAATATGGCTATACCAAAAAATAAGTCTATTGTTAGGGCTGTGGATAACCCAAAATGCTCTATTAGGTAAAATAATGGTGCTTGCGCAACCAACCCCCCAAGCAGTGCTATGGTTACCGCTAAACTGATCAATAATGTTCTTTTCTGAATTAAAGTGTTGTAGCTGATAAGTTTTAAACAAGATAATAGAGAAAAAGCATGAAAGCAACCCATCAGAAACCTAGAAAAAATAAGCAACTCATGGTTACTAGAGTAGGAAAATAGGAATAAAGCCATTAAATAGCCTAGAAAAGAAACCAACACTACTTTTAAGGGGTTTATTTTATCTAAGATTAACCCCGCCGGAATAAGCCATAGGGCATCGCCAAAAATATAGGCAGAAGATAAGGCGCCCAAATAAAGTCCATTGGTATTATGAAAAAATGAGCTAATTGAATTAAGTGAGTTCATCTGTAAGAAGCAAAAAAACGGAAACAATGTGACCATTAAAGGAGGAAAGGATCTTCTCATATCAAATCCATGATGTATAAGTGATAAGTGCTTTTTACTTTCAATGCAATTTCTTGATATATTCCTTTATCTATACTTAATGATAAGTTCTCTTTAGCATGGTAAGCGGTGCTATTGATGGTAATTATATTTTTTCCGTCACCACGAATCAGCTTGTAGAGAAGGCTTATTCTGGGTAGAATTAACTGATCGAAAATTGATTCTTCATCAGCAGATAGCTTATGATTAAAAGAGACATTATCAAAGAATACGTTTATCATGTTGCCGGCAAGGCCAAATAGAATTTTGAACTGTTTTGCCTCATGTTCAGACATATTCGGCAAATATTTCTGATAAAGTTTTTCTTGTATAATGTAAAGTTGATAGAATCTCCATCTGCGCCTTATGTTATTTATATAGCCTCTGCAATCCCCTTTATTGCTAACTAACTCGTCAAGAGAGGCAATAATATAGTTACTATAGTCATCTAATATATTTGTTTTCACTTGTCTAAATTGAATGTCAATGAGTTTATCCGTTGGCTTACAGACATATCGGTCGTCCACTAAATAAAGAAAATTGTCCTTCATGACAACGAGAACAATTGAAGAAAATAAGGTGGGATATTTAAACGATAATTTTTGCATGAGCATTTCATAAAAATATTGAATAATCTTTGACTGCATATCCTCAGAAATTCTTGTTTTAGTCCCCATGTAACAATAAAATCGCCGCAAGGTCCCATACAAAAATCGTTTATCCATTAAAATTTCAAAGCCAAACGGTGAGATGGTTTCAATATTTAAATTGAAAAAAGAATTCACCTCTTCTGTGGTTGAGTTGAGTATTTCACGCCAAAGCGCATTGTTAAAAGGCTCTTTTTGAGTATCCTGCTGGGGATTCGTTTTGTTATGGCTTGATATTTTATGTTTGGTATCCAGCATTTTAGGTCCTTCTTCTGTGGTAAGGCTTGTGGGTACGAAGTTTAACAAAAATAGTGTAGCTGCGCAATGATTGCGCGTATAATTCGATCACAAAATAATGGCTGGCTTATTTCAGGCTTTATCAAAAACTATGGCTTTAGGTAAATTAGATACTGTTCCTTACAGTCTGAAGCTGTTCGACCTTCATAATAATAAAGCCCCCACCATGCGTATATACGGAATGGCTCTCGTCTAATGAATTGGTATGCAAATGGCGCTTTTCATCAAGGCCACGAATATTGAAATTTATATTGAAGCAATGCTTACCCAGCTTATCCTACCTATTATTCAAGTTAACTTATAAAGCGCGTATAGAATAACCTGGGTTAAATTCAAAGTGTAGGTCCCAAATATGCTTTATCACTTCTTTTGCCGTTTGCATAACCAGTTTTGCCTCCTTTGCAGCAGGGGAAACCTCCAAGGAATGAACTATATTGTTTCGTATCTTACGAGCTTTATCTATTTTTTTGAGAATTTCGTTTGGAAGAAGCTTATCACGCTTAAGGGAATCACAAATAATACTAACAGCTGGATATTTCTTACGATCAGAGTTTATTCTATGACAATTATCAAGTGAGCTTTGTTTTAGTTTATCTAAATGATCTTCCCAAATTTTATTAACACCAGCTTCTATTATAAACCATGAAAAAAGTACTGAGCTTCTATAATTCCCTATCTTATATTCACTGAGACTCTTAGAAAAAGAAGCTAAAGTCTTTTCAAGACCACTTGAACACATAACTTTCGAAAATGTTTTGCTAGCATGCTTAATAGCAGCCATGGAGATAGGGCGACAACGCAGCATTATTCGATCATCAGAAAAAATAGGTACATCTTGACGATAGTATGATAAATAACGTCCTTTTACAAAAAAAGAAGCCATACTTTCACCTGACGTCCCTAGAGGAAAATTTTTTCCGTCTATTCCGTCCACAGGTCCAACTAGAAAAGCATCGCGAGTTGTTACTTCATGCAAAGAGAAAGATGAGAATTTATCAATCTCAAGTGCTGCTGAATCTAGAAGCAAGTAGAGCACATTTAAGTAATCCAAGTAACTACCCCATTCCATCATAAGTTCTTCAATAAATTCCTCTGTGAATTCTGCTTCATTTTCAATTACAGACTCAAACTTCTCGATTTGAAGCATAACTTGGCCATCTCTGCATAATTTCAACGTATAACCGTCACCTTTATCAACGTAAACTTCCTCTGCCATTTTGTCAGAAAATTCTTTACGCTCTCTATCGCCAAGATCTGCAGGGCACTTTTGGAAATCAAAGTCAATTTGACCTACCGCCCAAAATGGTCGTGAGGGATAAAAAGCTATAAATTTAGAAATTTCCATTAGGTGAACCCCTCAATTTAATATACACTTTAAAGATCTGATTAATAATAGACTTATCGGACGGTTTAAATTTATGTGCACGGTTGCTTGATTAAACATTCGCTATTACAACTCTTGAAAACATATTTTGCTGAAGAATAGAGCATTACTCCTTTGTGTCTTTACTAGTAGCGACCATATCCGATGACATGTTATATTACCAGCTTAATCAGGTAAAAATGCAAAGCCAAGAGAAAAATGTGACAACAATTCTTCTATTTGGCACAATGACCTCTCTACTTTGGGGGCATATTTGGGGGCATTCAATTTTCGATAAATATAAAAATCCTTACATTACAATGTGTTATAGGAAGCGTTCTGTAGCACCCATACAGTTCAATACCATCCAATAAAACCCAAAAAACCCTTTATTTTAAGGAAAAATTGATAATCCTACTTTTTTCTGCTATTATCATTGAAATATCGGTATGTTGCGCTGAATTTTCAAGGATAAATCTCGATGAAACGCCTGGCTTATTTACAACTGATTGAAAATCATTTCAGAGTCCACTCTGTCTTAGGTATCTTGGGTCCGCGACAATGTGGCAAAACAACTCTGGCTAGAATGTACGCAGAACTGTTTTCTCCAGGCTTGGTACACTATTTTGACTTAGAAGATCCGGTTTCGCTGGCACAGATGGAAAATCCAAAACTCACTCTGGAGCCGCTACAAGGGCTGATAGTGATCGATGAAATTCAGCATTTACCCGATTTATTTAAACTCATTCGTGTCTTGGTGGATAAAGAAAACCTTCAACAGAAATACTTAATTTTGGGCAGTGCCTCACGAGAATTAATTAATCAATCGTCAGAAAGTTTGGCGGGAAGGATTGCATATCTAGAATTAACTCCTTTTTCTTATGCGGAAACTGGAGAACTTGAAAATTTATGGCTACGAGGCGGTTTCCCGCGATCGTATTTAGCCCATACCATAGAAGATAGTTATGAATGGCGCGCAGCTTATATTTCGACTTATTTAGAGCAGGATTTACCTTCCTTAGGCATACATATCCAAGCGCAATCATTACGCCGCTTTTGGGAAATGCTGTCTCATTATCATGGCAATATATTAAACGCATCTGAATTGGGGCGTTCTTTTGGCAGTGCCGACACAACTATTCGTCGTTATGTGGATATTTTATCGGGTACTTTTATGATTCGTCAATTACGTCCCTGGCATGTCAATATCAAAAAACGCCAAGTTAAAGCCTCTAAAATTTATTTTCGCGACAGTGGTCTATTCCACAGCTTATTGCGCATTAAAACGAAAGAAGAATTAAATCGACATATTAAATTAGGTGCTTCTTGGGAAGGCTTTGCTTTAGAAGAAATTATTCGCAAACACCAAGTGAAATCGCATGATTGCTATTTTTGGCAAACTCATTCAGGTGCCGAACTTGATCTCTTATTATTGCTGCAAGATAAAAAAATTGGCTTTGAATTCAAATATACCGATGCTCCAAGAAGCAGTAAATCCATGCACATCAGTGTGGAAGAATTAGAATTAGATCATCTCTATGTTATTTATCCGGGAACTATAGCCTATCCATTGACAGAAAAGATCAGCGTTTTAGGTTTGAAAAACTATTTGGACAAAGCGGATTCTGAAAGTCAATAACCTCAATACTTTTTATGTGAATGATAGCGCACTATTTGTGAATCTTTAAGTTGTCACTACGAGCTACTACGGCTAGCAACATCCCTATATTTGCTTTGTTTATACAAACACTATAAAATGCAATCTATGATAAATTAAAAATGTATTATCTCTTGCATCTTTAAACCAGGCTAAAGGAAAGATTGGATGAAGAATGGCCTCGCTATTTTTGAAGAATATCAAATTCGACGAGTATATGATGAAGAAACGGAAACATGGTTTTTTTCAGTAATTGATATTGTGCAAGTTTTAACCGCTCAAACTGATTACCAAACAGTCAGAAAATATTGGAATAAGCTAAAAGAGCGGCTAAAAAAGGAAGGTAGCGAACTGGTGACAAACTGTCACCAGTTGAAAATGATTGCAGAAGATGGTAAATCCAGATTCACTGACGTAGCCAATGCAGAAACTCTACTCCGGCTTGTTCAATCTATCCCCAGTCCTAAGGCTGAACCTATTAAGCTTTGGCTAGCCAAAGTCGGCTATGAACGCATACAAGAAATGGCTGATCCTTCAAAATCACTGGATAGAGCTAGAGAAACATGGCAACAACATGGATACAGCGAAAAATGGATTCAGCAGCAGATGATGGGACAAGAAACTCATAACAAGCTTACCGATTATTGGAAAGATCATGGTGTACAACAACCCACCGAATTTGCCATTCTTACGAATGTCATTCATCAAGAATGGACAGGACTTACCATCAAAGACCATAAGAAATCAAAAGGTTTGGAATCGGAAAATCTACGTGACCACATGAGTGAGGCCGAATTGATTTTCACCGCACTAGCAGAACTATCCACAAGACAGATTGCAGAAACAATAAACGCAACGGGTATGGAAGAAAACAAGATAGCAGGAAGAACTGGCGGCAATATTGCTAAGAACGCGCGCATAGAACTTGAAGACAAAACAGGCAAGAAAGTCGTCACAACGAGCAATTTTCTACCTGCACAGAAACCTTTGAAAAATTAAAAGGAAGGAACATTATGAATCATCAAAATCTATCTATCCCTTCACGTTGTCCCTGGTGTGGTGACGATCCTTTATACATACGGTATCATGACGAGGAATGGGGGCGACCTTTATACGATGAACACCTTTTATTTGAGTTCTTAATTTTAGAAAGCTTTCAAGCGGGTTTGAGTTGGCGTACTATCTTGCATAAGCGTGTAGCCTTTCGTGCCGCTTTCGATGGCTTTGCTGCGGATAAGATTGCTGCTTACGATGAAGCTAAAATTCAATCATTATTGGCGGATAGCGGCATTATACGCAATCAACGTAAGATCTTAGCCACTGTCAACAATGCACGCGCTTATCTGCAGTTACAACAACAAACACCTTTTGTGGAATGGTTATGGTCGCATGTAGAGGGAAAATCGCAGCGCAATCAGTGGCAGCGTGTCGAAGAAATTCCAGTACACACACCGCTCGCCGAAAAATTAGCGCTCAATTTAAAAAAAGCAGGCTTTCAGTTTTTAGGCCCCACTACCGTATATGCGTTTATGCAGGCTACTGGGATGGTGAACGATCATCTAGTGAGTTGTGATTGGCATGAGAGAAATCAAGACAATTGAAAAGGGCGGCTCACGGCCGCCCTTACAGTCAATCTGCAGTATAGAAACTAAGCTGCTGCTTCTTCTTTTGCTAGCGGAATAACGTCTACGTATTGACGTTGCAATAAACCGCGACGTTCAAATTTAACGTGACCTTCTACCAATGCATATAAGGTGTAATCCTTGCCTAAACCTACGTTCCAGCCAGCGTGGTATTTAGTACCGCGTTGACGGATCAAGATGTTGCCTGCCAAAACTTGCTGACCACCGGTCTTTTTAAGACCTAGGTATTTGGGTTGTGAATCGCGGCCGTTACGGGTACTACCGCCTGCTTTTTTGTGTGCCATTGTCTTATCTCCAAATTCTTAGATAACGATATCAGTTATTTTTACTTTAGTATAACTTTGTCTATGACCTTGTCTTCTTATGTAGGTCGTACGACGTTTAAACTTAATAATGTTTATTTTTTTGCCACGGCCATGTTCGACCACGGTAGCCAAAACGCGGCTACCTTTCAATAAAGGCGTACCCACTTTCACTTCTTGGCCGGTATTGACCAACAGAACTTCATTAAATTCGACTGCGCCCCCTTCTGCTATGGGCAATTTTTCAACAGAAAGCACTTGATCTTTGGTGACTGGGTATTGCTTGCCACCCGTAATAATAACCGCATACATTGTTACATACTCCAAAATTTGGCGAAAATATACTCTTCGCATTTGATTTTTAGGGGGGGGGTGTTGCCTTCATCCATCTTGTCCCAGTCATGTAGAGTACTACACTCCTGCGGCTCGAGGATTCGGCGCCTACCCTAAAAACCAACTGCTGTGAGTATATACATAGGTCTAAAATAGTCGCCCATAATACGATATTATCTGCTTAGATGCAAGGTATGAGTGGCATTTTTTTTATGGTA
Organism: Gammaproteobacteria bacterium; assembly: GCA_044369355.1. Taxonomy (GTDB): domain Bacteria; phylum Pseudomonadota; class Gammaproteobacteria; order UBA1113; family UBA1113; genus VFKP01. The sequence goes on along the minus strand of JBIPMB010000030.1, from coordinate 3,273 downwards.
TTATGGCCCTATTATATTATTAAGGGGTTTATTATGTCCTTGGATGCCATACGCAGCCATGTTAGCGACGATATGGAACGCGTCAATCGCTTGATCTTGTCCAAATTAGCAGCAGACATCCCCCTGATAGACACCCTAAGCCAGCACATAGTCGCCAGTGGCGGCAAACGCATACGGCCTATGTTATTATTATTAACCGCAAAAGCTCTTAATTATCAAGGTGATAGCCATATACTTCTGGCAGCCATCATCGAATTCATCCACACGGCAACGCTGTTACATGACGACGTGGTAGACGATTCTTCCCTGCGTCGTGGTCAAAGCACTGCCAACAGCATTTGGGGCAATGAAGCGAGCGTCTTAGTAGGCGACTTTTTATTTTCACGTGCTTTTCAATTGATGGCTGAGGTCAATAGCTTAAGAGTCATCTCTATTCTGTCTACCGCTTCCAATACTATAGCCAAGGGCGAGGTATTACAGCTCATCAATAGGCACGATACCGCCACCAGTGAGGCGCGTTATTTTGACGTTATTTCCGCTAAAACCGCTAAGCTATTCTCTGCAGCAACCCAATTAGCGGCCGTTATCAGCAATCAATCTGCAGAAATGGAACAACAGATGACGGCTTTCGGCCATCATTTGGGTTTAGCCTTCCAATTGGTGGATGATGCGCTGGATTATCAAGGTGATGTCAACGAAATGGGGAAAAACATAGGTGACGATCTGGCCGAAGGCAAACCTACTCTGCCCTTAATCTACACGCTGGCTGTAGGTAATGAAGCGGAAAAAGCTTTGATTCATCAAGCCATAGAATCCGATGGCAGCGCTCTTTTGCCCGAGATACTACAAGCCTTAGCGCGCAATAAAGCCATAGAATATACACAACAACGCGCGCATGCAGAAGTCACTTTAGCTTGCAAAGCTTTAGAAGGATTAGTCGATTCACCTTACAAATCAGCTCTACTTGCTCTAGCTGATTTTACCGTATCGCGTTGTAATTAAAACGCGATTTTCAGTATAATTTCATCGAGCGGGGTGTAGCTCAGTTTGGTAGAGCACTGCCTTCGGGAGGCAGGGGCCGTAGGTTCAAATCCTATCACCCCGATAATCAATTCATTAAGGATAAATCATGCAATTTAAACAACTTGGAAAAAGCAACCTAAAAATATCAGCTATTGGTTTAGGCTGTATGAGCATGTCAGAATTTTATGGACCTGCAGATAAGGCAGAATCTATACGCACACTACACCGCGCTTTAGAGTTAGGCATAAATTTTCTGGATACGGCCGATGGATATGGTATGGGCGCTAATGAAGAATTACTGAAAGAAGCTTTAATAGGCAAAAGAGAAAAAGCGGTTATTGCAACCAAATTTGGCATAAAACGCGATCCTAATAATCCCCATGCTCGGGCGATCTGTGGCACACCTGAATATGTGCATCAAGCATGTGATGCGAGTTTAAGCCGGTTAGGCATTGATTGCATCGACCTGTATTATTTACATCGCGTCGATCATAATGTCCCAATTGAAGATACTGTAGGCGCAATGGCAGAATTAGTAAAAGCAGGCAAAGTTAAATACATTGGTTTATCCGAAGCTAATCCGAATACAATATTAAAAGCATATAAAGTTCATCCTATTAGTGCCTTACAAACAGAGTATTCCTTATGGAGTCGAGGCCCTGAAAAAGAACTTTTCCCTTTATGTGAAAAATTAGGAATAACCTTTGTTGCTTATAGCCCATTAGGTAGAGGATTTTTAACGGGTCAAATAAAATCATTAGATAACTTAGCAAGCGATGATTTTAGAAGAGGTTTACCTAGGTTTAAAGAAGAAAATCTCTCAAAAAACTATGAATTAATTGAAGCTGTTAATCAATTGGCCAGCGAGAAAAAATGTACTTTGGCACAATTGACTTTATCCTGGGTAATGGCCTCTAGCGATCAGATTGTCCCTATTCCTGGAACAAAGCACGTAAAATATGTTGAACAAAATGCTGCTGCTATCGATATAGCACTCTCAGAGCAAGAAGTTACTCTGCTGAATACCTTGTCTGAAGAAAACAAAGCACAAGGTGAAAGATATCATGATATTGGGATGACATTTGTCGATTTATAACTTTGACCATCCTGTGCGTATATACATTTTGAAAAGTCGTAAAGCAAATACTCGTGATTGAGTGCTTGTGCAAACCGAATTAGATCTGTAGGCTGAACTACCGTGGTTGCTGTATTAACCAAAGGATGAAAACCAACTAATGGGTGCTTAAAGAGTGCTTTATCCAAAATAGCTTTTACCCTATTGCATTTATCATTGAATAATGCAAACCATGTTACCGAGCCTGGCTCAACGTTTAAGTATTGTCTCAATAATTCTGGTTTAGCAAAACGCAAATTCTTAGCGGGCAACTGTTTTGACAATACACGTAGATCAATTTGGGTTTCTTTTAATGCCGAAATTAACCAGTAACACTGACAATCATCTTTTAGAAACAAATTCTTTGTATCAATATGCGCACCCGGGATTGGATTATGAATTTTTTCTGCATCAGCCGTCGTGAAGACCGGCGGATGTTCAATAGTCTGGTATTCAATCTCTAGTGAATCCAAAAAAGATAATAGGCTAGCACGCGTTTGTGATAAGCTATTTTCTATTGTAGAAGACTCAGGATTGTTTATTAAATCTACCATTCTCTAAAATTCTTAATCCCCTCTCTGACGCTGCGAACGTTTTTCACGCAAGCTCTTTAAGGTTAACACTGGGCCCGATATAGCATAGGTTAAAAAAGCCAAAAATAAGAGCAACATAGGAGCAATGGCGATGCCTACGAAGATCAATACTGCCGCGATAATGGTCACAAAAGGAACCCGATCCTTGAAGGGGCTTTCTTTGAAACTATAGTAACGTATATTGCTGACCATGAGCACACCCAAGACCATTAAAAGGATACCTACGATTATGGCTAATAGCATCTCCGGGAAAGGCTGATAATAAGAACTGAGGCCTATGGCACCCGCAACCACCGCTGCAGCCGCCGGACAAGGTATACCCTGAAAATAGCGTTTATCGACGTACATGACTTGTGTATTAAAACGAGCCAGACGCAGTGCCGTTGCGGCCACATACCAAAAAGAAGCCAACCAACCAAAATTACCTAAATCGTTTAAACACCAGCTATAAGACACTAAGGCGGGCGCTAAGCCGAAGGAAACCAAGTCGGCTAAACTGTCAAATTCCACGCCAAAAGCCGGTTGAGTGTTGGTTAATCGCGC
>JBIPMB010000289.1:0-5279 GCA_044369355.1 Gammaproteobacteria bacterium | reverse complement strand
TTCAAAGATAATTGATCCACATGTATCAATATTGAGTTTGGATTCAACCTTCCCAGTTGACAATTGAATAGAAGTAGTAGCAATATTTGTAAGCAGTGATAACTCCTTACACAAATGATGAGTTGCGCCAGTGTCCAACAACCACTCATCACCACTGTAATCACTCATCATAAAGCAAAATCCATCAACAGAAGGACTCTCCAATTGGCTACACACTGAATTCTCTTCTTCTTTTCCATTAGATAAGAATATCAAACCCCCATCAAGTGAACCAATGGGTGAAGAAGAAGAAGCAACACTTGATACTGAGTTGATTGTATGCACTGCACCAGAACGAGGAACACTGGATGACTGCATTGATGATGAAGAAGGGACACTTGAAGAAGAAATGTTTGAATTCAACTTCTTCCGTTTCAACTTCCTGCATTGATCTTTCACATGCCCAACTTTCTGGCAATAGAAGCAACGTATCTCCTTGCGCTTCCGAGATTGGAAAGAATCATTGCTGTTGTGTGAGGGATAAGATGAAGATGAAGATGATGTAATAGCGAAAACACCACCAGCCCCAATAGGTTGGGACAATGCAGAAGCATGACGAGAGCGTAACACCTCTTCCTTCTCCCTCAACAACATTCTGGCTCTTGCCATGTCTGGCTCAGCCCAATCACGCATCTTTGATCGCTCTATATCAAACTGCTCTGGAAGACATAGGAGCATTTTTGTGAACACTGAACTATTGTCCAGAGGAAAACCCGAATTACGAAACTCAGCACGTATAACAGACAATTCAGCAAGAAAAGTATCCACAGTATGACGAGAAATATCCCAATGTATATCTTGAAACCGCTGTTGAAGGCGTAACTGAGTGGCCATATCGCTCTTCACAAACATGCTACGAACATGAAACCACAACTCTTTTGCCTCACTAACAGTGTGTTCAGCGGAGACATATTGGAAACGAGCACCAAGTGAATACCGAATGAAATTGAAAGCACGTAAACGCATGTTCATCCTGTGTTCAGGAGAAGAATTCACCCAATTGTTAGTAGACTCATCGATTGGTCCAAAACAACCCTCTGCACTCAGATAGCTTTGCATTTCAAATGCCCAGATATGATAATTGTCAGGGTCAAATTGAGGGACAGGAATTCGTGAAGAAGTGGAAAACCCATCATAAGATGAAGAAGAAGATGAAGCAGTGGCAACAGGAACAGGAGTTGAAGCAGATACAGGAGCATGATGACCCCTGCCTGAAGAAGAAGACCCTCTCCCTCCCCCTCTACTTCCTCTCCCTCTTCCACCTCCAGTTCCTCTGGCACCTCTTGCCATTTAAAAAAAGCGACAAAGAAACGTTAATAAAACGGTAACGGATCGAGTTGGCGACACGAAATTTTAACGACAGCGAGATCGCGCGTACGAGAACGAACGCTCCAAATTTCGCGGTCCGACGACGACGAGATCAGAAGTTATGACTTCTAATCTGTTGATTGTTGATGCCTAGCAAAGAACTGATCAAGTACCCAGAAGTGGGTGCCGTCAGACAACTCTTCACACAAGAGAGAAACAGAACAGCAGAGAAAACAGAGAGAGCAAAGCAACAGAAGAAGAACAAACAAAGTGACAACTTTGACAGGTTTACCACCTTAAGCAGCAGTGCTGATGTCATCGCCACATCACCAACACACACACACACACAATAACACAAACATGATCTCAGGGTTTGGAGTTGGTTTGAGACAAGAAGATGTGTCATTTCCTACACACCCCCTCATCTTCGACAGGGCATTGTGATATGAGTATAACTCACATCCATAGGTCTCATAACAGAGACTAGAGATTTCCAGTGCACTTGGAAATCACGGTCAGCCATATTATACAAACAAGAATGATAACCATTCTTGATGGAGACCATTCAAGGTCTTATGAGAGAAACAACAAAAGAGTCAAGGACTCACAATCATTCTCATAGACAATAATCAAAATATACATGTATGTTCATCGTAAACGACATGACTTTATTATTCTTCAAAAACAAGAATATAAAGTCACAACAGGTCATGTTTACGGCATCCCAGACAAGGACAAAGCCTTGCAATGATTGAGAAATGCAGGATTTCCCAATGCCTTCGTAAAAATGTCTGCCAAGTTTGAATCAGTTCTAACCTTGACAAGTGCAATGACATTTGAACGGATACACTTGACCACCAAGAAGTACTTGGGGTTAAAATGTTTGTTGCTTTCAACAACACGATCATCGCCACAATCTATGCAGGCCTTGTTGTCAGTGTGAACCATTGAAGGACCAAATGCACATGACAACACACTGCACAATACATCGCGTACCCAAATCAACTCACGAGTAGCGTAGTTAATTGCAACCCACTCTGATTCGAATGTGGATTGTGCGACAGTCTGTGAAGACTTTGATTTCCATGAAACAAGCATCTTTCCAATAAACAATCCAAAACCCTGCGTTGATCTGCCATCTTCAGTGTCATTGAAGGCAGAATCACTCCAACCAGAGGGTATCAAATCCGAACATGAAGGAACAATGTTGGGATAGAAATACACAAGACCAACAGACTTGGTATGTAGCAAGTAACGAATAACATTCTTAACTGCTTCCCAATGAGAGCTTCCGGGATTTTGAGCATAACGGGCTAAATGACACACAGCAAAGGCAATGTCTGGACGAGTGCATAATGCAACATATAATAATGAACCAATAGCGCTACGATATGGAACAGATTTCATATGCATTTTCTCTTCCTCTGTTGAAGGGCAATCTTTCTTGGATAGTTTCTGGCCTTTCTGTAAAGGGAGAGAGCAAGGACGTGCATTTTCCATATTAAAACGTGTTGCAATGCGCTCAATAAAAGCAGTTTGGGTCATAGTGACACCCTTTTCTGACCAAGAGAATGAAAGACCAAGAGCATAACTCAAACGTCCAATAATCTTGGTCTTGAACTTTTCGACCAGGACACCATGCATACGATCAATTTCTTGTGTATCGCCACCTGTTGCAAACCCATCGTCAACCCAAATGACAAAAATAGCGATCTTAGGATGTGTTCCTTTGAAGAAAATACATGGCTCCTTGACGCATTGTGTGTATCCTTCATGGAGAAAAGTACTGGAAAAGGTCATGTTCCAGTTGCGTCCTGCATCAGGAGCACCATACAAAGAGTTTGCCATGATCACAGGATCATGACTACGACCAATGGATGTACCAACAACCTCATCCCACATCTCAGGCAGTTTGACCACAACTAACTTTGATGTTTTTCCGTTAAGATATGCATTAGGTACATCAGAGTGTGTCACAGTCCAATGATACTGAGTAGCAATAGCGATAATAAGTCTAACTGTGGCAAGGCGGGCACATGGGGAGAATGTCTTCTCGTAATCAACACCTTCACTCATTGAGTAACCTTGAACAACGAGACGAACCTTATACCGTGCAATCTGTCCAGATTCATTCAGTTTGAGTGTCAGAACTGGTCGAGTTTTGTGAATCTTGACTGTTCCATTGTGGATCATTTGTTTTGTCTTCTCATCAAGTGGTTTGAAGGTTCCAGTTTTCAAAATTGCATTGTATTCAATACGAAATGCGTCAACCCACTTTTCCCGATCTGGACCATTGATTGCGTCACTCACTGTGACCTCAGGTATACTCAAAATGATCCCATCAGCTGTCAAATCCTTGAAAGATAGCTCTGGATTCTCCACCCCCTCAGTGATGACATTCAAAATCCTGTTGGCATCACTGGAATGAACAGGAAAAGTGACTGCAGAACTTGGCAATCTTTGATTGTAGATAAGAATCCTCTCCTTTTCCAGCTCTGCGTTTGGTTTTGCTGCATCATTTTGAATGAATGGATCAACAAAAATGCCTGCATGATCAACATCAAGATTTGGCATGTCGGTGGGATTCATCCACTGAAGATCGATGGCTGGGTTTTGACGATATGGAAAAGTTTCCTCATAAAACCGAATATCTCGTGCTACTTTAACTGAGCGATCACTCAACAACAAAACTTTGTAGCCACTATGCAACTCTGATATGCCCAACAATACGCCAGGAACAGATGTAGCGTCAAACTTGCCATCACGAAAACTCTTGTGTACAAGAACGTACACCAAACAACCAAAAGGTTTAAGCCATTGCAAATCAGGTTTTCTCTTCCACAACTTCTCGTAAGGTGTACAATTACGTAATACACGGGTGGCAACACGGTTTCGAATATAATTTGCGTGTGAAACTGCATCTTCCCAGCAATTTGCAGGGACATTTGAGTGTAATAACATTGTACGAGCCATCTCGACAATAGTGCGTATCCTGCGTTCAGCAATAGCATTCTGTTCAGGTGAATAGGGAGAGCGCATCTTGTGCATTGTACCATCTTCAGCAAGAATTGAAGCAAATAATGAAGATGTATAGGATCCATGTCCATCAGAATGGAACAACTTCACCTTGATATTCAGTTGAGTATTCAAAAGGTTTCTCAAGACGATATACTTTTGAACAATAAGATCCAAAGACTTGATTCCAAATACAAAAGCAAAACGAGAACCAACATCAATGAACTCCACAATATATCGATTTCCATCACGTGAGGGAATCCTGATAGGTCCAAATGAATCAGACACAATCTCATCCCCAACTCCCTTCTCAACAATGGATGATGAATCAGACTCCTTACGAGAGGGATATGGAGTGTGTGTCCCCTTACCAGCAGCACAGTGCGGACAATTCAAAGGGGTGGCTTCCAAAGATAACTCAGAAGGTAGACCAAGAACCATTTTCTCTCGAATCATACGCTTAATTGCATCAGGATGTAAATGACCAAGACGAGAATGAAGGATTCGTAAAGAATCAACTTTAGACATAGTTTGTAGGGACATACAAACAGCAGAATCTTTCTTTGAAGGATGATGGGAACTCAATGTATATAACCCACGTGTATTGCGAACTCCTCTCAGAATGACCTTCCCACATTGGGAGATTTGCAAAGAATCTCCTTTGATTACGATATCACAATCAGCATTGACAAAAGGGCGCAATGACACAATGTTAGCTGATGCATTAGGAGAAAACAACACTTCAGTTAATGTAATACGTCTCATAGAAGCATCATTAGGTTCAAAGATAATTGATCCACATGTATCAATATTGAGTTTGGATTCAACCTTCCCAGTTGACAATTGAATAGAAGTAGTAGCAATATTTGTAAGCAGTGATAACTCCTTACACAAATGATGAGTTGCACCAGTGTCCA
>JBIPMB010000150.1:0-5287 GCA_044369355.1 Gammaproteobacteria bacterium | reverse complement strand
GAAAACCGATTTAACGCTTCATAAGCGCGGTAGATAACCTGATCACCGCCTACAATACGCGCTAGATCAGCTTCCGCTGTTTCTTCAGCGTGTTTAAAAAAATAAGCCCATTTTTCTATTAGATTATCTAATTCGTCTATTTTTTTATTATATTTTGGCAATTCTAAAAAAGTAAACGAAAAATCTTTTAAATTATGAGCATGAGTTTCTTTATCCAGAATAACATGGGTTGAGTGTCCACTTACTTTATCCGTGAACATCACAAAATCGGTTATCGCTATAAAGATAATTTCCTTTAACTCAGTATAATCATCTCCAGCTACCAGCTGTCTACTGTAAGCCTTGGAGGCATAGTACTGTGCACGCTTTTCAAAACCCAGTGTGCGCGCTACTTGCATTTCAATGATAAATTGTCGTCCCGTTTCATCATTACACAACACATCAATTATGCTTTGTTTTTGATAGGCAATCTCGGGATCTTGTGATGTTTTTAAAAACTCAACCGACACCACTTGTTCCTCACCCTTAAAACACATGATATCGTTAATAAAGTGTATCAGAATATCCTGATTCTTTTCCGTACCAAATATTTGCTTAAAGGCATAATCATTTTTTGGGTCTAAAAATTTACTTAACATAATACTCTCAACTGGCAATTTAACAAAATAAATGGGCTACAGCAGGTAGTATAAGCTACAGCACATAAACTTACCAGTCACCGGCATAATTCAGCACATCTTGGGTCATAAATGAACAAGTGGCGACTCGCCGCACCTTGGGTAGCTTTGGGCTTTTCAAGGTAGATTAAAAATCGAGCTTTGGTTGGGCTGACACACTTTGATGAACCTTCTCGCGTTTTAGTTTGAAATTTAACCCCTGAGAACATTTTGGGGGCATCTGTCTAGAACCCGTTAAAGCTTAACTTTTTTCTCTGGTAAACTCTTTTCCTGCGCAAGATTTATTAATTGTTCTTTGTCGAGTAGCCTTAACCATAGGTTTCTTTACTCTTTTTTTAACTTTGGGGCAGGTGTAGGTTTTCTCAAAGGAAGGGTGTCTTCCGATTCACTTTTGGGTTGGCCAAAGAACATGGAGGTAACTGTTTCAAAAAATGAAGGTTGGGGTAGATAAGTAGTTCGACCCACCAATGTACAACTATCTTCATCCTGAGGTCTTTTTTCACTGCCTGAGTTTCTTTGTGCATTTGTTGCGTCTGGGCTAAAGCTGCCATACCTGTTAGATGATAATAACGGCGCATCATCTCCTGCATTTTCATCTAGATTGGCTTCTCTTTCTGTGCTAGGCCAAGATTTACTTTTGCGAGGAGGCACAGAAGGGGTTTTCTCTGCTTTTTGTGGAGCAGGCATTATTTCACTATCTTCTTTTTTGGCAACAGGCTCTACTGCTGTTAAATCCGGTTGTTTTCGATATCTTTCCAATAAAGCCTTCATACATTTTTCATCAGGTGTTATACCATCCTTGACAAAAGAAAAAGGCGTCTCATTATATTTATTCTTTGCGTCAGGATCCGCTCCCGCTTGTAACAATAACTCTGCTATTTCAAAACAAATCGCTTTATTCTTGTTAGCCTTATCTTTACATTTCACAACAATACTCTGCAACGGCGTACCACCACGATTGTCACCAATATTAGGATCAGCACCATACCTCAATAAAATTCTTACACTATTTATATTCCCCCCACCTACTGCCATCCTTAAAGCAGTTGATCCTGTTTTTTCTGCACGCATATTGACATCTAAACCTTGCCGTTCTCTCTCTTTTTCCTCCTGTCCTAAGGCTTGTTCAAGGGCATTTGTATCATCTCTAAGAGCGCTAGTAAACAATAACAAATTTTGTAGCATAGTATGTATCTCCTCAATAATGCTATATATTCATACTGGGATTAGAAACTGCCGATTGTTCTCGTGCCAGATTTACATGATCTAGCACGTTTATTATACCATCTAAATCTTCTCGATTATATTTGACAGTGCTGATTTGCATGTCTTGAAGAATGTTCATAATATCCACCTGCCGAATTAATATCTCATTAACAGTATTTGAACGATCTGCTATGTCCTCAATAGGATCCAAAAATACTGTAGGTAAGATATCTGCTTCTCTTAAACTTACAAGAAAATTGCAATATTCTCTTATCGCTTTTATTTTACATAATGGAAGAATACTACTGGTTATTTTCCCCCATAAAATTATAGCTTGCTGGTATTGCTGATCCAAATCTTTATCTAGCAAGATACTACATAACTTTTTTTGAATTCCTTCTAATTCTTCTTCAATATTCTTTAAATTTTTTATCTCAGCAGATGTCAGCTTCAATTCTTTGCTAATTCTTGAATAAATTTTTTGACGAAATTGTTCGCTGTCCCTTGCATGATCTAATCTATGCAAAGATTCTATACAGCTTTGGCGTAACATTTGCAGATCAATTCTTTCTTCATTAATTGTTACATCAATTTGGCCACTACGATCTATTGCTCCTATCAATTTTCCTATTATTTCATAATAAGGTTGCAACATATCGGGCAACAACTTTTGAATCTCTTCTCGTTGTATGATGTGATCTTTTGATAGCTGAGTTAATCTATCTCGATATTCAATTTCACAACCTTTTAAAATTTTTAGACAATTATCTACGAGGGTAACACCGGCGAAAAGTATTCCTAATATTGTTTTATTACTAAAATCATTAGAGCCGTCTCCAGATGAATAAGTATCGTTGTTAGTATCATTAGATATAACATTGAGCATAAATAATGTGCCCAAAACAATACCAACCGCACTGAGGATTCCAACGCTAAGATTAATTGGATTTGCATAATACGCTAAAGATTCAACACGGCCTTTTGGTGACAATTCTTCCTCATCAATCCCTGCTTCGCGAGCAGCTTTCATCGGTTGTTTTAACATACGTCGATCACTAATACCACCAACTACTTTGCCAGTCATTGTAAGTGAAGCTGCAGTTAATGTAAGAGCAGCTGACATTGCTAAAGGAGCTCCTGCTGCAAATAGAAAGGCTGTTACCAATGATAGAACCCCACCCGGAATAGGGAGGCCCATATCACCAGCTCTCTGCATAGTTTTATCTCTAATAGTTGGGAAAGGATCAATCATCCATTTCAAAACTTTATCATAATAACCAGTATCGACTACTATCTCTTCGAGTTCATTTTTATGAACTGCATAGTTGGAATTAACGTTTTGGGCATTAGGTTCAGTCATAATTTCTTGGATAAAAGGGAAACTAACTTGTTGAATATTGCGATCATCCACCACCACTTCCATTTCCGCTTCTCCTGAACTATCTTTTGCGACGGAATTATCTTTTTCTTTGCCTTTCCTTTTATCATCTTCAGAATTAATTACTCTGTTTTTTGCGCCTGGCCGTGTTGTTTTTATACTATCTTCTTTTTCAGAGCCAAGATTCTTCACTCCGGTTTCATTAACCGCCATATTACCCTCTCTTTCTCTTTGATTTTATAGTGGGCTCATATTGTAACATTTTTACCCAAAAAAACAATGGGCTCGAAAATTTATTTTCGTTAACCCGAGTTCGGGGTTTTGCTCTATAAGAATCAAAGGGATAGGTTGCCATTTTGCCATGATGAGATTAACGATGGCCAAAGCCTTCTTTTTCCCTAACTTGAGGAGTAAAATATATAACTGGTCAACCAACTCCGATTTAATCATGCGGGTTTAAGGTTCCTTCTAGCTATAATCTTCATTATCGACCGCCATTTAATTTCCCCAAAAAACTTATTATTTTAAATAATAGCAGCTAACCACTCTGGATTTCCAGTCCAGAGTGATTAGCTTGATTTTTAAGCCCTAAATAATACACAATAGCATCAACATTGCAGGGAGAATATTATGTTTTTTAATCACAAATCTATTGAATTAGATTTAAGAATAGCTGCATCTAAAGGGAACCTTGAACAAGTTAAATCTATATTAAGCGTGTATGGTAATTCAATTAATATAAACTCACTTGATTACGAAAAACAAAGTGCATTACATCTGGCCTGTGAAAGCAATAAATTAGATGTGGTTATATGTTTAGTTGAACATGGTGCTAAAGTAAATATTCTGGGGCTTGGCAATTCAACCCCTTTACATGCGGCCGCACTTTTTGCCGATACAGACATCATAAGTTACCTATTAAAAAATGGCGCCGATCCTTATTTAAAGAATAAGGATTCAGATACACCCATCGACTATGCTGAACGTGAAAGGCAACCAGAAATTTCAGACTGTATGCGCGGCTCTGTTAATTTTACGCAATTTTTGTTAAGATATCAAAATAATTAGAATTTTAACGTGCAATCCTTTGCAAAAAATATTCAATTAGCGCCACAATGTTCTTGCATTAATTTATCCAGTTTTGCCTTAAGACGAATGGAAAGCATTTCTTTGGCTTTAACACGGTTAGGCCATAGCTTTAAAGCCAGGAACTTGGTCGTGACATAAGAGCCCATTCTAAATTCTGTGATATTCCCTAGAGCCCAGGCAGGAACATTACACTTGGTAATACGCTTAGAAAAAAATTCAGCGCCTTCGGCGAGCTCATCAGGGCCCACTACCCCATCGACACAAATGACCAAAGCGACGAGTGCGCCACAGTGCGTACACAATATTTCCTCACAACCAGCCGAAGCAGAAGTAGGATGTTTTTTTTCAAAGTCATCCTCTTCATAATGAAAGGCTCGTTTTAAGGCCGCCAGCACCTTATCCACGATGGGCTCTAAAATATCCTGCCGTTGCCGCTCTATGAACTCATTGGAATCATCCAACACCTCCACCAAAAATCGTAGAGCCCCATTTCCTTTGCGCAACACATGCAACCGCCCTATCTCACCTAAAACATCGTGTCTAACCGTATAATACCAATCGCCATTGTCCGAGTGCGTTTTTTCGAATTGAATCTCAGCTGGAATGTCAAAAGTGCCTCCTTCTATTACAGATCGAGTCAATTGCTCGATGCAACGCTGTGCTGTGGTCATAATCGGGTATCCTTGTTTTTTTACTGAGCCCAAACTTGGGCATAGACTCCCGGATAAGGCTCGCCATTCTGGTGTGTCATCGTTTTCTCGCTATTGGGCACCACGCGCACATAATCGTTTTGGTTACCCGAGATACTTTTGTTCTCCGGCAAAAAAAGTGGTTTATGGGCAAGCTTGGCATTCGTTTGTGCGAGTTCTGCTTTCGCCGCGGTGAGCTCGTTTGCTATGCGCTCAAACCAGGCGTAACTGCCTACCAAGATAACCGC
>JBIPMB010000149.1:0-5288 GCA_044369355.1 Gammaproteobacteria bacterium | reverse complement strand
TGCGCTTTTTCAGCGGCAAGTCTTGCTTCCTCCAGGCGTTGTATTTCTGCGGCACGTTTCTCACTTTCTTCCCGAAGCTTCCTATCCTCTAGCTCTTTCATTTCGGCAATACGAAGCCTTTCGGCCATTGCAAATGCCGTAAAAAAATCCCCCGACGGGCCGAGGGCTGCCGCATTGGATTGTTCTTGTTCTTTTTCGCCTCGTAATCTTGCTAGATAATTTTTATCCTCTTCTTCCATCCAAGCTTTGAGTTGTAATCTTGCTACATAATTTTTATCCTTTTCTTCCATCCAAGCTTTGATAGGCCCACATTCGGTGTATTTGGCGTAAGACCAATATTTTCCATCTTTGTCGGGATGTCCTTTAACTCTATCTGGCTCACTAGAAAAACCCTCAATTTTAGTTCCGCTCGGTGCGTGATGGACTGTAAACCAATAGCGGTCGCTATCCGCCCTATCGGGCCAACCACGAGCCTCATCTTTCTTCCAATAAAAATCCTCACAGATACTCCCATTCTCCAGAGTCAATCGCCACCAATACCGGCCTTGTTTATCCGGCCAATAATCTTCTTTATTACCAAACAGCCCCTTCTTCGGCCCATCGGGTTTATACGTCGATGCTTTAATCTTTAAAGCTTCAAACCCCGCCGCAGGAAACGCGTCTTTCGGCTCGTCCCTTTTGTCCCCATTTTCCCGTTGCCCTCGGTAATCGGATACGGCGTACGCAAGGGGGGAGGCGGCGCATACATCATAATAATTCCTAGCATGCGTACTGACATCATAAAATATAGAACGCATCAAAGAATTATACGGATTAAGGGCCGCCGCGCTTCGTCCGAACGATTGAGTTTTCATTTTTAACATCCTATCGGTAGTTAAACTCACTACCCAGAGCCACAGAACCCGCCCTCTAGGGGCACTAAGTCGCACCGCTCAAAACTTACCAGACCTCGTCCATACCAGGCGACCCCGCACGCGATTTTACTTGCATACTCGGTCCACTGTAACAGTATGGAGTTCATACTCCAGGAAGCTATAGTCTGCCACCAGGTTGCCCACCGAACTAAGTATCTCTGAATATCCGCCGCATGCACGGCATTATCTATCGAAGCGATTACTAAGTTCCGCGCACGACTGCAACAACGCGGATGCATTGATACCGTCACCTGGGATCCACTATTTTGAGGGTTTCGCGACGCCTCATATTTAACGCCTAGGAAGTGAAATACGTCGAGTTTCCCCATACGCGTTTTTTGCGGAGATACTTCAAGGTGTAACTCCCGGTCACTTCAAAAGGCGCTTTCTTGTTTTAAAACAAGTGCAATTACACTATCATGCAACTTTACTTGAAATCAATAGTTCATGCAAAATATTTTTTAAAAAAGTTCAAAAATATCATCGCATAAAATAAATGGTGTGTTTTTACTTTTTAAATCGAATCTTAGTATTGGCAGCTGATTTTAAAATCCAATCTGATATAGTTTAATGTTAAGGTCCCGTATGCGATTTTGTTTTTTGTCTTATGCTTTTTTAATTTCGCCCATAAAAATCTTTCTGCTTATTTTTTTATTACCCAGCACTTGAATTAACATAAACCAAATAAAAATCTTCCTCATAATAAAACCACCAAAATAGTTTCATTTCTCCTAAAGCCTCATTATCTTAAGACGGAAACGTAATTACTCGCTTTTTAAATTAAATATCGTTATTGTTTTTCAAAGCAATGGATATTTTTAAATGCGGTTTTTTATCTCACGATGAATGTTTAAGCACATTGTATTTTTTTTAATACTAGTATAAAATAGACTATAATTAAGTTACGGCTCTTTTCGAGCAAACGAGGAAAACATGCTCAAGTTACCCATAGGCTACGATAATTTTGGCGAAGTCCGCAGACAAGGCTTTAGCCTGGTTGATAAATCCTTGCTTATCAAGGATTTCTGGGAAGATAACGCCCAGGTGGCCCTAATCACTCGCCCCAGGCGCTTTGGCAAAAGCCTGAATTTATCTATGTTACACCATTTCTTTGCCGCCGTTGTTGCTGGGGAAAGCACCCAGGGCTTGTTTGATGACTTAAAAATAGCTGAACTTGGTGAGACCTACATGCGCCATCAAGGCCAATATCCCGTTATTGCTCTGACTCTCAAAGGCATCAAAGCAAAAACTTTTGATGAGGCTTGTGCTAGTTTGGCAGGAGTGTTTAGTCATCTCTTTGCTGAATACGAAATAATACTAACTAATCCTAATATTCCAGGCGCGATAAAAATAGAATTTGAAGAGGTTCTATATAGAAAAGCCAGTCAAGCCACTCTTGAAAATGCTATATTTAATTTAAGTTATTGTCTATTTACTCACTATGGTAAAAAGCCCATTATCCTCATCGACGAATACGATACCCCTATTCAGTCGGGCTATCTACACCATTATTACGACGACATCGTCGGCTTCATGCGCAATCTCTTTGGCAATGCTCTAAAATCTAATCCCTATTTGCACCGCGCTGTCTTAACCGGTATCTTGCGCGTTTCTAAAGAAAGTCTATTCTCGGGATTGAATAATCTCGAGGTTTATTCCATGTTTCGCTCTGAATACAGCCAATATTTTGGCTTTACCGAAGAAGAAGTAATCGATGTTTTCACGCAAAGTGGTTTGGCTGTGGAATTGCCTGAAGTGCGCGCCTGGTACAATGGTTATCAGATAGGCGACTGTACGATTTATAATCCCTGGTCTATCGTCAATTGTATTAAACAAAAAGGCTCTCTGCAATCCTATTGGGTCAACACCAGTGGCCATGAGATCTTACAACGAGCTATCGCCAAAGCGAGTCCTAAATTCAAAATGAGTATGGAATCACTTTTAGAAAAAAAACCTATTATGCGCTTAATTGATGAAAGTTTTGTTTTTGCAGATATAGACACCAATGAATCTGCCTTGTGGAGTCTGCTACTCGCGAGTGGTTATCTCAAAGCAATTCACGCTACGCCCGAAAAACATCTCATAAATTGTACCTTACTCTTTCCTAACAAAGAAGTCACCATCGTTTATGAGGCTATCTTTAGCGAGTGGTTCACTGACCGCATGGAACAAGAAGAATATCAGCTCTTTCTACGCAATCTGCTAACAGGCAATATAGAAGATTTTACAAAAATGCTTAAAAACTTTCTGTTAGAAAGTGCCAGCTTTTTTGATGTAGGCGGTCGTCATCCTGAAAAGTTTTATCATGGCTTTGTCCTGGGATTGATGGCTAGTCTTCAGGATAACTATACCATCCAATCCAATCGTGAAAGTGGTTATGGCCGCTACGATGTGATGTTAATCCCTACGGATAAGGCTAAATTAGGTATAGTGTTAGAATTTAAAACTGCTGAAGCGGCTGAAGATTTAGCGATCGTGGCCCAACAAGCTTTACAACAAGTCAAAGACAAACAATATGAAGCTGAATTAAAGCAAGCCGGGGTGCAATCTGTCTTGAAGCTAGGCCTAGCCTTCAAAGGCAAAGAAGT
Source organism: Gammaproteobacteria bacterium (assembly GCA_044369355.1). Classification (GTDB taxonomy): domain Bacteria; phylum Pseudomonadota; class Gammaproteobacteria; order UBA1113; family UBA1113; genus VFKP01. Next base: position 1,786 of record JBIPMB010000149.1, on the reverse strand, counting down.
CGAAGTTGTGTCTGAATGAGATTAACGCCTTACTAACTTTTTCGTAGCCCTATTATGGCGTAGGGTCGATCTACTCACAAGTTCGACCCGACGTAGTTCGTGCACCATTTAAGTCCGTCGAAATAGCCGATACTCTATCTCCTCAACCATAACCACCACGGCCTCTAAAACTGCCAGAGGTCGGTGGTTGTGGTAAGCCGCGCCCTCTACTAGGTCCCGAGTTTAGGTCATAAGCGCCGCCCTGACCCGCGGTTGGAGGTTGTGGCTGGAAGAATCCTGACCCACCCGCAGCTTGGGGTGGCCCCATGCCTCTACCCCGTTGGGGGGAAGAATCCAAACCATAAGCATTCTGTGCACCATAACCGCCAGATGGCCCAGAGGTCGGCAGTTGTGGTAAGCCGCGCCCTCTACCCGGTGCGGAGTTTAGGTCATAAGCGCTGCTCTGACCCGCGGTTGGAGGCTGTGGCAAGAAAAATCCGCCGCCATCTCTACCTGTACTCCGACCGCTGCCGGGTATAGAAGCTAAACCACGGCCTCTACCCGGCCCGGAATTTGCATCATAACCTGCTGCGCTCATTCCACCGGCTGTTTTATCCATTTGCTCAGATGCAGCGGCAATGTCATCGGTTACGGGCGATTCTTTTAATGAGCCCACCACTTGCGCCATCGTCGGTCGTTGCTCTGGCTCCTGCGCCCAACACTCCGCTGTCATCCTCGCTAAAATCGCCGGTGCGTTAACCGGTATAGGCTCGCGCTTACCCTTTATCACAAAAGCCATAAAAGTGCTCATTCTGTCGCCTACAGAAGAAAATGGGACGCGTCGCGCCAATATCTCCCATAAAATGACACCGTAACTATATACATCGGCTGATTTTGTATACTTCTCGCCATCTAAAACCTCAGGCGCTGTCCAGAAAGGTGTACCCGCTTGAGCGCCTGAAAAAGAGTACGTCGAGGTGCGCACTTTCGACATGCCAAAATCCGCAATCTTTGCCCTATATCTATCATCTAGCAACACATTAAGACTCTTTAAATCGCAGTGCACCATTTCCCGTGAATGTAAGAATGAAAGTCCATTGGCCACGTCTAAGGCTATTTTATATCGTATAACAAAACTTAAGGGCTCCTCACTGTATAGCGTGCGGTCTAATGAGCCTCTTTCTAAAAACTCTATTACCATCGCATAGGGCTCTAATGAAATCCCATACAAACGTACAATGTTGCCATGCTGTAAACGCAACATAATGCTCGCCTCATTCATGAAATCTTGCTTAGTTGCTTCGTTCATCGTTTGGCATAATAATTTCTTCACCGCCACATCTTCACCATGGCGCTCACCACGATAAACAACACCAAAACCGCCCTTACCCAATTCTTTGCCTAAGGTTATTTCAGAAAAAGGTATCAGCAAATCCACTACCCCAACCCCAGAGTTATCTATACCCGCTTTAAGTTTGGTTTCACTCGCACTTAAAGAATTGCTGCTGCTCCCGGAGCTGGAGTTACTCATTTTCTTATCACCAGAGCGGCTATGACTAGCGCTGCTTCCAGAAGAACCTGCTGAGCCAATAGAGCCTAATGAGCCCGATGATTCCGGCGACCTATCAGCGTACTTTTTAGTATCAGCAGAGTCGGGTTTTACCGCTGCAGGGGCTAAGCCTAGAAAATTCATCGGCAAATACCCTTCGTGGCCCCGGCTATTTTGGCAGTATCCCCAACCATCGCCTGTTTGCTCCAGAACGGATACCGCCTCACCTGAAAATACAGACAATTCTTGCTGTGATTG
>JBIPMB010000146.1:0-5333 GCA_044369355.1 Gammaproteobacteria bacterium | reverse complement strand
CTGTATTCCATTTTTCAACACCCAGTTTTACTCTCAAGATCCATAAGATACCATACTGAAGTGTTCGCCTAAAGGCGAGGGTGTTAACCCTATCCCACGTAACTACATAAATTGCAATAAATTTGTACGATATCTTAAAAAAGTACCATAATTGCCTTAAAGACCCCCTCATTTTTATTCAAATTTAGACATAACACGCGCCGAAAAGATATTACCCATTTTACTGCATCCTGAATACCGTTATGTGCTAACCACCTACATTGAAACTTATATCGATGGCCTAAGTGACGAGCGAGGCCAACCTTTCCATCATCTATTGGACGTGTGTGGCGTGGATATCAAAAAATTGCGGGAAAATGGTTAAATATAACTCCTATAGAAAATAACCCCTTCTTTTCCGGAAATTAGGTTTTAACTTTTGTAGAAATAAATTTATTATTTTCAATCGCATAAAAAAAAGAAACTACTTTTTCTTACACTTATCCACAGCTTATACACTAGATATACACTTGCATTCGGTTTAAAAACCCTTTATCTTGTATCTATCAGTTTTTAAATAACTATATGTAGTGTTTTTTATGTGCATGATGCACTTACTTTTATCGGAGATTTAAATGGACAGTTCAGTTTTAGCACCCAAAGCCACCAATGAAGAGATGAAAATGATGCAAAATAATACATTTAATGCCCAACCTGGACAATTACGCGTCATTCGCCGTAATGGCAAAGTGGTTCCTTATGACCCTAGCAAGCTTGCCGTAGCCATGACCAAGGCCTTTCTGGCCACCAGCGGACAAAATAGCCCCAGTTCTGAAAGCATACATGCCAAAGTCACCCTATTGGTACAAGAGATAGATGAGCGTTTTAGACGCCGCTTAACGGAAAATCCCATTATTCATATTGAAGACATTCAAGACCAAGTCGAATTGGCCTTGATGCGTGCGGGCGAACAAAAAGTAGCTCGTGCCTATGTGCTCTATCGCGAAGAACGTCGTAAAGCACGCGAGCATACCGCCCCCGATCAACCGTTGTTACACATTACTTTGGACGATGGTATGCGTGTGCCTTTAGACATGGGCCGTTTACAGGCGCGCGTCAAAGCTGCCTGCCATGACTTAAAAGACGTAGATCCGAAGGCTATTCTAAAAGACGTATTGCGCAATCTATTCGATGGTGTCACCTTAACTGAAGTCAATCACGCTTTGGTGTTAGCAGCCCGTACCCTCATTGAACTAGAACCCAACTATACCTATGTCACCGCGCGTTTACTCTTAGACGACTTACAAAATGAAGCTTTGGGCTTTTTAGGCTTAACAACTCACTTAGCCCCAGAAGAAATGGCCAAAGCCTATGGACATTATTTTAAAAGCTTCATTGCACGTGGCATTCAATTAGACCGTATAGATCCGCGTTTACAAGATTTTGATCTAGATCGCTTAGGCCTAGTGTTAATTGCCAATCGTGACCAACAATTTACTTATTTAGGTTTGCAAACGCTTTACGACCGCTATTTTATACATGCAGATGGTGTGCATTACGAATTACCTCAAGCATTCTTCATGCGTGTAGCCATGGGTTTGGCTTTAAACGAACAGCAAAAAAATGAACGGGCTATAGAGTTTTATTTATTGCTTTCTTCCTTCGATTATATGAGTTCTACGCCTACCCTATTTAACGCAGGCACATTGCGTTCGCAATTGTCCAGCTGCTATTTGTCCACCATTGGCGATGACTTAGATGACATTTACAGCGGTATTAAAGATAATGCATTGCTGTCTAAATTTGCCGGTGGCTTAGGCAACGATTGGACTCCTGTGCGCGCTATGGGCTCTTATATCAAAGGCACCAATGGCAAATCACAGGGCGTAGTCCCTTTTATGGTAGTCGCCAATTACAGCATGGTTGCTGTGAATCAAGGGGGTAAACGTAAAGGGGCAGGTTGTGCTTATTTAGAAACTTTCCACAAAGACATCAAAGAATTTTTAGAATTGCGTAAAAATACCGGCGATGAGCGTAGACGTACGCACGATATGAACACCGCCAATTGGATCCCTGATCTATTCATGAAGCGCGTCGTCAATGACCAACCCTTTACGCTATTTTCTCCGGATGAAACGCCTGATCTACACGATCTATATGGCAAAGCCTTTGAAACAGCTTATCTGGGCTATGAACAAAAAGCGCAGCAGGGTTTGATTAAAAACTTTGAAGTGGTATCCGCTAAAACCTTGTGGCGTAAAATGCTATCGCTGTTATTCGAAACAGGCCATCCTTGGGTCACGTTTAAAGATCCTTGCAATATACGTTCGCCACAGCAACATGTGGGTGTAGTGCACAGTTCCAATCTATGTACTGAAATCACATTGAATACCTCAAAAGATGAGATTGCGGTCTGTAATTTAGGCAGCATCAATCTACCGGCCCACATACGCGATGGTAAATTGGATATAGAACACTTGCGCAAAACCATCACTACTGCCGTGCGCATGTTGGACAATGTCATAGACATTAACTTCTATCCGGTGCCACAAGCAGAGCATTCCAATTTACGCCATCGTCCAGTCGGTTTAGGCTTAATGGGTTTCCAAGATGCTCTATACAAATTAGGCTTAGACTACGAAAGTGATGAAGCCATTACTTTTGCTGATCGTTCTATGGAAGCCATCAGCTTCTACGCTATCAATGCTTCTAGCGACTTGGCTAAGGAACGCGGCAGCTATGAAACCTTTGCGGGTTCATTGTGGTCACAAGGCATATTGCCTTTAGACTCGATTGAACTATTGGCCAAAGCACGCGGCGCGGAATATTTAACGATGGATCGCAGTTATACATTGGATTGGCAACAGTTACGCGACAAGGTGCAAAAACAAGGCATGCGTAATTCCAATGTCATGGCGATTGCGCCTACGGCGACTATTTCCAATATAGTCGGTGTCAGTCAATCCATAGAACCTACCTATCAGAACTTGTATGTTAAGTCCAATCTGTCAGGCGAGTTTACAGTCATCAACCCTTACTTGGTGAATGACTTAAAAGCCTTAAACTTATGGGATAACGTAATGGTAACCGATCTTAAATATTTTAATGGTAGTGTTAAATCTATTACACGCATCCCAGAATATCTAAAGAAACGTTATGCCTCCGCATTTGAAATCGATGCTACTGCTTTAGTACTCGCGGGTGCTAGACGACAAAAATGGATAGATCAATCGCAATCTTTAAATTTATACATGGCGGCTCCTTCCGGTAAAAAACTCGACGATTTATATCGTTTAGCCTGGACATCAGGATTAAAAACCACGTATTATTTGAGATCGCTAGGAGCAACCAATGCAGAACGTTCCACGATTGCCGATGGTGCATTAAATGCAGTTAAATCAGAGCCTTCCGTTGAGCCTAAAGCATGTTCTATTGATGATCCCGATTGCGAGGCTTGTCAATAACGATGGTATTTTGAATATTTGCGCAATTACAAAGGGCGGCTCGCGAGCCGCCCCTACAGAATGTGCCTCGGAACATGTAGGGGCGGTTCGTGAACCGCCCGAATAGCCCTGTAAATTGAAACCTAATTTAGTATATACTTAAAATAGAGAGATGAGAAAAATGACTGAAATGAGTACACACACGGAGGCAATGAATGCCATGCAAAGTTTACACCACGGCGGTTCTACCGGTTTAGAAGAAATTGAAATGGGTGCAACACGCATCCAAGTGGACGACAAGCGCATCATCAATTGTCGCGCCGATTTAAACCAATTGGTGCCATTTAAATACGAATGGGCGTGGAAAAAATATTTAGACGCTTGCGCAAATCATTGGATGCCGCAAGAAATTAATATGTCGGCTGATTTGGCATTATGGAAAAGCACCGACGGTTTAACCGAAGATGAGCGTTTAATCATCGAGCGTAATTTAGGATTTTTCTCTACCGCCGATTCACTGGTCGCGAATAACTTAGTCTTAGCCGTGTATAGACTCATCACCAATCCAGAATGCAGGCAATATTTATTGCGCCAAGCCTTTGAAGAAGCTTTACATACACATGCTTATCAATACATTATCGAAAGCTTAGGCTTAGACGAAGCAGAAGTCTTCAATATGTACCGCGAAATTCCCAGTGTGGCGCGCAAATCGGTGTGGGCATTAAAATATACCCAAAGCCTAGGCGACCCTACATTTCAAACAGGCACACCTGAAAACGATCGCCGCTTATTGCGCGACTTGATCGCTTTTTATGTAGTCTTCGAAGGCATTTTCTTTTACGTAGGCTTCACGCAAATCTTGTCCATGGGACGACGTAATAAAATGGCGGGCACTTCCGAGCAATTCCAATATATTTTACGCGATGAATCCATGCATTTGAATTTTGGTATAGATGTAATCAATCAAATTAAGATTGAAAATCCTCACTTATGGACCACTGAGATGCAACAAGAAGCGATCACCATGATCAAAGAAGGTGTGGATTTGGAGTGTCAATACGCTATAGACACTATGCCACGCGGCATCTTGGGCATGAATGCTGAAATGTTTAAAGAATACCTGCACTTTATCGCCAACCGCCGCCTCGCACAAATTGGTTTGAGTGAACAATATCCAGGCGCGCAAAATCCATTCCCATGGATGAGCGAAGTGTTGGATTTGAAAAAGGAAAAAAACTTCTTTGAAACTCGCGTTATTGAATATCAAACCGGCGGTACTTTGAGCTGGGATGACGAGGAATAGAGTTCATCATTTAAAAAAACAGAATCTATCGTAGGGGCAGGCCCCCGTGCCTGCCCTAACATGGGCAACCACGGGGGGTTGCCCCTACGGCACCTGTTTACAATTGTCTCAACTTAAACAACTCAAAAAAATTCTTCGTCGTCTGCTCTGCCACTGTTTCTACGCTCAGTTGCTGTAATTCAGCCAATTTTTCACCCACGTAATGCACGAAGTCGGGATAATTAGCCTTACCGCGATGCGGCACTGGCGTTAAATAAGGTGAATCGGTTTCAACCATTAAATGGCTTAACGGCAATTGTCGTGCAATATCTTGCAAGGCTACGGCATTTTTAAAGGTCAACACCCCCGAAAAAGAAACATAAAATCCCATGTCTATGGCCGCTTTGGCCATTGTTAAATCGCCCGCAAAACAATGTAAAACACCCCCCACTTTGGCGGCATTTTCCTCTTGCAAAATAGAAATAGTATCTGCATTGGCATCACGACTGTGTACTATCAATGGTATTTGCATGGCAATGGCTGCTTGTATATGGCGCCTAAAACGCGCTCTTTGCCAATCTAAATTGCCCTGACTGCGATAATAATCCAAACCGGTTTCGCCTATGGCC
>JBIPMB010000145.1:0-5345 GCA_044369355.1 Gammaproteobacteria bacterium | reverse complement strand
GGCATATTTTTAAAGAAATCATCAATCATAAAAATTTTCAAGAATCTTGGAGCTGCGATATTTTTTTCTTAACGACTCCTTGGTTAAAAAATTTAAAAACAGATCCTAAGCTTAGGAACTTATATAACTTTTTATTGCGGCGCGCTTGGCAACATACCGAGTACAGTCGAAATAAGATGATGTTAGATATGGTCTGGGAATCATTCTCTCGTATACTAACTAAAAACCGTATCAAACCGAATACACATATTGTAGATACATTAAAGCATCTTATCTTTGTTACTACGGGTGCCCTTCCTGCTTTTTCTCCTGCATTTAGCCATAAAGCAGCACCTATAGATGAATTACTTAAAGTTTACTTAGAAAATTATGAATTAAAGACGTATGCACCTTCTTTAATGCAGCCGTATCATTTCTCAATAGCGACCGCTGCTGATCCTGTTTATTATTCACTACAAGTACCAACCTATTTAGAATCCACTCCAAAATATCGTTCACCTAATAGTGCTCGCGCGGATTTAAGTGATTTGATTGAGCTCATGGATAGGTTTATGCAAGAATTTATCCGTAAAAATTTATCCAATGACAATCTTCATCATATTCATGATATACTGAGTATGGTACAATTTGATTATTTTCATAGTGAAGAAGAGCTTGACAAAGGGATCTATTCTAGTAAAGAATTACCTACAGAGGATGCGCGGTTTTTATATATGCCGTCTGGCTATGAGAATAGATCATTTTGCCATCGAGCTCTTTTTGCAAGGGGGTGCGTGCGAATTTCTAGAAAATAATTCTTTATAAATAGAATATGGTGTAAATTAGTATTATGTATAATTTAATCAGCAATATGCGCAAAAATTATTTTTTAAATATAGCAAAATTTATTCCAAAAATAACATGTCAATTTGTGATTTTAACCCATATTTTACCAGATAGGCCGGAACTATTGGCGGCTATTTCGAAAATAGCTCCTATTGCGTTGATAATTGCCATTCCCTATTCTATAGAAAAGAAAATTTTTACTCAACTAGGAGAGCATTATAATCTTTTAGCGTTATCGTTAGAGGAAATGTCTAATCCTGAAATTTTATATCAGAAATTTATTGAACAGATAGACTTAGAAACACCCTTAATTATTTTAGAGATCGGTGGTTATTTTGCTCCTATAGTTGAACGATTACACAGCCAGTTGGGTAATAAATTATTAGGAGTAATAGAAGATACCGAAACCGGGCATAGGCAGTATGAAAAATTAAAGACTATACCTTGCCCTGTAGTATCCGTTGCGCGCAGTTTTCTAAAAGAAAGTGAAGATTGTCTAATTGGAGAATCTTGCTTGTTTTCAACCGAAAACTTAATACGAAAGTCTGGATTTTTATTAGACGGAAAACAAATACTTATTTTAGGTTTTGGAAAAATTGGGCGTGGTCTTGGACAAGCATTATTACATAGAGGATATCACGTCTCTGTGTATGATATTGACCCAAGTAAACGTGTTTTAGCATTGAGTGCAGGGCTAAAAATTCCTATAAAAGAAGCCGCACTACAAAATGCAGATCTTATTTTTGGAGCAACGGGTAATTACTCAATTGAAAAAGAAGATTTCAAACATATCAAGAAAAGCGCAATACTAGTAAGTTGCAGTTCAAAACAGCTTGAATTTGATATGTCTTATATTAAAGACAATTATATTCGCGCCGATATTTTTAATCATTATGCTAAATATAGCAATAATGATAATTATTTTTATTTGCTGGCTGATGGCAAGCCGATCAATTTTCTAGATGATGGCATTATCGGACCTATACTTGCGTTGGTACAAGCGGAAATTATCCTTTCAATAAAGACGCTGATGGACTTAGATGGGAAACCCGGCTTATATGAAGTTGGCTCGGGGGATAGAAGGATTTTGGCCGATTTATGGTTAAATCACTTTTTAGACCCTGTTTCTGGGAGTTATTTAAATGGATAAAGCAACAATCATCGAAAAGACAAAAGAACATGTACAAGCTATTCTGATAGATTACGATGCAAGTCACGATTGGTGGCATATTGAACGAGTATGGAATATGGCGCGCCATTTAGCGGAAAAAGAGCAGGCTGATCTATTTATTGTTGAAATGGCCGCTTTACTACATGACATTGATGACTGGAAATTTAATCAAAATAGTGAAATATTGAAGGCTAAAAATTGGTTATGCCATTTGCAACTTCCACAAAATATCATTACCCAGGTATGCTATATTGTGGAAAATGTAACATTTAAAGGTAATCTGGTTCAGACTAGTTCGCCAAAAAGCATAGAAGAATCCGTAGTACAAGACGCTGATCGCTTAGATGCAATAGGTGCCATTGGTATTGCCAGAGCATTTTCTTATGGGGGGTATAAAAAAAGGGCTCTATACAATCCCATGATTTTCCCAGCGCAACATAGAACTTTTGATGAATATAAAAATCAAGAAGGTACAACGTTAAACCATTTTCATGAGAAATTATTTTTGTTAAAAGATAAATTGAATACAAATAGCGCAAAGAAAATAGCCGAGGAGCGCCATGCATTTATGGAAAATTTTGTGTCTCAGTTTCTACAAGAATGGAATTTTTCTAAATAACTTCTTTTGTGCACCGAGTATCATAAATGGCTATAGCCATCATTAAACTCAACACAAATGCCATTGGCATCATTAATAGTGCGTGTTGGTTGCTCAGGTACATTAAGCTATTGGTTGCAGTAACCTGATGTTTCATTAGCAGTGCAAATACAGGTTGCATTAATGCTGCCATTATATTGATGATAATAGCGACTATGCTCATGGCGGTAGCTGCAATCTTGTCTGGATTGCTTTCAGCTACAGTGGGATAACTCAATACTTGCGCGCTAGAAGCAAAGCCTAATAAGAAAAATAAAGTAGCCAATAATAGCGATGATGATACTGTAGGAGTTAAAAGAATACAGGATACTACGATGAGAGCAAATAATGCTCCGACAATCATTGGTTTTCGCCTAGATAAGATTCTATCTGAAAAATGGCCTATAATAGGAGCTCCTATAATTAAACCTACGAAAAGAAATGTAATGATAAAAGAAGCATTAACTGCTGAAATATGGTGTGATTGCTGTAAATAAAAACTACCCCAAAGTGCACCCAACACTAATATAGGTAAGTTAAGACATCCCGAATATATTCCACATAGCCAGTTCTGTTTTCTGCTGAAAACTTCTTTTAACAACATGTGTAGTGTTTCTTTAGAATGATGTGTACTTATCTTTTTATCTTTCAGGCCAAAGTACATGATTAACCACATGATAAGGCCTATAATTGCGAAAACTAGAACAGCTTGTTGCCATGACGTTCTGGTGACCAGTAAACTAAAAGGCGTTTGAGCAACAATACCCCCGCTCATGCCTATCGTTACCAGTAGACCCATTACTAAAGCATGGCGCTGAGGTGGAAACCACACGGCCGCCAAGCGTAGACAACCTAAAAATGCAAAAGCATTACCAATGCCCCAAATGATGCGGCATAAAGCGATTACGGCTATAGAGTGTGTATGTGCGAACAAAAACATACTAATGATACTTAAAGCCATAAATGATAATAATAAAGTGCGTGTAGAAAACTTATCTAACAAAATGCCCGCAGGAAACAAAAAAAGAGCATCACTATAAAAATAAAGAGAAGATAATACACCCAACTGTACTGGAGTAATTGCAAACGACATCAATAGCTCGTGACAAATAGTATTAAAAAAACTCATTTGAAAAATAGCGTAAAAGAAAAATAACGCTGCCGACAAGCAAGTTATCCAGGATTGATTTGAACGAGCCATGATTCTCTCCCTAAGGTGTTATTTGTAAAAGCCCGCACCATAATAACAGAGCGGGCTTTTATTTTGACACAGTTGATTTCCTAGATGCTACTATCTCTGTGGATGGTAGTTATTTTTCAGCCTGTATGCGTTCAAATATTTCTAAGCGATGAATAGGAACGTCTTTGGGTGCGTGAAAAGATAGACGAATTTGGCCACCACTGATGCCCAATACTGTTACCATAATGCCATCGCCTATGCAAACGCTTTCACCCACACGCCTGCTTAATATTAGAGAGCCAATATTATTGGTGCCTAGAATGCGAGTTGCATTGAATTTGCTTACTACGGATGGTTGAATAGAAAGATTGGATGCGTGATGATCCTTGTTTACTTTGCTCATAAATAATCCCTCAAGTTGATTAAACATACGTTAAAAACAATATTATTAAAGCACTCAACCAAGCAAAGCGAAAGGAAAATAAATTACATCATATTATGGTTTGGGATTTATGGGGTCATATTTTTAAGGCAAAATTCGGTTAAATTTTTACCAACACTGTAATGCATTGACAAATAATGTTATTCTTTTTTCAAAATAGCAGCGCGATCAACCAGACCATAGCGTACAGCCAGTAATGCTAATCCTACATCGGTTTGTACCTGTAGCTTTGTATGAATACGAGAGCGGTAAGTAGACACCATTTTGGGATCGATATACATTTTTTCAGCGATAATTTGGCCTTTCTCGCCAGCGATCAACATCAGTGCAACCCTCAATTCTTCGTCAGACAAAGCATTAAAAGGAGAACCATCTGCATTGTCTAAACGGTTTACATTGATAGCTTTGGCCATTTCGGGACTTAAATATTTTATACCGGCAGCTACAGAACGTACTGCGTCTAACATTTCATCGTTACTGCCACCTTTAGCTAAAAAGCCCATAGCGCCGGCTTCTAGCAAAGTAGAGGGGAAAGGCTCTTTATCACAAGAACTTACCACCAATATGTGACTTTCAGGGTGGTTTTTTGCGATTTGCTGCGTTGCTTGTAGCCCGCCAATGCCTGGCATACGCAAATCCATGAGAATGACATCGGGATGATGTAATCCTGTAAATTCAATTGCAGCTTCACCTGAGTCTACATCACCAATAACTTCAATATCTTGTGTCTCATTCAAGATGCTTTTAAGGCCCTGGCGGACTAGTTGGTGGTCATCTACAAGTAATACTTTAATTTTTTTCATATTAAATATCCTATTTCTATTTTTGGATACGTATAAGGGTATTGAATTGATGCCACAACCTTTTCTGAACAAATACCTCTATACAATGTAGTCCAAATCTCCTCAATCGTCAAAAGTCATAGTTTCTTATTTTTATAAGAGTATACACTATCTATGAGGATCTGGCGTAAATATTCGACCAACCCCGGCCCCTGAACAGTAAAATAAAGCGATTATTTTCAATAAAGTAGGCAAAAACGCGGGACACACCGGAAAAAATAATGTATAAGTATTGGATGAACCATCAT
>JBIPMB010000332.1:0-5345 GCA_044369355.1 Gammaproteobacteria bacterium | reverse complement strand
CGACGTTCGCCCCGCCGCCCTGCTTGACGGACAATGCCGCCGCGTGGGCCATGTCGATCACGATGCCGCTCGGCTTCGCCTGGGCGGGTGTTTGCTGCGGTGTTTGTGTTGCGTCACTCATTTCGTGCCCTTTGCTTTTTGGAAACTCAGCTTGCGGTAACTCGACGGCTCGACGGTGTAGCCTTTGCGCTCGACCGTCTGCCAGTACCACATCCCGGAGCCGTCCGGCAGCGAACCCGCGACGTGCGGACCGATGGCGGTCTTGATGCGCGACTCGGCGTACTCAATCTGTTCGTCGAGTTCCTTCCGCTGCCGCTTCCACGCGGCCAGGTCGGCAGAAATCTGCGCGAACAGCGGGTCGAGCTCCACGATCTCGCCATCGTCCCATGGGTACACTCGCCGCATGTCGTCGGCCACTTGTCGCGGGTCGCCGAACTCCTCGGCCCACGTCGGCCGCTCCTTCGACTCGACGGCCTGCCATAGTCGGCTCTCCACGTCGAGCAGCCAGCCCTGGACGGCCTTGTCGGCGTCGAGCTGCACCACCGTCAGGTCTCGGCCGCCATAAAGGGTCAGGAGCAGGCAGCGGTCGAGACCGGTCGCCATCATCTCGTGCTGGCACTGGATCTCGTAGTGGACCGGCGTCTCTCGCGGCGCCGTTTCGCGGGCCGTCTTGATCTGGATGAGATACCAGTCCTTCCGGGCCGGATCCCAGCCAATCGCGTCCGGCGTGCAGCGGAGCCACGGCCGCTCGTCGTCGTGGACGATCACGTGCTGCGGCCACAGGTCGCACTGGGCGTCGGGGCACTCCTGCCGGTAGGCTTCGAGTACGACCGGCTCCAGCAGATGGCCCATCCGCACCGCCTGCATGTCGGCCGGGGCCTCCGGCTCGACAATGCCCGCCTTTTCCGCCCACAGACCCAGAGCGTGCTTGTAAGGCGAGACGCAGACGGCGGCGGCGGCGTCGGAGCCGCCAATGCCCTTGCGGCGCTCGGCGAGCCAATGCTTATCGCCCCTATCGTGGACATCGAGCCAGCAGTCGAACCGCACAGACAGGGCGTGCATCTGCCCGTGCTCCTCGCCGCGCTCGGCGATCTCGTCGAGCGCGTCTTTTAGTTCTGATTTCGGGATCACAATTCACTCCTAGGGATAAAGACCAAACAAACAAACCTCGGCCGCCGCCGCGATCACCGCCAGGGTGACTAGCGGGGCCGCCAACACAATCAGGCCGTCGAGCAGCCAGTCAATCACGGCGTGGCCTCCGTTCGAGCTCCTCGCGGACGAAGCGGACTTCGCGGGGCGCGTCACAGGTCAGCAGGAAGCGGTCGCCGTCCTCGCGGTGGTGGACTCGGATCATCGCCTCGACGGTCGAGCCGTCGCAGCGCTGGAATTCGATTCGCAGGCCCTCGCCAGGCTTGCGGGTGACACTTAGCGGCATGGCGGGGACTCCTCTTTGGCTTTGTTGCAATCCTGGCCGATCCAATTGACTTCAATACATTTGCGCGGGTCCATTTGGTCGCTGTACGCACGCCCCAAACAAGCGCTAAGCTTGCCAATCACCTCGCCTTCGTATCGGCCAAGAGCCAAACCAAATCCGCGCAATACTTCATCCACTTCGTCGCATGACGCCAGGACAGCAATTTCCCCCATCGCCCAACCCAATTGACTGCTAACCTCCGCCGCGTTGTATGTGTCACGAAGCGCATACGTCTTTTCTCCGCCATCAACTTTGCGCACTTTGAACGTCATTTCGATTTCGGTCATGAATTTTTCCTCCGGTTAAATGTTTCGCCACACTTCCAGCACCGCCGTCGGAAGGTCGTACTCAAGCGACCGGCACGCCGGGCGGTGATAGGTCCGCGACCAGATGCGGCGGCCGTCCTGCTCGACGTGCTCCGGCATCCACTCGCCAATCACGGGCATCAGGTCCGTGTCGTGGATGTTGAGCACCTCGCGGACCTTCGCAAGCGCCCACCGCTCGGCCTCGGCGTCGGTGGCGAATACGCCCACGTCGTCGCGGTGGAAGTGGGTCCAGATAAGTCGATACTCGGTCATCGGTAGATTCCCTTCGAGATGCCCGGCCGCGATACAGGCCGGGCGTGGTGTTGAGAGGCGGCCTAAGCTTCGTCTGGCGTCAGCCAGTCGGCGATGATTTCGGCGGTCGGTAGGTCGCCATTGCAGGCGGCGTACATGGCGTCCATGCCGCGCGATTGGCCGTGCCGCTCGTCGTAGCGTTCGCACGCCCGCGATGCGGTGCGCGGCGTCATAAGGTCCTCGTGGAACTCGGCCGCGACGCTCGGCGTCCAGCAACCGGCGCCGCACCACTGGTCCGTTTCGTCGGCGTCGAACCCGTGGTCGAACCAGTCAAACGCGATGCGTTCGGCGGTCTGATGGTCGCCGCCGGAAAAGACGGGACCGTGGGTGATGAGAACGCGGGCGATGTCGGCGATTACTTGTGATTCGGTCATGGTAAATCCCTTTCGTGTAGATGCCCGGCCGCGACGTGCGGCCGGTGCGTGATGCGTGAGAGTGACTAGCTGGCCTCTGCAATCCGCTTGAGCCGTGCCACCTGGTCGCTCGTCAGAGCGATTGGAACAAAGCCCCTGGCCCAGTAGTCAAAGATTAAAATTTCGCCCGACGTGCCGCACAGCTTGAACTCGTAGCTCGTCAGGCGTCCAGCCAACTTTATCCGCGCCCAGAAAATCTTGTCAGCCATCGGTAAATCCCTTTGTTGTAGATGCCCGGCCGCAGACGTGCGGCCGGTGCGTGATGCGTGAGAGTGACTAGCAAACCTCCAAGCCGGTCATTTTTTCGTAGTGCTTAATCGCCTTGCGGCTTGCTTGTTGATTGTCTCCGCCAGGCCACGTGTACCGCACTTCGTAGCCGCTTTCGGCAGACGCCTTACACACGGCGATTCCGCGCGGCGTTCGCGACAATCCCACCGTTTCGCCCTTGCGCGGCGAGTGCCAGCTTTCAAAATAGACTTCGCCTGCGTCGGAAAATCGACCAAGAGTAAAAGTAGCCATCGGTAAATCCCTTTGCTTTGAATGACGTGTCCCGTAACTGGTACACGAATACTATCGGCTCGCCGGTCCTAGTGTCAATACACCTTCCCTAAGATTTTTTTGGCCGGGGCAAAGCGACCCCGAGCCGGTCACAGATTAAGGCCAGCGTGTAGGCTTGCGGCAGCGTGCCCGCCAGTGCCC
Source organism: Gammaproteobacteria bacterium (assembly GCA_044369355.1). Classification (GTDB taxonomy): domain Bacteria; phylum Pseudomonadota; class Gammaproteobacteria; order UBA1113; family UBA1113; genus VFKP01. The sequence goes on along the minus strand of JBIPMB010000332.1, from coordinate 2,142 downwards.
GCTGGACGGCCGACTTGCTCACGCCGGCCTGCCGGGCCAAGGCGCGGATCGACAAGTTTTCCCGCTGGGCCGCCGCGCGGATCATGCTCGCGACGGCGGCCGAATACTGGGCTTCGCTCATCGCCACACCGCGCGGCCGAGCTGCTGGTCGATCAGTCCCCGCGTGCGAGATGCCGCCGCGTCGAACCGCGGCGTGAGGATCTCCGGCGGGCGTTCTCCAGCGGCTGCTCGGCGCTCGCGGATCACTTCGGCGTAGCGGTCGTACCAGGACTCGTCGTCGCGGCCTCGCATGTAGGCTTGGCAATGGTGGCTGCCCGTGTCGGCCCAGCGGAACACGTACGACGGCGAGGCGTAATCGTCTGGGCGGCCAGGCGTGCCGTAGGTGGCCTGGAGCTTGGCAAGCATCTCCTGGTCAAAGGTCGACCGCCGCGTCTCGACCCAATCGGCGGCCAAATCACGGACGGCCAATGCCCCGTGGAATCGCCCGGCGGCCTCCTCGATCTGCGGCGATCCGGTGTAGGTGCTCCAGACGGCCCCGGGGTGCGCCCAGGCCCGCGTCGAGAGAGCCTCGGCCACGGCGTGGAGATGCCACGGCAGGTAAATGTCGTCGTCGTCCCACACCGCGTAGGCGTCGGGCTTACCGCGTAGACCGGTCCAGTCGGTCCAGTTCGCGCGGGCATGGCGGACCATCCAGTTATATTTGCTGCCCAGGTCGGGAGCGCGCGCCCAGCCGCGCAGGAGCGACCAGCGGCGGCCTTGCTGCTCGTGCCACCACCCCTCGTCGTCGAGCACGAAGAGATACGAGTCGACGTGGGTTTGCGACTCGAAACAGGCGATGGCGTTCTCGATCAATTCGCGCGTGCGGCCGTAGGTCGGCATTAGGACGCAGATGTTCACGGGCGGGTCTCCAGGCGGGAGTGAATTAGACTGCGAGGCCGCGCAATGATCGCTAGCCGGTCGGCGTATAAGACGCGGCGTTCGCGACGTTGCGCGATTTTTGCGATTGCCTTGGCCTCGGCGGCGTAATCGCAATCGTGGATCAGAAGATATTCCCAGTCGTCCCACATGACCATTTCCGCAAATTGCTCAACGGATTCGACGGCGTGGTCGGCGTCATAAAGGATCACGTCATGGTTCGCGAGAACTTTCGACACGACACTTTCGCTGCGCCAGTCGCACATCACCGGCACGATCCGCCCGGCCACGATCTCCTCGCGGCAGTTGGCCTCGAACTCGGGGAAGAACCACCCACGCCCGGCGTAGTCGTCTCCGCGCCACGTATCGACCGCGTAGATCTTCTCGGCCGTCGCCGCCGCGAACATCGTTGACCGGCCTTTCCAACTGCCGATTTCGAGCACGGTTCGGCCCTCGGCCGCGAGCGCGTAGGCCAGGCCTTCGCGATTCGAGAAAAACCCCTGCCACTCGGGGAACCACGAGTGGTCGTTGGCCGCCGCGAGTTGGTTGATCGGCTCGCCGGTGGCGAGCAGTTCGGCAATATCCGGGTTCACGCCGCACCGCCTTTCGTCTTAGCTTCGGCTCGGTCGATGGCGATCGTCACCAGCGAGCGGTACGGGTCGGTCGGGTCGATCTCCCACGCGATCCCGGTGACGACGGCGAGCGCCGCCGCCTTGAGGCGCTCGGCCCAGCCCCAACGCGGTGCGCCCTCCTCGATCCACCCCACGATCTCGTCGATCCGCTCGCGGCAGACGGCCGGACCCCATTGGTCCATCGTCGCTTGGCGGGCTTTGCAGTCGCAGCCGCCGCTCGACACGATTCCGAGTTGCCGAAGCATCGCGGCCAGTTCGGTCCCCGGTCCGGTGTCGATGTCGCGGGCCTCGGGGTCGAGCGAGTAGACGGACAGGCCGTACTGCACGTCGGAGCGGTAGACGCGAACCCAGCGGCGGCCCTTCGCGGCCTGCTCCTCCTGCCATTTCGCGACGCCGAAATAAAGACCGGGCTGGCCGCTGCCCTCGGCCACATCGCCGAAGGCTGCGGTCCCACGAATCGCGATCACTCGGTGGACGCGCGGCGAGTGGCGGCTTAGCTCCTGGTAGATCCGCTCGCCGGAGTGCAGCGTGTCGATGAACAGGGCGTCACAATCCGGAATCGACACGGAGAGCGTATCGGCAAGCGACGCGAGGG
>JBIPMB010000144.1:0-5352 GCA_044369355.1 Gammaproteobacteria bacterium | reverse complement strand
TTACATCCACCACCACTTTGCGTAATACAGCACTTTCTTGTAAACGGCGCACATCGTGTCCAGAAAAATCCGTATCTAATAACGTGACCTGGTAATCGCCGCTGTCTAAAAATAACGTGCTTATTAACGAGCCAATTTTACCGGCTCCAGCTACGATAATCTTATGCATCTATACACTCCTTATGCCTATTCCTTAATGCATAGAATAGCATGCATTTAAGTTTTGCGCCAATCTGTAGCCCGCCAAAACAATTTGTTTTTCACAGACAATTTGTGCATTTTTTTGGGCTTTTAGGCTGATCGAATGCCGCGGGGCCGCTTCATAAGCATATTCCACCGCCAAAGCATGACTATCCTTTGCCCAATTTAAGGGATCGTTATCCGCTAAAGCAGCAGCAAATTCTTTAGGTGGATACAATGCTTGCCATTCTTTAGCCAAGGTTCGTATGTCTCTTTTACTTAAATTTTTATTTTGTGGCCATAAGCCACATCCACCGTCCCAAAACGCATGCAGATTAGGATAAACGCTATCTTGCAACAGATAACGATTACCTCCTGCATCGCCGTGTGGATAGCTAGAACTATAATAGCTAATCGCATGCAGTGGTTGATGAATATCTCCTAGCCAATGCAGATAAAAACGCAGTGCGGCGCCTTGTTCCACAGCACTCGCTTCTTTATTTTGTAATATGGCGGCGTCTAACTGTATAGCCGTCACAATATTAGGACTAGCTGTTATTTGATTTAAGCAAATATCGCTACCACAATAGGGTAAATTGATATAATGCCACGTATCGTATTGTGAGGTGTTTGGACGGATCCAATCGGCCCAAGCAGCACTATTGCTAAAAGATAAAGGATGCGGATACCACGGCCCTGGCGTTTGCAATAGTTGCAGGGCCGCTTCTTTTGCATTGGGAGTTAAATTTTCGTAGGCGATTTCTGCGATCAGTTTATGGCCATTGCTGTCCCAGGCGTACAGATTAGTAGTAAAAGCGAATATAACAACCGCAACGACTTTCTTCAACAATTGCACCACGGTGCACCCAAGTACTGCAAAATCCGTCTATTGGGAGGTGGAAAAATGTGTTGTGTTAAGTGCAATTTATCGACCCAACGTAATTCATCTGCAGCTAAGGGTCTAGGTTCACCTTGATACTGTTTAACTTGCCAAACACTGAAGAAAATCTTTTCTTCTATTTCATAGACATAATCAAATAACAGTTCGGCTGATATCACTTTTATAGCTAATTCTTCTTCTAGTTCGCGAGACAAAGCTTCATAGGCCGTTTCCGTCGCTTCAATTTTACCGCCAGGGAATTCCCAAAATCCGGCTAAGGGTTTTCCATGTGGTCGCAGTCCTAATAGATATAACCCTTGCTCATTTTGAATAATGCCAATTACTACATTGAGCACTATCTCACCGCACCATGACATTGCTTAAATTTTCGACCTGAACCACAAGGACAAAGATCATTGCGACCTGTTTTTTTATCGCTGTGTGAAAAAGGCAATGTTTTGCTGTCATCCGGCATCGGTTCTTCGGCAGTAAGATCTTCGTGCAAATAGCGCACCTTATCACTGTTTAATATATTTTGTGGTGGTGCTTCAACGGCATTGAGTTCTACTTCGTTAGGAACTTCCAATTGCATTAAATTACTGATGATATCGTAACGCAAACTTTTTAGCATAGCACCAAACAATTCAAACGCTTCACGTTTATATTCTTGTTTAGGATTTTTCTGTGCATAACCGCGCAAATGAATACCTTGACGCAAATAATCCATAGTTGCTAAATGTTCTTTCCAATGTTGATCCAATTGTTGCAACAATACTGATTTCTCAATATGTCGCATAATGTCTGGATTGACCGATAGCCATTTATTTTCATAACTGTTTTGCATGATTTCTTTTATTTTTTGCCTTAAGCCTTCTTCATTCAGTTGATCGTCTGCTGTCAGCCAAGTATTCACAGGCAACGCAACATGAAATGCGCTTTGAAAGTCAGCTTCTAAAGATTCAACAGCCCATTCCTCAGCAAAACTACCTGGGGCAATAAATTGTTCTATGGTTTCTTCCGTCACATCGCTTAACATTAAGCGTATCGTTTCAGAAACGTTATCGGCAGCCAACAACGAATTGCGTTGCTCGTAAATAACCTTACGTTGTTCATTGGCAACATCGTCATATTCTAACAATTGTTTACGCATGTCGAAGTTAAAACCTTCCACCTTGCGTTGTGCTCCTGCAATAATACGATTCAACATAGGATGTTCCATCGCTTCATTGGGATTTCCTAAACGCGCAATAAAACTTGCTACTTTTTCCGAAGCAAAAATACGCAATAGATTGTCATCCATGCCCAGATAAAATCGACTCGAACCGGGATCGCCCTGACGCCCCGATCGGCCGCGCAATTGATTGTCTATACGCCTAGATTCGTGACGCTCGGTACCCAGCACATGCAAACCACCAGCAGCAACCACGATTTCATGACGCTTTTGCCAATCTGCAGTATGCGCTGTGATATCTTCTGCAGTAGCATCCATTAAGTTTGCTAATTCACTACTCAATTGCCCACCCAAGACTATATCGGTACCGCGACCGGCCATATTCGTAGCGATGGTTACCGCTGCAGGTCTACCCGCTTCGGCGATGATAGAAGCCTCGCGTTCATGCTGCTTAGCATTTAAGACTTCATGTTTTATATTTTCCGCCGTCAATAACTTGGATAGATGCTCAGAAATTTCAATAGAAATGGTACCCACTAAAACAGGTTGCTGCTTAACCACACATTCTTTAATTTCGGCAACCACCGCTTTAAACTTTTCGTCGCGATTCACATACACCTTATCAGGATAATCCGCACGCACCACACCTCTATTCGGCGGAATGGCCACCACTTCTAAACCATAGATTTGGTGAAATTCATAGGCTTCGGTATCCGCGGTTCCGGTCATGCCGGCTAATTTGTCATATAATCTGAAATAATTTTGAAAAGTAATAGAAGCTAGCGTTTGGTTTTCACTCTGCACCGTTACACCTTCTTTAGCCTCTACCGCTTGATGTAAGCCATCGGACCAACGACGTCCTACCATTAATCGTCCCGTATGTTCATCGACGATGAAGATTTCATCGTTTTTAACCACATAATCTACATCGCGTTGATAAACAAAATGAGCGCGCAGAGCAGCATTGATATGATGCATTAATATTATATTTTGCGTGTCGTATAAGCTTTTGTTGGTTTTAATAAGGTCTGCTTTTATTAACAGTTTTTCTATATGCGCATGACCTGTTTCGGATAAAAACACTTGTTTTGCTTTTTCATCTACATAAAAATCGCCCTCGCTATCCTCACTGGCTTGACGAGTTAATTGTGGCGCAATCTCATTAATACGGCTATATAATTCAGCGCCTCCTTCGGAAGGACCCGAGATGATCAAAGGCGTACGCGCTTCGTCGATTAAAATGGAATCAACTTCATCGACGATGGCAAAATAATTGTCACGTTGTACTTTGTTTTGCAGACTAAAGGCCATATTATCGCGTAGATAATCAAAACCGAATTCATTGTTGGTACCGTAGGTAATATCAGCCGAATAAGCGGCTTGTTTTTCTTCGGGGGATATCTGCGACAGATTAATGCCTACCGTTAAGCCTAAGAACTGATAGATAGGCGTCATCCATTGTGCATCACGTTTGGCCAAATAATCGTTAACGGTCACGATATGTACACCGCGCCCCGTCAAAGCATTTAAATAAGCCGCTAAGGTGGCCATCAAGGTTTTACCTTCACCGGTTAACATTTCGGCAATATTGCCTTCATGTAACACCATACCGCCTATTAATTGCACATCAAAATGGCGCAGGCCTAAAGTTCGAGCGGATGCTTCACGCGCCGCAGCAAAAGCTTCCGGCAATAAACTGTCCAAAGATTCACCTTTGGTAAAACGTTCTTTAAATTGTGCAGTTTTCGCCTTGATGTCTTCGTCGCTTAAGGCCTTAAAATCAGCTTCTAAAGCATTGATACGTGCAACTTGCTGATACAAACGACGCAAGATGCGCTCATTGCGACTCCCAAAAATGCGTTTGACGATGTTGGTCAGTGCCATAGCCAATTTCTTCCTCTTAATTCTGTAAATCTGTATAATCTATTACCTAATGTGGCCGCTTATTGTAGCCTACTTTAGGAAGAAATGCGAAGCATATATGTCACTGTTCTTCCCCAGTGCTAACAAATGTGTATGGAGGTGCAACAGCTGAATTGTGGCTGCAAGATGCATCCATAGCAAATTGTAGAACATCTTGTGTTGCAGTTTCAGCAAAATTCTGTGCCCTTGTCAAAACAAACAGAGCACCTAGAGCAATATTTGCGCCAGAACCAATAGCCTCATATGGATTTGCGCTTTCAGCAACTTGATAATCTCCATGGATTGTAAACAACCTTCCTTGATAGCCAACGAGGAATGAGCCGCCATGCTCTTGATTGCTTTCAACCTTTGCCCAACCACCTTCTTTGAAAAGGTTTCGGATTCCACCAATAAAACTCGTAACCATGTATTCCATCACGTCTTGTTGAAGCGCTCTTTCTGGAGGGATAAAGTGATACTGAATCAATTGTCCCATTCTCCATGAAGAAGTATATCCCATAACAAACTCGCCCTTACGGAATACTTTTGGATTTTTTACAATTGTAATACAGTCATTGCTATTGCTTGCACTATCGCCACCTAGATAAACTCGGCCATCTCGAACGAGCCCTACGATACAAGTCATGGTTTACTCCTGCTAGTAGATAATTTACACAGCCTCATGCTACTATATGCCTATGTATGATTACAAGTATGTATCATATGCCCTTCTATAAGGTTAGCACGTTAAGGCAAAAAATGAGCTACAAAAGCATACAAGAAATTATGGCTAAATCCAAAGAGCTGCAAAAAATACAGGCGCATAGTCTCAGCTTGCAAAAAATCAGCGATTTGGTGATACCGCTCTTGCCTGCGGAATTGCAAGATCAAGTTAGAGTAGCCGATTATCAAAATACCACTTTATTTTTAGAATTGAAGAGCGCTGCCCCCGCACTAACGCTGCGTTTTCAACTGCCCGCATTAATACAAAAGCTGTGTTTAAAACCAAGCTTGTACAGATTACGTGAAATTAAATATTATGTTCAGCCACGGCAAGATTGATTAGAGGATATGGAATGTCGCGCAAGTCGCCGTCATATATGGACTCGCCCGCCGATGCAAGTGTAATCGGTTGTTAATGTATAAGGTCAAAATTGCGGTCATATATCCGACTTCTAGGAAGGCTAAGTTGATCTATTTAGCCTTATAGCTCCCGAGC
>JBIPMB010000178.1:0-4187 GCA_044369355.1 Gammaproteobacteria bacterium | reverse complement strand
AACCTTTCAGTAAAATGACAGGTTTAACGCTGTTAGAAACTATGTTTGCGATTGCCATCGGTGCGTTGGTATTGATAGGTGCGGTGATATTTTATTTGTCTACCAAACAAAATGCCAATACGACCAAGACAGTGGCAGACATGAATGCGATTGTATCCGCGTATGAATCCTATATGGCGGGGGGAAATACTTTAACTGCAGATATCGACATACCTGCCTTACAAACCGCGGGCTTCCTGCCAAGCCCATTGAACACGGCTTGGGGACAGCCATACACGGCAACCCCGACTTTATCTCCAGCATCAGTTCTTATTACGGTTGTCGGTATAGGAGCAGCGGGTACCGACGGTACTGGTGGCGATACGAATTGTGATGCCATTTGGAATATGGTTAAAAGTTCACAAGGGGTCACACAAGGTACTACTGATTGCTCCTTTACCTATCCGCTTTAATCTGGGTTAGAAGGAAGCATCATGACACCATCGCCAATGACAGTAACGCAACGTTATAAGCAAAAAGGGTTAACTTTGCTAGAAACAGTGCTGGCGTTGGCGGTGGGCTTCGCCATTATCATGGCAGTCTTGATTTATTTCCAAACCGCCAGTGATAATGCCAATATGGCCGCAACGATCAAAATAACGGGTGACATAGGTACTGCAGTGCGTACTTATGCACAATCGCCTAATTATAAACCCGGCCCAATTAAATTGACTGATTTGCAATCTGTGGGTTTATTAACGACTAGCGATACAGTGAATCCTTGGTCTATACAAGCCAAGTCTTTGATTGTGTCTACCAGTGGTAATTACCTAGGCATTAATTTTTACAATGTGCCTGCTCAAGTGAATACTGCATCGAAGACTCAGAATCAAACGGGTGGAGTTTGTGCCAGTTTAGCGACGCAATTATCCGCTTCTTTGCCTTTGCCTTCTCCGGGAACAGTAACATTGAATGGGACAAAGTATACATATACCATCAGCAATCCTTCGGGGGGTGGTGTAATGGGTACAGGCCCTCAGGGGAAGAGTAAAACAGCTCAAGGTGCAGCTGTGTGTCAGTATGCTAATGGCGCAACCACAGGTACATTGTCTATAGTGATGGATCTTACTTAATAGAGTTAAGCCATCAAATACAATGCTTAGGCTTGGGTAACCCGGCAATCTTAGCGCCTTGTAAAATCGGTCCTTTGGGAAATAATGCATATAATTGTGTGCTGTCTATGTCGTTTAGTTTTAATTCCAACTGCAAATACTTTAAAAAAGCACGCATAGTGGGCATAACGGCGTATTGCTGATAGAACTGTCGTAATGCCTGTAAAATTTGCCAATGTGGTGTCGTTAAAGTAATCGCTTCTTGTTGTGCGATTTCTATAGCGAGGGCTTCTGTCCACAGACTAGCATCTTCTAAATAACCTTCTTTGCTAAATGTTATCATTAAAAACTCACTACTTTGCTATGTTCTAGAACCAATTGTAGCCATTTGGTATCATCGATCATGGTTGCATTTGGTTGCAACGTGATTTGTCTGGCGGTTAAATCTGTTGCTAATATAAAAATTGGGCAGGGTAGTGTAGATTTTTCTGCTGACAACAAAGCAGCAAAAACGCCATCGCCTATTAATACGCAAGTATCTGTAGCATCTAGTAGGGCACTGGGGAAGTCCTGCCAATTTGGTTTTTGCCATAAATATAAAATATTCATAAGGTGTAGACCGCTAGGCTATTATTCAATAATTGTTTTAACTCTGCTGAAGTTAAAGGCTTCATATTATTCGGTAATTGTGATGCATTCAATTGCCGTGCATTTAAACTGGCTTCATCCACCCAGATGTCGTTGACGTCGAATAGAGGTAACGCTTGCAAACGTTTGCTATAAGTTGATTCCATATTGAATAAAGAACAAACGCCATCGCCGTAAAAAACGAGGTGAATATGATAATCAAGGTTTGCCAGAGCCATGGCCAGATCGAAACATTCATAGTCGTGTTGTTCGTCGCAAGTTGCACTCTGTTTAATACAAACGATATTGTGATTCATATTCACCCCAAAACAATCACTTTATCATTTTGCTGATATAACTTCGCCAAATAACCTAAACCTACAATATTAAAATGACCCACTACAGCTTCTTCCTCACCACGTCGTTGTAAACTGGCCACACACACGCCCAAATCTACGGGCAACGAATTCCAATCTAAAGCAGGATTAAGCGCATGATAAGCGCCATCGCCATAGAAGAAAATACTGTTTAATGTAGCCTCGTTACTAGAGACTATCGTTTGTGCCAAATGAAAAGCGCTTAGACTACTGCCGTGATTAGGTGCGCATTGCACTACCAAAGCAATAGTCTGTTTTTTCATGCTTAGCTCATCATGGCAACGCGTTGCTTGATGCGCTTGGGTAGCAAGGCATCGGTGCCTAAGCGTTTGATCTTATCGTCTTCATATTCGCTAAAGCTGCCTTCAAACCAGGTATAGCTGCCGTCGTCTTCAAAGGCCAATATATGTGTTGCCACACGATCTAAGAACCAGCGATCGTGCGAGACGATTACCGCTGAGCCTGGGAAAGTCAGCAAGGCTTCTTCTAAGGCACGCAGAGTTTCTACGTCTAGGTCGTTGGTAGGTTCATCCAACAATAAGACATTGCCGCCGCTTTTCAACATTTTTGCTAAGTGTACGCGGTTTCTCTCACCGCCAGATAAATCACCTATATATTTTTGTTGATCGCCGCCCTTAAAGTTAAAGCGGCCTAGATAAGCTCGTGATGGGATTTGATAATTGCCGACGATGATTTGATCGAGACCATCGGATAATTCTTCCCATACGGTTTTTTTATCATTCAAGGTATCGCGGGATTGGTCTACATAAGACAACAGTACCGTTTCACCGATGCGCAAGCTACCGCCATCCGGCTGCTCTTGCCCAGTAATAAGCTTTAATAAAGTAGATTTACCGGCACCATTGGCACCGATGATGCCCAAGATGCCGCCCTTAGGTAAGCTAAAAGATAAATCTTGAAACAAGATACGGCCATCGAAGGTTTTAGATAATTTATTGGCTTCGATGACAACATCGCCCAAGCGTTGTCCGGGTGGTATATAGATTTCTTGGGTTTCATTCCGTTGTTGGAATTCTTTAGAATTCATTTCTTCGAAGCGCGCTAAACGCGCTTTGTTCTTAGTACGTTTGCCCTTAGGATTAGCGCGCACCCATTCCAATTCTGCCGCCAAGGCTTTTTGATGCGATTTTTCTTGACGATCTTCTAGGCCTAAGCGTTGTTCTTTTTGTTCTAACCACGAAGAATAATTGCCTTCAAAAGGAATACCTACACCGCGGTCTAACTCTAAGATCCAACCGGCGACGTTATCTAAGAAATAGCGATCGTGAGTGACCGCAATGACGGTGCCTTTGTAACTTTGTAAGAAATGTTCTAACCAGGCTACACTTTCTGCATCCAGATGGTTGGTGGGTTCGTCTAATAGCAACATATCCGGTGAAGATAATAACAATTGGCATAAAGCGATACGGCGTTTTTCACCGCCGGAAAGTTGGTTGATGTTGGCCTCCCAGGCGGGTAAACGCAATGCATCCGCGGCCAATTCCAAGGTGCGTTCTACGTCCCAGCCATTCACCGAGTCAATTTTATTTTGCAAATTGCCTTGCTCTTCCAAGAGCTTATTCATTTCATCGTCGCTTAGGGGCTCGCCAAAACGCATACTGATGTCGTTGAATTGTTGCAGCAATTGCAGCGTTTCAGAAACGGCTAGTTCTACATTACCGCGCACGGTCTTAGTAGCGTCCAACTGCGGTTCTTGAGGCAGATAACCAATACGCGTGCCTGGATTAGCCTTGGCCTCGCCCTCAAATTCGCGGTCTATGCCCGCCAAAATACGCAAGAGCGTTGATTTACCAGAGCCATTTAAACCCAATACGCCGATCTTCGCTCCTGGGTAAAAGGAGAGATAAATGTTTTTTAAAATAGCGCGATGCGGCGGAACGATTTTACTGACGTCACGCATGTTGTAGATATATTGTGCCACGGGGGGACCTCTTTGATGTTATATTGTGCATAAGATAACCGATTGTGGCGCAAAAAGCAATGCTATAATGCATGGCTGTAGTAATATACTGTGGACTTTTATACAATATATTTATCGTCAAGGTAATTGCATTTGTAAAAGGGCGGTTCG
>JBIPMB010000143.1:0-5504 GCA_044369355.1 Gammaproteobacteria bacterium | reverse complement strand
ATCCAAGAGCAATGTTTCTTTTCTCCTGATTGTTTGAATAACGGCTTGATTACATGGGGTAGTGTTGCATCTATGGTTTTGTCTAGATATATTCTATCTGTTTTTACCCAAAAAAAGCTTGTAAGTGAAGCTATGCTTGAATTAGCGTGCAATAGCAGCGATGATAATATTTCGTCCAAAGCCAAAATTTCGAAATCTGTCGGTAAGGTTTTGAAAAATTGGGATAGTTTAGAACCAAAAGATCTGAAAAACGATATAATCTCAGAGCCAGAACCGGAATCCAATCAAGAGGGCATTTTCTCTTATTGCCGCAATTTAATACCAAGTTTGACGTTTTTTGGAACGCCGCAGGTTAGTAAACCAATAGTCGATGATAAGTCCAGTGAACTAATTGTTGATGAGAGACCAATCTGTATTCTACAATAATAGAAAAGTAAAAGTTAATGGTAACTAATTGTGCCGTATGAATGATTTCAGTAGAAAGGAATAGCCATACTCGTCATTGCGATCATTTGCATCGGCGGGCGAGTCCATATATGACGGGATCAGCGAGAGTGAGTAATTATAATTAATGTTTTTATGACGGCTCACAATAAACCCCGCCACTCAAGGGTTTTGCTACGCCCGTAGTGCCTGGAAAACTAAAGGGCAGTTGCTGTAAATGGCGTACCGCTAGGTAAGCGAAGATCTGTGCTTCTAGGGCATCGGCGTTCCAGCCTATATCGTCCGCGGTTTTAACCACGGCTTGTGGGCAATGTAGCGCTAGGCGCGTTTTAAATTCTTGCATGATGACGGGATTATGCCAACCGCCGCCTGCGACGATCCACAAATTCGGTAAAGGGCGTTTTAATGCTATTAAGCTTTTAATAATGCTATCGGCTGTGAATGCTTCTAAGGTACGGCACGCATCTGCTAACGACAAGTCTTCCAAAGCAGCGGGCCATTTAAAATCGCCGATGTCTAATGATTTGGGTCCGGCTTGAGTGAAGAAACCAGCTTTATCGCCTTGCATGCTGTGCGTGTATAATTGTTCCAATACCGCGTCATTGACCGTACCCGCTAAACCATAGTGACCATGCTGTTCTCTATTTTCCTTGCCTTGTGTTTTTTGACGTACTAAAGCGTCGATTAAGCCATTACCGGGCCCGGTATCTAAAGCGATTAATTGTGTGGCATCGTCGTTGGTAATGAGCGTGGCATTGGCAATACCGCCGCAATTGAGTACTACACAAGGGATTAAGCCATCGCGTTTAGCTAAGGCCCAATGGTAAATAGGCGCAAAAGGTGCACCTTGCCCGCCCGCAGCAATATCGTCAGCGCGAAATTGATAGACGACAGGAATATTGAGCGCATTCGCCATTACCTGACCATCACCTATAATGATAGAACATTGTCGTTGCGGTTGATGATATAAAGTTTGGCCGTGATAACCGATGACGCTAATATCGCTGGATTTAAGATGCTGTTGCTGTAATAGTTGTTGTACTGCGTTGATATGTAACTGAGTTGATTCGGCAATAACGGATTCTAAAGATAAACCGTTATAGTAATCGTTCATAGACTGTTGCAAGCTATTTAAATACTCTTTCAGATCAGACTGAAAATGAAGCGCCGCTTGTTGCAAATCACCATGATGTTTACGCACACTGTATTCGGTGGCTTTGAGAGCGATTTGAAAATCAGTTTTGTAAGGATAGTGCAAATGGCCTTTTTCAACGATATGATGCAAGCCATCGGTTTCTAATAAGGCTACATCGATACCATCCATAGATGTACCGCTCATTAATCCTATACTTAATGTCATGGTGTTTACCCCTTTTGGGCAGGCACGGGGGCCTGTCCCTACGATATTAATTCTCTTCAAAAATCACTTTTTTTCTAGCCGACAAATGCCGTTCGCGCAATTCTACATCGATGTAGCGATCGGTGATAGCGCCTGAACTATGACCCGCATCGTCGCGCACGTGTTCGCGTGGCCGTATTTTAACATCGTCGGAAATACCGGTATGTCGTAACCAGTGCACCGTAGCTTCGTTTAACAATTCGGCTTCCTCTTCAAAGCCATCTTGTTGCAATTGCGTAATGGCGCTGTCAAAAGAAAATTGGACGATTTTGCGGATGTAATTGGTACTGGTGATGGGGCCCTGTCCCTTGGTGCGCGGTAATAAGGGAGTGTAATCGGCCGCGGAGGGTAATGTAGATAAGCCTAAATGTTTGCGCCAGCGCTTTAAGGCCTCTAACATCGTCTCACTGACGGCAATTTGTCGTTCCTTATTGCCTTTACCCACGGTGGTAAACCACCAATTGCCATCGCCATCGCGAGCAAAATCATTCATTTTCGGCATCCAACGCTTGCTGGCAGCAAGCTCTGAAATACGCAAATACATAGAATATAAGGCCGACATAATGAATAAAGTGCGCTCGTGCAATTCGCCATTACTATAGGCCAATTTACGCGCTGTTTCGATGACATATTGCCATTGCAGCTCCGATAAACGGCGGATTTTAGCCGAGCTTTGAAAGGAGCGTATCAATTGATTCTTTTGGCGGATGAGAGCAACCGGATTGATGTCGGCATAATTTTCCTGAACCAAATAACTGTAAAAACTGCTTAAAATAGCCAGTAATTCACGCAAGGAGCCAGAGGCCAGTTTAAATTGTTTGATGTCTAGTTCAGCCCCTTTACGTCTAGCTGCTTTAGACACGGTAACGACAAAAGGTCGCCATTCCGGATTGGGGATACGCGCGCCTTCTTGCTCTATAAAACGAGCGGGTTTGCTATAACCTATCCAATGCTGAGGCGGCTTTTGGCAAAAAGCGACGTATTCCAGCATATCCTCGCGACGTAATTCTTTGATAGATTTTTTACAGTAGAGTGCTGACCAATGCAGTAAACGCTCGATTTCACGGCGATAGGAGTTGAAGGTACCTAAACTGCCTTTGTAGGCCATCAAAAAAGCAGCGGCTTTTTGGATATCTTCTAAACAATAAGAAGCGCTGAAGGTATTAACATGCTGTTGTTGCGCCAGACGATCGATGGAATCGAATAAGGGCAGCGGTGCGGTGACGGCATTAGCCATGGTGTGTTTTACCTTGTTGACGAGTAGCTATAACTTTGTTCTAATCTAAAGATATCATAGTTAAAGGTGAGACGTCATCATGGAAAATAGCTTAAAAAATATACTCGTTGGTTATCATAATTTTAGAGAAAAATACGCTAAAGGCGATTTGTCAGTCATGCGCTATTTATCGCGTTATGGCCAAAATCCGCAAATCATGGTAGTCGCTTGTTGCGATTCTAGGGTTGATCCGGCATTGATTTTACAATGCGATCCGGGCGATTTATTTGTAGTGCGTAATGTGGCCAATATTGTGCCACCCTATGAACGCGATGAAGCGCATCACGGTACCAGTGCTGCATTGGAATTTGGCGTCTGTTTTTTAAAAGTGAAGCATCTCATTTTACTAGGCCATAGTCAGTGCGGCGGCATACAAGCCTTGATGGATAACCACAGCGTGGGAAAAAACGATTTCATTTCAAACTGGGTTAACTTAATACATTCTGATGATGCTGAGCATTGCAGTACCGATGACTGTGCCAAGCAAGCGTTGCAGCAATCTTACCGTAATTGTTTAACTTTTCCGTGGATAAATGAGAAGATTGAAAAGCAAGAATTGGCGCTACATTTATGGTTTTTCGACATAGAAAGTGGACAAATTTTTAGGTATTCCGAAGCAGATAAGAATTATACGGCATTGCCTAATTGAACGGGGTTATTTTCCTCCAATTCTTTTTTAATATCTTCCTTGAAAGCCTTAACAGCGTCATCGGCACTGGGACGTTTTGCTGCGTCATGGAACCAACATAAGCGAATGAAATCTTTAATTGATTGTGGCGTTTTCGCTGTTGGGTTCCCGGATTCAAGTTGGGACATTTGATCAGGAATTTCTTCTTGCTTTCCATGTTGAACCGCTGCATAAATTTCCTCTGCATTTTCTACATCGTCATATGGACGCTGACGCGACACGATTTCCCACAATACCATGCCATAAGCATACATATCGCTTTTACTCGAGTACTGTAGATTGAAACACTCTGGTGCCATCCATGGGAGTGACCCCACCATTTTTGAATCAGCGTGCATACCATATTTTGAAGAAGAAGACTCAACCGGTACTTCCATTGCCAAACCAAAATCAGCTAATTTGGCATGGTTGTGCTCTGTTAATAATATATTATGACTTTTTATATCTCTATGTATAATCATAGGCGCTCTGTTATGCAAGAAAGCTAATCCTTTTGCCACATCCGAAGCAATATTATGTCGCTCCGACCAAGGTAACATCTCTGGCCCGCGTAATACTTGAGTCAAAGATCCACCACACATGTATTCCATTACCAAGGTATAAGACATAGGAGAATGACAAACTCCTTTAAGGGTAACAATATAGTTGGAGTGCAAACTTGCCATCATTAAAGCTTCTTGCAAATCCGATTGTTTCACAGCTACTTTTTCATAACGCCAATGGCCAGAGTAGATTTTGCCAGAGAGCCCTTCACCCACCTCGTGCTCTAGTTTGATAGCTTCAGAGGGAATATAGAATCCCAAGTCCTCAAGAGGATCTCTATGAAACAATGAGCGCGATGCGCTAGATGTACTTGAATGCTTGGAATTGCCCTGTATACTTTCCAGAGGAAATAAACGCTGTGCTGGTAATAAACTTGTTGAAGCCTTGGGTACCGGCGTGTGGCTTGTTCTCTTCGCGTACGGATCTATAGCTTCGAGTTTACCCGATTTCGCTGCTTCGTGAATGGGTAAATACCCCTTTTGATGATAATTCAGTTTTAAAGTATCCTTCGCATCTTCACCTAAAGCTTTGTGGACTACCTCTATTAAACTTTCCTCTCCATTATGCGCTAATATATCCAAAGGAGTGTGGTCGTCCGAATTCGTTTGTTTTAACAACGAAATTTTTTTGTCGTGGGAAATTGCTTTTAATAAAACTTTAAATAATTTCTCGCTTTCATCATGCATCGCTGCGCGGTGAAATACATTATTGCCTTTATGATTCGTGCACAGCCATACAGACGCGTCCTTGCCCAAGGCTTTCAAGGCTTCGATATCTACGGATTGGATGGCCTTGAAAAGCTCTATCATCCCCTGAATAGGATTGTCTACCTTCAATTGTGGTTTCATATTTCAAAATTCCTTCGCATTGTTTAATTGTGCAATAAGTTGTATTCCCGGTAGCCTTTTGCCATTATTATTGTAAAATATAAAAATGGAAAATCATTAAGATTATCAAAGACTTTTGAAAAAGTTTACTTTTGCTACTTATTATAACGGAACTATACACGAAAGCAGTCTTTTTGTCAACTTTCTTATCAAATCAATCTTTATTAGAGATAAAAATGAAACAAGAACAAAAGTCAAAAAGCAAGGGACTGTTGACATGGAAAGCGGACAAATTTTTAGGTATTCCGAAGAAGATAAGAGTTATAT
>JBIPMB010000142.1:0-5523 GCA_044369355.1 Gammaproteobacteria bacterium | reverse complement strand
AAGCCTTTCTTAAATCAATTAGGACAAGAAAATATCTTTGACTTAGATGCGGGCGATTCTGTCAGCAAAAACATGAATGTGTTATTCATGGATATACGTAATTTTACTGGCTATTCAGAAAAATATAAATCCGAAGCGGTATTCCAGTTTATCAATGACTATCTATTAGAAGTAACGCCTCTGATACACAGCCATCACGGTTTTATTGATAAGTTTTTAGGCGATGGCATTATGGCTTTATTCCCCGGGGAAAGTAAAGAAGCCTTAAAAGCTTGTCTGGAAATGCAGCACAAGATTGCAGATTTTGCGAGCAGCCGTACCGATGTAAAACTAGAAGTCGGTATGGGTTTACATTATGGTTCTTTGATGTTGGGCATAGTGGGCGAGTCAACGCATATAGAAGGCACTGTCATCGGCGATACCGTCAATGTGGCCTCTAGATTAGAGGCATTGAATAAAACCTTTAAGACTCAATGTCTGATTAGCGATGCCGTTAAAGCCACCTTACCCGTAGAGGCGCACTATCATTTGCGCCCTGTAGGTAAGATTATTTTAATGGGTCGCACTGAGGCCATGACGGTATGGCAATTGTTGGACGGTATACGCGATGCGAATGAACGTGCCTTGCACATAGAACAATTGCCTTTATTTGAAACCTATTATGAAGCCTATTTGGGACGGGCATTCAAAGCTGCAAGATTGGGTTTTGAAGCTCTATTGAAAGACAATCCTAATGATGGCGTTTTAGTTTTTTATATACAGAGCTGTCTCTACTATGAGCAAACACCACCGCCCGCTGAATGGCAAGCGGAGATAGATATGCGGTTTAAGTAACTATACTCTTCGCATTTGCTTTTTATGCTTTGTTGCCTTCACCCATCTCACTCCAGTCATGTAGAATACTACACTCCTGGTGTTCGAGGGTTCGGCGCCTCGCCTAAAAATCAACTGCTGTGAGTATTCGCATGTCTACTATAGCAGGGTGGTCTAATCCTTCCCTGCTACCATCATTTCAGCCACCAATACTGAGCCACTTTCTATATAACCACGATCATTCACATCGTTACCTATGGCGACAATATTGGCAAACATATCTTTTAAGTTACCGGCGATAGTCACCCCTTCAACGGGATGTTGAATTTTGCCATGCTCTACCCAAAAACCACTCGCTCCTTGTGAATAATCACCCGTGACTAAATTAACGCCCATACCCATAGCTTCTGTAACTAACAAGCCCCTATCCATTTTTTGCAATAATGCTTGTTGATCTTCGCCGGTAGAATGCACCAAAATATTATGCGGACCACCCGCATTGCCCGTTGTTTCTAAACCTAAGCGACGCGCCGAATAGCTATTTAAAATATAACCTTGCAGTACACCTGCTTTTACTAAATCGCGTTTTTGCGTGGCCACTCCTTCTCTATCAAAATAACTGCTGGCCCAACCGTGTTTTATATGTGGATCCTCAATTATAGTAACACATTTATTTAGAATGGATTTTCCTATCATACCTTTTAAAAAAGAAGAATCCCTATATAAATTACCGCCACTAATCGCTGCTAGTAATTCTCCCCACAGTCCTGACACCATGCGTTGACTGAAAATAACGGGTATTTTGCCTGTAGAAATACTTTGCGCACCCAATTTTTGCACGGTATATTCCGCAGCACGTGTGGCAACTTGACTAAAATCATCTAGAGTTTTTGCATCGCGGCTGTGTGTGTATTCATAATCGCGCTGCATAGCGCCATTTTTATCCGAGGCCAATAAAACACAACTAAAAGCATGCGAGGTAGAACTTACTGCACCGCAAAATCCATGTGAATTGGCATAGACATAATCGGATCGATGCGTATTGAGATTAACCCCTTCTGAATTACTAATACGCTTGTCACTGGCTATGGCTACCGCTTCGGCTTCTTTTAATAAGGGGATGGCTTCTTCGGGAGTGATTTTCCAAGGGTGATATAAATCCAACTCTATTGCTTTTTGTGCCATGCGATCTTTAGGCGCTAAGCCTGCAAAGGGATCCTCATCGGTATATTGCGCAATGGTCCATGCTTTATCTAAGCAATGATTTAAGGCCGCTTCTGATAGATCAGAAGTGCTCACTACACCCTGCCGTTGACCACAATAGACCGTTAAAGTTAAACCTTTATCGCGATTAAATTCTACGGTATCGACTTCTCCTTTACGCACGTTAACATTAAAGCCCTCACTAAACGTAGCGCTTGCTTCTGCCGCAGTAGCACCTTTTTGTTTAGCTTTATTCAATAAAGCTAAAATCGTAGATTCAATATGATCTCTCATAACCCCTCCAAAGGAAATTTAATCCTAATAAAGCAAAAGAGCGGCTCACGAGCCGCTCTACAAAAATCATCAGACGAACGCAACAACTTAGAAATAAGCATCCAATTGCGCCAATATCCCATTCGAGCTACCACCACCTAAATTAAAGGGTGCTGAATTATTACCACTACCCGTATCATTCTCACTATAATTGATATAGTGGTGCAATTCTAAGCTGAGCAAGGTGTTTCTAAAAATAGAAGTCGTCGCTGATAAGGTGTAGCCTCGTTGTGGCACACCTAAAGCCAACGCTTCGCTACTTTGATCATAAGCAAGTGTAACGGTTGATGGTCTGTTATAAATTTTAAACTTATAATCTCCTTCAACATGAGATGCGCTAGGCTGTGCACCATGACCATTATAACTTAAGTCTTGTGCATTAAAGGCTTGTGTGGCTGTAGTATACTCGCCAATTAGTTCAATAGGATGGGCATTCACATCCAAACGCAAGTCTGCGCCGGGCACTTTATGTCGAATGGCCTCATTGCCTGAATCCTCGCCAAATCCCTGAAATTCAGTGCTGGAAAGACCTGTAGATTGCATACCGCCACTGTCAGAAACATTATTAATAACACTGGCACCCAAACCAATATTCGCACTACCCAATACAAAATGATAAACTGTATCTGCACCAAACTGATTGATAATGGAAGTACCTGCCGTAATATCATTATCTACTGCATTCGTTACAGCTGATTCTGATCCTACACGAGCATCACCTCTATAACCATAAATAGATGCATCTAAACCAGTGGGTACGGTCGAATTATAGCCCAATACTAAAGGTCTGCCCTTAGTACGGAATAACGTTTTGTTGAATGGGTTGCTGATGTCATAAGTGCTGAAAGAACCGAAAGGCACATACAACTGACCTACCGTGCCATAGAAACCGGATTTATCAAAATTACCGATGTTAATAAATCCATTGTCTAAATACACATTGGAGTTACTGACACGGCTACCACCACCAGATTCCCCCGAGCTATACACAAAAGACATAAAACCAGAAACCCAAGTGCTAATACGCGCTTGCATGTCTAATTCGGCATTACTTAAATTTAAATCACTATGCGCTACGGGGTTATTCCCACCAATACCTTGACCCAGCGCTTCAATATTACCACTCAATTCTAGAAGTGGATAATTGGGTAAGGCTAGACCCATTGAAGTCATTTCATCTGCAAAGTTTTTATTCTGTTGCATGATAGCGACGTTCTTTTTGATAGTCGAATAGTTAACAATTAAATCAGAGCCTGAAAACTGACGATCAGAGCGAATAAACGGTGCTGTAATGACCGCTGTACCGCCTATATTAGCTAAATCTCCTCGCCCACCATAAGGCTCAGCGGCTAAATTCGGTGTTTGCGACAACGATTGAGTTACACTATAAGAAGGTGGCGTTGTATTCACTGGATTGGTATTCGATTTCGAATTTGCCGGAGTTGTTGAATTAAACGCTGTGGCGGGCGGTCTAGGTGTATGCGCCTTAGATGTAGAAGCCGGTGTTGTGCTGGATTGAGAAAGCGGTACCACTGCTGCCACTGGAGTGGCCACAGGAGCAGATGTTTTTGCCGTTTTTAATTCTGTAATTTGCTTTTGCAATTGCTGTACTTGTTGTTGCAGCGCTGCAGTTTGTTGGCTTAATAATTCTACTTGTTTATCTACATTGTCATTTGCAGAAGAAGCGGCCCAAGCATCGAAAGCCACGCTGCCGCCTAAGACGACTGCCAGTGCCATACTGATTTTTTTAATGCGCAAAAACTTTACCATAACAACCCCTATATTCAAACTTACAGCAGCTAACCGGTTTGACCAAAAATAAGTCAAACTATTATTTTTTTATGATTTAAAAATCGTCTACGAAAAATCATATCACAGCTACTTTAGGAAATACCAGTTGTTTTAACCCCATTTAAAAATATTTTTAACTATTATTAATGACAATGACATTATCCTGATCTGTGAAATCAAAAATGCGCTATAATTGGCTATCAGTGATACAATAGGCCATCCTAACAATGCAGACCCTGGATATTATTCGGCCAGACGATTGGCATATACACTTACGTGATAATGCATCATTAACATTAACGGTATCCTTGGCCGAAAATACATTTGCGCGCGTATTGGCCATGCCTAATTTAACACCACCTTTAACCACAGTACACGGTGTGTTGGACTACAGGCAACGCATTTTAGCCGTCGCTAAAACCGACCATTTCACACCGTATTTTGCTTTATATTTTACAACTGATTTAAATGCCAGCACATTACGCGAGGCGAAACTTTGTCCATGGATCTTAGGGGTTAAGCTATATCCACAAGGTGCAACCACACATTCAGATTGGGGTATAGCCGATATCAACAAACAGTTTGAAAATTTATCTATCATGGAAGAATTAGCACTACCGCTGTTGGTGCATGGCGAAGTCACTGATAATGCAATTGATATATTTGATCGCGAAGCGCGTTTTATCGATACGGTTTTGGCGCCGTTACAACAACGTTTTCCCAAATTACCTATTGTATTAGAACATATTAGCACTGCCGAGGCCGTAGATTGGGTACAGAGCATGCCCGCGCATATTGCGGCCACTATTACTGTGCATCATTTAGCTTTTAACCGCAATCATTTATTGGCGGGTGGCCTTAGGCCAGATTATTATTGTTTACCTATTTTAAAACAACACTCGCATCAGCAAAAATTGCAACACGCTGTCATGAGCAAAAATCAAAGTAAATTTTTCTTGGGCACCGACAGTGCGCCACATGGTCAAGATAAAAAATACAGCGCTTGTGGTTGTGCGGGTTGTTTTACCAGTTCCATTGCTCTACCCTTATTGGCTGAATTATTTGCTGCGCACGATGCTTTACCTTTATTAGAAAGTTTTACCAGCATCAATGGCGCACGCTTTTATCAATTGCCTCTCAATACGGAGCGCTTGCGTTTAATACAAAGCCCGTGGGTAGTACCGCAACAGTACACTACAGACGATTTAACTTTTACCCCATTATTAGCCGGACAAACCTTATCCTGGCAATGTCAACCTATAGAAGGCCAACCCAATGAATGACAGTACCACTTCTTCTTTGGCAAAACGCTTCCGTGGCTTTTTCCCCGTCATCATCGATGTTGAGACCAGTGGTTTTGATGCCAGAACAAATGCTTTATTA
>JBIPMB010000300.1:0-5535 GCA_044369355.1 Gammaproteobacteria bacterium | reverse complement strand
CTACGCAACCAGCTAGCCAATGCCCCAGAATGGGTTAAGCCTGTGTTGGAACCAGAGCTAGCCAAGTTGTCTACCGTTGTTGCCAATGCCAACTATAGCAAGGCAACCAAGGTATACGAAGAAGATGTCAAGGTTAGATCCAATGTATTTCTAGCCAACGCTCAGCTTGATCCCGATGTTTCCATTGAGGATCATACTGCCGACATGGTTCGGCTTGAGCAAATGAATCTTCTTGATATTGGTGCTGTTATAAACGGTAGAGTTGGAGTTTATAAGAATGGCAAAGAGTTTGTACCAAGCTTTGCAATCAAAGGTAGGAATGAAATCCTATCGGATGATCCTTATGGAGCGCCTTCTGCTGAAGAACAACTACGAATCAAAGAAACAACAACACCTTACTTTAAGCAGGCTGTTGAACGAAAGATCTATACCAACCAAAGCACAATCAACCGGGAAGAGCAGATGTCCGCTAAGATGGCGAGTCGTATGCTTGAGGACGGTAAGTTTACGCTTGATCGTTGGGGCGAGGCTTTCTCAATGAACCCTGAATCAAACCCACAAGAAGAAATTCTCCGTGGCTTAAAAGGTGAAATCTCTTCAAAGAGAGTTAAGACTTATCAAGACCTTGCTCAGACTATCTACACAGCAATGAGCAAATACGGCAATATGCTTGGAGAAAATAACAATGGCTGAAACAGTACCGCTACAGCAGACAGTATTTGAGCAGGGGCCACAGGCTACCTTTGTTCCTCCCGCTCAGCAAGCACAGGTGTATCAGGAAGGTCAGGTTGTATTTGGTCAGCCCATCTACACCGTTGATCCCGGCATTGCGTGGGATGCGCTAGGAGCTGAGGCTGCAAAGACAGCAAGTACTCTATTTGAAAATACTTTGGATTATCTTATTTCTTCCAAAGGAAATGCGGTTAGAGAACTTAATGATATTTATCAGACTAGACTAAACGATAAATATATTGAGTTATCGTCTGCTCAAAAAAGTGCTAAAGAACTTGGAGTAGCTCCAGATAAAAATCTTATTGACGGTTTAATTAAAGAAACCAATGAGATTCAAAAAGAGTGGCGAACAAAAGCTGAGGATGTCCTAGAAAATAAAAAGAGTGTGTTCCTCCAGCCAGCTATTGATTACTTTTCACCAGCCTTAAACATTAAGGATCTGGGTCTAAAGTATCAGGAACTTGCTCTTGTTGCCAGAGGAACAGACCGAGATATTACAAACAAAGCCCAGAAGATGGTCTTTGATGCACAGTTATCAGGTCTATTTGAAAAACAAAAAGCCAATAAGATTTCACAGGCAAAGGCTGGATTAACAGGATTTGATAAAAAAGATAATAACACTGCAGTCTTAATGGGTGCTTTACCTGTTGTTCAAAGAAATCAGGAATACCCCATTAATCCTGAAACTAATATGCCTTTATTCTATGATGTAGATCCAACAACAGGTCAATCTGCAGTTAGACTTGTAGACAATAAACCATTGATTTTAGATGATGGCGCAGGAAACTGGCGCTTTAATCCCGAACTTGATTATAAAACAGTTCTAAGATCTTTAGACGATTCTGAATATAAATATGCTATTGATACAACTCAGAATGCTTATGCTGATTCTGCAGTCTATAGTGTAAATGGATCTCTTACTCCAGAAATGGAAGAGTATGTAAGAGACTACTTTGCTACTGATCCAAACACAAGAGATCCTAATGATACTTGGAAAATGGGATATTTATTCCACAAACTTCCAGCAACAGCAATGGCTACACTTGGTCGTAAATTAAATCTAAACGCAACAGATGTTGGCATGATGAATATTGCCTATGAGACTGTAAGAGCTGGTGGCAAACCAACCGACATTAGTAAGTCAAGAGTACCAACCCCAGACGATATCAAAAGTGCAATGACATTTTTTGGTGTGTTGAGTGATAGATCATTAGGCAACCGTCCAACTCAAGTTCAAGGCATATCTTCAGAAGCTGGAGTACAATTAGTTAATAATGTTCTTACTCCTATTATCGCTAATCTTACTGGACTAACTGAAGAAGAGCAAACTAGTTTAATGATTGCCGAAAGCACCAGACCCGGCGAACGGGGAATGATTGTCGATGAAACCCCCGATCAAACTTTTGCTAACTTTATGGCGACAAACCAAGCACTGGCTCCTGTAGCTATTAAAGCAATTTCTTATTTTGTAGCTAATCCAGATATGTTATACAATAAGGATGGCACACTTAAAACAAAAGAGGAACTAAGCAAAGCTGTTAATACTTTCCTCACTACTGAAACAACTAGAAACGGTTTAATCACAACAAGGAATAAAGAAACAGGCGCAATTAGTACGGTTTATAATCCTAACTTATTGCATGTAAGCGATAAAGCAAAAGAAGACCGAAAAGAACTAGTTAGAACTTATTTAACTATGCCTGAAAACCGAAGAGCAACACTGGTAGCTGGTGAATCTCCACAACAGGGATTAACTAGAGAAACCTTAAAGAGTGTTGCTAACTTTGCTCCTGAGTTTAATCAGAATGCTTTTATGGCATTATACGATAATCTCAAAGTAAGTGTAGATGGTGAAGGAGATGTTCTTGTTGGTCGGGAACCACCATTAGGTGAGATTCTCAGAATGGCTGTAGCTTCTTCTGCAATGACATGGCGTAAGTATGGTTATGATCCTAAGCAAACCTATACTGAAGAACAGAAAGAAGAGTTTGCTTACAAGGCATGGCAAGATATTAATCCAGCCCATATGTGGGATGTTGATTTAGATCTTGACAATTCTCGCTTTGTTGCATACAGTCAAGCTGAAGCGGGTGGTCTACCAATCTCAATCAAGAGTATTACTACCAAATCAGGTCGTAATCTCATGGCCCCCGGTGAAAGTATTATCCCTAACACAAGAATGCTTAGGGATTCTTACACACCAGAAATGACTCCCGGTGTTCCAGCCTTTGCTATTCATGCAGCAAAACTAACACCAGAGCAATCAGATAAATTTAATGCAAACTATAATAAGGCCAAGGCCAAGCTTTCAGCTGGTGTTCCTGCTTATAGTTTGGTACAAGCTGATGATGCTCCTGCTAGTAGACCACAGACTGCTGATGAAATTATTCAGGCTACTTCTACCTTTGCAGCAATCCCACAGGTTACTCAAGCATTTGCTTATTCACAAGAAAGTCCTATCTTAGAGTCTACCAATGTAGATCAGGTATACTCATTCCTTGTTTATAACTTAGATGTCATTGGTAAGATTGCTGAAAAAGATCCAGATCTTAACAAAGCAGTTCAAATGGTTGTTACTGATTTAGGACAGCCAGATAATAAACGAGCATTGTTTACAAAAGATAACATTGGCAAGATGTTTGTCAAAGCTAAGAATGAACTAGGCATTAAGAGTAACGCAGACTTTGTATCTTACATTCTAAGCGTAGCTCAATCAAAGGTTGCTAATAAGCGACAGCCTGTTATTGATCCTACTATGCCTGAGAATAAATTACGCTCTCAAATGCGGCGTGATCTAGGCCAGACAAAAGGAACTTTACCAGTTAGTGCTTTAGTTGAAAAACCTTTTATGCTTCCTTCAGATAAGCTAGAAGAGTTTAGAAAGAAATTAGATAAGTTCTCTGCTGATAATGCAAACGATAAAAACAGCTGGCTAATCCCACTGTATGATTTCCCACGACTATACTTTGAAACAGGATCTATTCCAGAAAAAATGGTAGATCTTCCTACTAAGTATGCGTTACCCGGACACCCAAATTATCTATCACCAAACTCTTATCAGAAACCAGAACAAACAGAAAACCAAAAAGCATTTGAAACAAGAGTAAGAGAAATAAAACTAAATAAAGCTATGAAGCAAGGTAATGTAGATTACTTTATGGGTGAAATGTTTAGTGATCCTGTAGCTTTATTAAGACAGCAAAACAAAACAACTAGACTGTACTCAACAGAGTCTATGAATGTAGTTAACCTTGCTTTTGATCCAGATGCTCCTTCGGTTTCAGACGCTGATTTACAACAGTACTCTGTTCTTCCTACAACATTTAAAAAAGCACAAGACTTAGCAAAAGCTGGATGGACTGCTGCTGCTTTAGAATATCAAGTACAGCAGAACCTATCAAAAGGAAGAACAAACGATGACAATGTAAGAGATGTAAATAAAATTGTTGAAACTATGTCACCAACTGTATTTCCTTTATCAGAGCAATTAAAACGACAAATACTAAGTGATGTTAGTTATTACATGGCCTATAATAAAATAAACGATCCAGAGCAATATGAAGAAGTTGTTCGTGATTTAAACGATCCGACTTCTAACATTAAACTTAAGATCGAATATTTAATGTCACGGTTGTCTCCGCAAGCTAGAACTTTTGATGGAACAACAGATTGGGTACGAATTAGAGCAGTTGCTAAACGCTTCTTAAAAAATCCTAACCCAACTTCTAAATAATTTAATCCTGTTTATGGCGCAATGCCCCCAGAAAGGATACTATGTTTGATTATACAAACAACTTCCCCATTATAAGTCCGCAGCCAGATGCGGATCAACTTAGGTTTAAAGCCTATGTTGAAACACCAGAATTTCTAGACACCATGCAAGGCCAA
Organism: Gammaproteobacteria bacterium; assembly: GCA_044369355.1. GTDB lineage: Bacteria > Pseudomonadota > Gammaproteobacteria > UBA1113 > UBA1113 > VFKP01. The sequence goes on along the minus strand of JBIPMB010000300.1, from coordinate 915 downwards.
GGAAAAGTCATTGATGTCAATAAGATCAATCAGGCTTCTTCTTGGGGATACGCTTCAGGTCTTGAAGACGAAACAACTCAAGCTGAATACCGCAATGGTGTTAAAGTTCTCATGGCCGCAGACAGTGAAATGCGCGGATACATGGAGGATGTTGCTGGTTGGTTTGGATTAAACTGGTTTAAAGACGAATCCAAAGCTGCTGTAGTTCGTGGTATATTCATGGGTAAGAAAGATCCGCTGTCTCCTATTCAATATAGGGACAGCGAGCTTACCCCTGAAGCCCTTGCTACTACAGAACAAAATCTACAGATTTGGATTGAAGGTGAAAAGGGAAAGCCCGTTGATCCTAATAACCTAACACCAAACCAAAAGAATATTGAAAACGCTTGGAATAAACTTGCGTATGCCCGTGGCAAAACTAAGGCTAAGGAAACCCTTGGATACTCTCCACAGGGTTTCTTAAGTTCTTTAGTTGATGAGCTATCGGCTAAGTTTGATTGGCTTACAAACAGCAGTGAAGCCGAAGGAGCAGACTTAACTGATATCAACCAAATTAGATCTACTAGAGATCCTAACTTTGATCCAGTAGCTTGGTTTAATGGTTTTGCTGCAGACCCCACTGTACAAGAAGGATTACTGCAGTATGGTATTTCTGCTGATACTGTTGCAGGCGCTCCTAATGAAGACGCAGCAAAGTTTATTGTAGCTACACAGCTTAGCAAGAATGATCTACAGCGTAGGATTTCTCAATACACACCTAGTTGGACAGACGATGTAAATGTATTTGCAACAGCTATGATTAACGACCCAGATCTTATTCCGGGTCTTGCTTTAGAAGCTGGAGTGTCTACTATTGCTGGAACAATAGCCGCAGGACCAGTAGGTACTGTTGCTGGTGGAGCTATTGGTTTAACT
>JBIPMB010000161.1:0-4987 GCA_044369355.1 Gammaproteobacteria bacterium | reverse complement strand
AACCACTCAGGCCAAACCCTACTCCAGAAACGTCGGTATTTTTAGGAGTATACTCCATAAATATCGCATTAAACCTTGGCATGAGAACACTTATGGAGTATACTCCTAGAATGTCGCACATTTTAGGAGTAGCCCTATGTACACACGCCTTTTGACCCTACCTAAGAAACACCATTTCTTCTTATTCGGGGCTCGTAATACCGGCAAAAGTACCTTAATCAGAGCAGTATTCGATCCTGAAAAAAGCCGTTATATCGATTTACTGAATAGCACTGTAGAAGATCATTACCGCCGTGATCCAACAATATTGGCTAACGAAGTTTTAGCTTTGCCGAAATACGTACAGCACGTAATCGTCGATGAGGTACAAAAAGTACCACGTCTATTAGACACCATACAAATGCTAATGAATGACAGCGACAAGCTATTTATTATGTCTGGGTCCAGTGCGCGTAAATTAAAAAGTGGCGGCGCGAACCTATTAGCAGGCAGAGCCTTTGTTTACAATTTATATCCGTTATCTGCCAGCGAGTTAGGTTCAGACTTTGACTTGGATCATGCCTTGCGCTGGGGCAACTTACCTCAGGTGCTACAATGCGATTCCGATTTAGAACGACAAGAATTTTTAATGGCTTATGCATACACCTATCTTAAAGAAGAAATTGTAAACGAGCAAATCATTCGCAAGCTGGATCCTTTCCATAAATTTTTAGAAGTTGCGGCACAAGGCAATGGTAAAATTATAAATTACAGCAACATCGCCCGCGATGTTGGAGTAGACAGCAAAACCATTCAATCCTATTACAGCATTTTAGAAGATACTTTAATAGGGTTTATGTTACCCTCCTATCAGGGTTCATTTAGAAAACGATTAAGCCAGAAACCAAAATTTTACTTTTTCGATACGGGCGTAGTTCGTGCCTTAGCCAGGTTAAGCACGGTACCACTGGTAGAACGCACACATGCATATGGCAATGCTTTCGAACATTTCGTTATATTGGAATGTATGAAGTTAAGCGATTATTATCGCACAGATTATCGCTTTAACTATTTACGCACTTTGCATGATGCAGAAATAGATTTAGTCGTGGAACGCCCTGGTTTACCGTTACTGTGTATAGAAATAAAAAGTAGTCGCGACGTCAATGCAGCTGATATTTCTAGTTTTAAACAACTCACGGCAGATATCCCAGATTCTGTGGCCATTGTTTTAAGTCAGGATAAATACGCCAAAAAATTCGATCACGTCACGGTTTTGCCTTGGCGGCAAGCCGTGACGGAGTTGTTTGGAGCGAGTTGAATTAGGACATCAACGAACCAGTACTGGCACATCCTGTGGTGATACCGCATTATTCTTCACAGAAGCGGCGCAACCAAACATGCCATGGGCTTTCATTTCTTCGCCGATATGGCCAGGCTTAAGTTCGTGCTGTGCAAATCTAATTAATTCAGCAACAAATAAGCCTTCATCACGCTCAGCAGCGGGATGGTCCAGATGGAGTCTAATTTTCTCTCGCAACTCTTTCTTTAAGTCATCCATATCCTTATCCGTCACAGCAGCTCGCGCAGAAGGCGCTAAAGTGGCTAAACCAAAAGCGAGGGCTCTATCTATAAAAACTTCTTGCTCCATACCTTTACGTACAAATGCAATTTGTGCAAGACGAGTGAGGATTTGGTGTGCATCTAGAGTTTCGCCCGTATTCGGATCTTGCATTTTTAGTTCAACATCCGAGGGCAGCGCAGCATCCCACAGAAAATTGTCAAACGATTTTAAAAACACACTATCCTTCAATCTTATTAAAGCATGATCAAAAATGTCTGCTTTAAAAGCTTCCAATGAACAATTCAAAATATCTGGGTTTTCAGCAATCTGGCGAACAAAATAATCTTTCACTTCTTTTTTTATTTTAACCATATCATGTGGCGTTAGTGACATATAATCACTGGCATGATCTTTTCGCAGACAATTTACCAATTTATCAACATAATCATCCATTGCTAGATTCTTCCGCAATAAAGCAATGTCGAACAATCTATAGGCTATATCTACAATGCTTAAGGTATCTTGGGGCGGGTTGGGATCTTTCATAGTTAAAGAAGTTGCGGTTAAAGGCATTCCTATAAGTTTATCAAAAGCTTTTATAAAAATCGCATCTTCTTTCTGTTCTTTCATTATCTCTTTGACTGTTGCCTCGTACTGCTCTGCTGTATGTTGGTATATACTATTATCTTTACTGAGTTCTTCTATCTTAGCTTTTGTTTCTTTCGCACTCAGTTCTCTACCACTATCAAACAATACTGGAATAGCTCTTTGCCCTAATATAGCCTTTACATATCTTAAAGCTAATTCACCGCCTTCGGGAGAATTTAAGTCGACCGTTATAATAACTTTCTTTTTACCTACTTTAGCCAAAGATTGCACCATGACACGCACAGCCAAATCTATATCTTCTTCTTCATGTCGGTGTACCGTCACAGCAACACCATTGAATGCCTTATCAGCATCCCCTGACATTTTCTGTGCGACAACATCACAAACCAGAAGTCCATTATGACGGATCTCCGCAAAATCGCCTTCATGATATTGCGTAGGAATTTTCCCCTCAAAAGATTTTTCTTTCTCGTCTGTTTGAGGATTAGCTTTTTGTTTGTAAATAAATTGCCAATTTTCAAATTTAGCTCTATTTGTTTCTGCCTTTTCCGTTTGGTCTTTAGCTATTCCTTGGAAAATTTGAACACTATGCAAGGCTGTACCTACATAATCAGAGAAAGATATTGCAGCGCCAACTTTCATTGGTTTACCAGCAAAACGACTAATAGCATCCTTCACTGATTCGAGTTTAGTTGCGGTTATCTCGGTTGCCTTGCTCATCATCTGAGATGCTGTTCTTCTTAATTGTGGTGCAGATTGTGATCTTTTTCGTCGTGGTTCTTCAATTGGCTTGCTTGAGGTACTTATATCATCAGTTGATTCGGCTGATACACGCAGATTAGAGACGCTTTTGGATAATCTGTCTCCAGCTTCTAGTAAAAGTTCTTCCACTAAATTTTCTTCTATATTGTCGGGAGCTTCAACAGCCAGAGAGAAAGATTGGCTTACTGCTTCATTCAGTTTTATCGCAGTTCTTTCAGCAGACTCGCGAATGCCAGTGATACAATCAGATGCTTTTTCATCCGTCTCTAGCAACCATTCATCACTGATTGACTGGGCCATATCACGAAACATCAATGTACGTTCATTGGTTGACATTTTTACAATAAGCGTCGACAGGCCATGACTTCCAGCCCCACTACCTTGGTCATGCGTAAATGCAGCTCGTTTTTTTGCTTGATGTCGTAATGTGCTTTTTGAATAGTATTCAGCCATATTGTCAAAACGACGTGCCAGCGCAAATAATCGCACAGGTAAATCGCCACTTGCAGGAACAGCTTTCTGCGCTAGTTGCAAATAAGGCATTGAAATTTTATTTGGCATTTTGGCGTCAAGAGCAACTCCGGCTTGCGATTTCTCTGTTAGGAATTTCACTATATACTCACGTTTAATTCCCATGACTTTAGCCAGTTTTTCGGCTAAATCTAGATTTGAACTATTAGAAATAGCAGGCGCCACTTCAGGTATTGCAGCAATATCTGCAAAGAAAGTATCAACATCTTCATAACCTAATAGGTGTAGCAATTCTATGACATATTTCCTTTGCAGAATCAAATATTGATCCATAACATCTACCAATTCACGTAACAGGTTTTGTTCCGCCTCATTAAAAACAGCAATAAACTCTGGTATTATTTTATCTTTATACGCTTGTATTGCTTTGTAATGTAAGGCTTCGGTTAAAATACTTTCTGCTTGCCTAATCGCAAGTTCTTTTGAATCAGGTTTAGCTTCAACAGCTTTAGCACCACCATCTTTATCAAGTTTTTCTTGCGCAATTCGCTCTAAATCAGCCAAATTAATATTAGAACTCAGCTGTTTTGCACTAAAGCCTCTATCTAAGCGCGACTTCCTTTTACCAGTGGTTTCCGCGGCAACGCTACTTTGACTTTTTTTATCACTGCTAGCTAAACCTAGCTCTTTTGCGCTGGGTATTGTTGTACCCGTAGCTTCGACTGTATCAACCATAACTGCAAGCCTCCATTAGGATTCATTTACAAATTCTCCAATGTAGATGATGCTTCGGCTAGTTTGCCCTTATCTTCCTAAAGTTACCGTACGGAAGATTATATACATCCATATTCATCTACTCATTTGTCATTAATTCGCTGAAAAATACTGTGTTTTTCTAATCTTAATACAGCGAATCTTTTTTACCTTCTGCTTATTTATATTAAACAGTATAGAGCATAGATCTTAAGGAAAACTTAAGATGACAACTATTTATGAAGATTTTTTAAAATATTTTGTATTCTTTTGAAATAGTGCAAGAAAAATGCTTTTTAGGTTGTTTTCATGTGTTGTTAAGCCGAAATTAAATGTTTTCGGGCATGTCACCCACTCCCTTATATCTTGAAGTTTATGGTATAAAAGCAGAGTTTATTACTGAAAGGTAGTAAAAAGCGGGAAGAACAGACCGTCGCTCCCTTGGGTATAAAACCCGTCCGTTAGCAAGGTCGTTCTTCCCAACCCCTAAAATGAACTCGAACAGTTGCTGGGGCCATAGAGCCCGTATATAAGGCCGAGTATTAAAGGAGCGTTTAATTATGTCAAATTTAGATAGAAAATGCTATATCGGCATAGATGTAGCAAAAGCAAAGTTAGATGTATGTATATTATCAAACGGTGAGCATTTTGTAATAGCCAATAATGAAGCAGGGATAGAAGAATTGGCAGAAAAAATAATGAGACTGCATGCCCCGGAGGAGGTACATATAGCAATGGAATCAACAGGAGGCTATGAACAATTGGCGCTGAAGCTACTGGGCAAATTTAAGCTCAGAGTGTCTATATTGAATCCAAGACAAGTAAGAGATTTTGCAAAATCACTGAATA
>JBIPMB010000141.1:0-5546 GCA_044369355.1 Gammaproteobacteria bacterium | reverse complement strand
GTACCTATTAAAGACATCTTTCTATACCCTTTGGCTCGAAATTTTAGGGCATTATTGAAAAAATAGCCTATTCTCCTGCCGGGGTTAGTCGAATATTTACGATCATAGCACAAAGATTGAATTTGGTCAATGGTTACTATCCAAATTTGGATAATAGATTTTGCCAAATAGGGCTGCCTCATTCGGCCTTGTTATTTAGTTGCAGATCACTTTGGTGATCAATGGATCATTCTTTAGCGCTCCAGTCCCCGTCTTCATTTTTAACATATTTCTTCTTTACCGCGTTCCAAGCGACCCGATGACTGATTTCTTCTAAGGAACTTTGGGGATCTTGTCTTTTATCGGGATCTGTATATTCCTCTTGGGCGTGGTTAAAAGCTTCTCGATAAATATCTTGTGCATGTGGCGGTAAATGGCTTTTTACAGATTCAGGCAGATCTTCATTTTTTTGATAAGGCATAATAATTTCCTCCCCTCATTTTAAAGCCATTTTTGCAACATTATCATTGAGTATAGGAGCTGTAGCGCTCGATGTGTCGCGCGCTCTTTTTACCAACGTTCCGTGGGATCATGCCAATAAGGCTTGACTTTACAAAAACTATAAAGTCCTTCTATGTCAAATTGGGGTGCATCTGGCCAGTTATTTGAGTCAAAACCAGGAGAATTCTCTAATTTTTTTTAGTCGTGTCTACGACTATTTGTTTAGAGTCCTCGTCCACCTTTACTGCAGCATAAGGGATGGCAAATAATTTTTCCCCTAAGCTCAAAAAACCGCCGAAGGAAATGACGAGATAGGCAATTGTACCTAATTCCAAATCAATCATGACTTCTTTTAGAGTACCAATTTTTTACCCTGCGCATCTACCACAGGATCTTTTATTAAAGTGCTAGCTGATAGTGTTCTACGATAATTTTTCATATTACCCTCCATTTGTTTAAATGATACTGAAAAAACTTAATTTGACGCAGTACTTTTTCTTAACATCTAAAGTATAGTACTGGCTATACTCGCAATCAAGCTTATTGTTAGCAGTATTTTCTTAATTTTATCCGTTATTCTTGAAGCACATTATTTTCTAGTTTTCTTATGTAAAATATAAAAAAACCATTTAAACATGCCATATAGAACGTCGTATTTTTATTTAGGTTGTTTTTTTATTGAAAAATAAAAATATTTCTATTTTTTATTGTATTCCATAAGACTTTTGCTGCAATAATTAAGAAAATATATCTTAATAAAATAACCATAAGCACGTTGAATGTACGCTGAATATCTTCTAAAATTAATTCTTATAAAAAGGCTGGATTGCTTAATATAGATAGGTAAAAAAGTCATTGTAATAATTTAAAGGAGCCATCATGAAACACCATGAAAGCATATGGACGTTAGAAACTGACTCTGAAATCAATTATCCCGCTTTAAATAAAAATATCATAACGGATATTTTAATTATTGGCGCCGGAATTACTGGAATTACTGCAGCTTGGAAATTGATGCATTCTGATAAAAATATTGTCGTGATTGATAGTAAACAAATAGGTAGTGGTACCACAGGTTATTCAACAGCAAATCTATATATGCCTACGCAAGTCTATATAGATGTTTTAAAAAGAAAATTTGATGAAGCTGTCGTAAACAAAGTCTTAGCATCTAGAAATTATGCTATTAATTTCATTGAAAACACTATCATTGCTAATAAAATTGATTGTCAATTTATTCGAAGGCCGCTTTATTTATTTGCGTCGAATAAAAAAAGTAAACAACTCCTATATAAAGAAGTCGCTCATTTCTTAAAAGCGGGGGTAAATATAGATTCAATAAAAGCACCTAATGAATTTCCCCTTCCTATTCATTATACTCAAGCAGCAGTATTGCCAAATCAAGCAAGATTTAACCCATTATCTTATCTTAAGGTTTTAGCAAACTTATTGACTGAAAACTCTGTTAGTATCTATGAGAATACAGCGGCTATTAAAATCATTGAAAGAAAAGATGGCGTTATTGTGCATACCGACCAAAATAACATCATTAAGGCTAAAAAAGTGATTGTTGCCACGCATATACCGAAAGGGATAAATAAAACTCATTTTTTAGCCTATCCCTATCGAAGCTATGCAATAGCGGTAAAATTAAAGCAAGATGATTATCCGATGGGCCATTTTTGGGATTTAGGTGATCCTTTCTATTCTATTAGCACCCATAATATAGGAAGTAGTAAATTAAATTTTATGATTTTCTCTGGGTATCATCATAAAACTGGGCACCCGCAACAGAATCATCAAAGTCATTACGATAATATAAAAAGATATATATTACGCTATTTTAATGTACAATCCTTTGAATATGGCTGGTCAGCTCAGCATTATCAATCGGCAGATGGCTTGCCTTATATAGGCTTAGCCTCTAATACCGCGCGGCATACTTACATTAGTACTGCTTATCATACAGATGGGCTTGTTTATGGCACAATTGGAGGAATCATTTTAGCCAATCTATTGTTAGGGAAACCAGATCCATGGGAAGGTATTTATAATTCAAATCGTTTCACTCCCTTGGCTTCGAGCAAGCGGGTTATTAAAGAGAACATCAAGGTATTATGTGATTATGTGAAAGGGAACCTTGATGCTGCGGAAAGCAAAACATTTGAAAACGTATCTAATAATGAAGGGAAAATAGTTAAAATTAAAAATAAAAAATGTGCTGTATACCGAGATGCAAATAGTAAATTACATGTGGTTTCCGCAATTTGTTCTCATCTATATTGTGTTGTAAAGTGGAATGATGCGGAAAAAAGTTGGGATTGTCCATGCCATGGTAGCCGATTCACTGTGGAGGGGAATGTGATTGAGGGCCCTGCACTTACGCCACTAAAGAAGCATCAGAACGCCAAGGTAACACACGTTCTCAAGGTAAAGGCCGATCTTCGCAGGGTGATCAATCGCAGAGCGGCAGCTCTTCAAAGAACAGTGGTCGTTCGCAAAATGATGGTCGTTCTCAAAACGGCAACCGCGGCTCAAGAGGAGATAAATAACTTGGGCATAAGTAAATTGTAGTTGTTTAGGCTCGTTTCTGACGCATGCAGTGAGATTAGTAATGACACATTATGTCAATTTCACTTAATACGGCGTCAGAACGAGTAACGACTTTCATAGATGTCTTATACCCCAAAGCGCTGCGCCTTTTCCAACTCTTCAGGCGTATTAATTTCTATAGTGCGATAGGGTGTATAACATACGCGTATTTTGTAACCATGCTCAATAGCGCGCAGTTGTTCTAATAGTTCGGCTTTTTCCAAAGGCGTTTGTGGCCATTGGGTATATTGCAATAAGAAATCGCGTTGATAGGCGTAAATCCCCATGTGGTGTAATACCTTTAACTCGGCTTCAGGATTACGATGATACGGAATAGGTGAACGCGAAAAATAAATGGCGTCGTTATTCATGTCACAGATCACTTTCACCAGCGAAGGATCGTGATATTCTGTATCTACGATTAAATCATAAGCCAAGGTCGCCATTTTAGGCGGATTTTTATCGTGAAAAGGGGCAATTAAGGTAGCGAGCATTTCTTTGCGAATAAAGGGTTCATCGCCTTGTAAATTAACCACAGTATTAAAGTCGCTGTATTCTCTGGCCACATGAGCAACACGATCTGAACCCGTTTGACAGTCGGTTGGCGTCATCATGACTTCGCCGCCCACTTCTTCAACGATGGCTTTAATCTCTACACTGTCTGTAGCGACGACTAAGCGATCAATATCAGGGCTTGCTTTGGCTGCTAAATAAGTTTTTTGAATTAAGGGTTGGCCTTGTAACAACGCCAACATTTTATTCGGTAAACGTGTTGAGCGCAGTCTAGCCGGGATTACACATAATACACTCATGATGAGGTCTCACTATTAGAAATTAAACGATTGAACAAAGGCGTGCAGATTAATAGCAACACCGCAATGGCAATAGAAAACCAGCCCAACTTATTAAAAGTGCGGCCATAAAATTGTGTTAGAGGGAAATTGTCAGGCAGAGTGACGGGTAATGCGGTCATATTAGCAATTTTACCCGCCAAAGCATTGCCTGCTGCTAAGGACATAAACCATAGGCCCATCAACATACTAGTCCAGTTGCTGGGTGCGAGTTTAGTCACCATGGATAAGCCCGTAGGGGATAACAGTAACTCACCTAAAGTTTGCAATAAGAAACTTAAAATAAGCCACTCTGCGGATACCGGAGCATTTGGGCCCGCTAAGGCTGCGGCCAATGCTAAGATTAAAAATCCCGCACCCATGAAGAAAAGTCCTAAGGCAAATTTAAGAGGGTCAGAAGGATTCAGCTTACTTTTTTCTAACCAGAGCCAAATTTTTGCGAGCACGGGTGATAATGCAATGATATAAATAGGGTTAAATCCTTGGAACATAGCAGTAGGGATGGTGTAGCCTAAGACCTGTCGATCTACGGATCGATCTATAAATAAAGTAACAGAAAGAAAAGTTTGGAAGTATAAGGCCCAGAATAAAGCAGAAAATATCAGTAAACTACCTAGTACCATCATTCTAAGCTGTTCTGCTCTGCCTAATTTTGTTGCATTCCACACCAAGAATACGATAAATAGCGCTAATAGAGTTAGAATGGTATTAGCGATATAATCGTAAAAATGCAGAAAAAAAGATAATGCGGCTGCAAATAAAACACAGAGCGCTAATAGAACAATGGGATTTTTAGCAAAAAAGGAGCCTTTCCAAGCAGGCAATTCACCTTTTTCTTCTAGGTAACGTCTGCCTCTTAGAAAAGTAAAATAACCGATGATCATTCCCACCGTCGCCAGTAAAAAAGCGTATTGAAATCCCCATTTTTCAGCAATGATGCTACAAAAGACAGTGGCGCTAAAAGAGCCTATATTAATCCCCATATAAAATAGGGTAAAACCAGCATTACGGCGTATATCATTTTTTTCATACAACAGTCCCAGTAGACTAGAGATGGTTCCTTTTAAAAATCCCGTACCTAGAATAATTAAGGCCAATGCTAGGTGAAAGGGGAGTGTATCTTTAAACAAGAATAAGCAGGCATAGCCTAATATAAATAAAACTAGTCCTAAGTTAATGGCGGGCCTAAATCCCAGATAGCGATCGGCAAAAAATCCGCCAAAGACGGGACTGGCGTAGGTTAAGGCCGTAAAGGCCGCAAATAACCCATAGGCGGCGTGATCGGTGAACAGTAATGTATTGACTAAATAGAGTACCAATAGGGTTTGTATGGTGTAAAAACCCAACCGTTCCCACATTTCAACTAGAAACAGCATTTTTAGCCCTGGGGGCTGCTTAACATTGACAGTATTGATATCCGCTATAGACATAATCCCTATCCCCTAGAATAATGATGTAGATCATTAGAGCATAAAAGGCCATAAGAGGCAACGTACAGTCTTCTCCAATATGAAATGGGTCTGAACTTGGACTCGTGATTCCAGCATGAAACGAGTCTGAACGGCCACGGGTTGAATAAAATATGTACACGCCTCATACTAGAGGATGAACATATTAATGAAA
>JBIPMB010000140.1:0-5599 GCA_044369355.1 Gammaproteobacteria bacterium | reverse complement strand
AGCGGCCGCTGAAGCAGAACCACACTTAAGCCCGGCCGTACGCCGCGCTGCTGCCGAAAACGATATCAAAGTCCAAGGGTTACAAGGCAGTGGTAAGGGCGGTCGTATCGTCAAAGAAGATTTAACACAGAAGTCATCTGCTGCTGTTAGCACTGTAATTGCCGGCTTGCGCTCCGAAGAAAGAGTGCCGATGACCCGTTTGCGCGCCAAGATTGCAGAGCGTTTAGTGGAAGCACAGCACAATGCGGCTATGTTGACCACCTTTAATGAAATCAATATGCAGCCGGTGATGGATTTACGCAATCGTTATAAAGATGAATTTGAAAAAACACACGGTGTTAAATTAGGCTTTATGTCCTTCTTTACTAAGGCCGTCGTTGAAGCCTTGAAGAAATTTCCCGATGTGAATGCTTCCATAGATGGCACAGACGTTATCTATCACGGTTATTACGATGTGGGTATCGCCGTGTCCACGCCACGTGGTTTAGTCGTACCTATCATACGCAATGCTGAAACTTTAAGCTTAGCCGGCATTGAAAAAACAATTGCCGACAGCGCAGCGCGTGCACGTGAGGGCAAACTGACGGTTGAAGAAATGACGGGCGGCACTTTTACCATTACCAATGGGGGTGTGTTTGGTTCATTGATGGCTACACCCATTATCAACCCGCCGCAAAGTGGTATTTTAGGCATGCATAAGATCCAAGAAAGACCAGTCGCCGAGAATGGCGTTGTGGTGATACGTCCTATGATGTATGTCGCTTTATCTTATGATCATCGTATCATCGATGGTCGTGAATCCGTCAGCTTTTTAGTGGCGGTAAAACAGTTTTTGGAAGATCCCGCACGGATGTTACTCGCATTATAAACATTAGTCATAAAACGATAGGAAACAACAATGAATTTACATGAATATCAAGCCAAAGCGCTGTTTCGTGAGTACGGTATTGCCGTGCCATGTGGTGAAGTGGTCTCTAGCGTCGATGAAGTAGCCGCAGCATTAGCCCATTTGGGTGGCGAACGTTGGGTGGTGAAAGCCCAAGTGCATGCCGGTGGTCGCGGTAAAGCGGGTGGCGTTAAGATCGTTTCCAATAAAGAGGATGTGAAAGCAGCGGTACAAACTTTATTAGGCACGCGTTTAGTAACCTATCAAACTGATGCCAATGGTCAACCTGTACATCAAATTTTAATCGAAGAACCGTCTGCCATCGCTAAAGAATTGTATTTGGGTGCCGTGGTCGACAGAGCTTTGCGTAGAATCGTCTTTATGGCATCTACTGAAGGCGGTATGGAAATTGAAGAAGTGGCGCATAAACATCCTGAGAAGATTTTAACAACGGTGGTGGATCCTATAGTGGGTTTATTGCCGTTTCAGGCGCGTGACTTGGGCTTTAAACTAGGCTTAAATGCGGCGCAAATAAAAGAATTTACGCAGATTTTGCTGTGTTTAGGCAAGTTATTTATAGATAACGATTTAAGCTTATTGGAAGTCAATCCCTTGGTTATCAAGGAAAATGGTGAATTGGTGTGTTTAGATGGCAAGATTAATCTAGATGACAATGCATTATATCGTCACCCTAACTTGCGCGCACAACGCGATACCACGCAAGAAGATGAGCGTGAAAATAGAGCGCATCAGTGGGAATTGAATTATATTGCGCTAGATGGTGATATAGGGTGTATGGTCAATGGCGCCGGTTTAGCCATGGCAACAATGGATTTAATTAAATTGCACGGTGGAAAACCCGCTAACTTTTTAGATGTGGGCGGTGGTGCAACTAAAGAACGCGTGACAGAAGCCTTTAAAATTATTTTATCCGACGAAAAAGTCAAAGGTATTTTTATCAATATTTTTGGCGGTATTGTGCGTTGCGATATGATAGCCCAGGGTATTATCAGCGCTGTCAGTGAAGTAAAAACACAGCTACCCGTAGTCGTGCGCTTAGAAGGCAATAATGCCGAATTAGCCGCACAAATTTTAGAAAAAAGTGGTTTGAACGTGATTGCAGCGGATAGCTTTGAAGATGGTGCAAAACGTATCGTTGCCGCAGTGGGAGATAAATAATGAGTATATTAATTAACAAAGATACGAAGGTGATCTGCCAAGGCTTTACCGGTAATCAAGGCACCTTGCATTCACAACAAGCCTTAGACTACGGTACCAAATTAGTGGGCGGCGTTACTCCGGGTAAAGGCGGCCAACTGCATTTGGATAAACCGGTATTCGATACGGTAAAAGAAGCGGTCAAAGCAACCGGAGCGACGGCTAGTGTTATTTATGTGCCTGCGCCTTTTTGTAAGGATTCTATCGTTGAAGCTATAGATGCGGGCCTAGAACTCATCGTCTGCATCACCGAAGGCATTCCTGTTTTGGACATGTTGGCTGTGCGTGCTTATTTAGACACAAAGAAAAATGTACGTTTGATAGGCCCAAATTGCCCAGGCGTGATTACTCCAGGTGAATGCAAGATTGGTATTATGCCTGGACATATACACAAGAAAGGTCGTGTGGGTATAGTATCTAGGTCAGGGACTTTAACCTACGAAGCGGTGCATCAAACGACGGCTCTGGGCTTTGGTCAAAGCACCTGCGTGGGTATAGGGGGCGATCCTATCCCTGGGACTACCTTTGTAGATATATTGGCATTGTTTCAAAATGATCCACAAACGGAAGCCATTATCATGGTAGGTGAAATTGGTGGTAGTGCCGAAGAAGAAGCTGCAGCCTTTATCAAGGCACATGTAACCAAACCGGTGGTATCTTATATTGCTGGCGTGACTGCTCCTGCAGGCAAGCGCATGGGGCATGCGGGTGCTATTATTGCAGGCGGTAAAGGGACAGCTAAGGAAAAATTTGCGGCTTTAGAAGCTGCTGGCGTGCATACAACGCGTTCTCCTGCGCACATAGGGCAGGCGGTCGCTGAAGTCACGGGCTGGGAGATTGTTTAGCGGCACCAAGCCATAATAGGGGTGGGCGGTTTATAAAAACCGCCCATTTTCGAGCAAAATAGGTCTATAATTGTATACTCACAGCAGTTGATTCTATAGGGTAGAAGACTAGCTCTCGAGTACCAGGAGTGACGTACTCTGTCATATACTAGTGCGAGATGAGCGAAAGCAACACCCCCTAAAAATCAACTGCGAAGAGTATAATATCTTTGATACGGAAATTTATATGACCGATATAGAAAATAGTAGTTTTAAAGCGCCACCCGGTGTCAAGGTGGTGACCAGCAAAGCACAGTTAGCCAGTAATGATAGACCTTCGCCTGAAATGGCTGGCTGGTGTTTACAGCGTAAAAATATCATTGTTTTAAAAAGTGGTACCATCTTAACCTCTGACCCAGGTTCGCGCGATGTGCAAAACTGCCGTATTGCCATGGTCAATAAAAACATACGTCCTGGTGAAGTCTTGGTTGCGGCACCATCACTCATTAATTCCTTTCTGGAAAACTTAGGCTCTATAAAAGATTACCAACAAATTCAGCAAGACATGGCCGAGGAAATCAGTGGCCAACAAAAGCGCTTGCGTACTTTAGTACAAGAGGCCGTAGACGCGGATGTAAGCGATATACACATGGAAATACGTAGCGATGTGTGCCGCATTCGTTTTCGTAAATATGGTGAATTATATTTGCATGCCGAATGGTTCCCTCGATTAGGACGCGAAGTTGCAGCGGTAGCTTTTAATAAAGAAACCGACCACGCTACAGCACATTTTAATCCCTTGGTACCTCAAGATGCGGCTATGCCATTGAAGGTTAAATCTGGCGATATACGTTTGCGTTTGGCCAGTATGCCTGCGCACGGCGGATTCGATATGGTGATGCGGATCTTAGGCACGGAAAAAGAGAGCAGCATCGTTTCGCTAGAAGACTTAGGTTACACCCCAGAGCAGATTTATATTATAAAGAGGGCCATACAAATGCCGCACGGGGCAGTGTTGCTATCGGGGCCTACGGGTTCCGGTAAAACCACTACCTTGGCTGCGTGTTTACACTTGATTAAAAATACTCGTAAGGTTTATACCATCGAAGATCCGGTCGAAAAAGTCGTGCATAGTGCCACACAAGTACCGGTAAACGTTAGAACAGACGACAGAAGCTTTGCTAGTTTTGGTCGCGCTGCTTTGCGTATGGATCCTGATTACATCGTATTGGGGGAAATGCGTGATGAAGACACCGCCAACGTCATGTTGCGTGCTACCATTACGGGCCACTTAGTATTTTCAACGATACACACCAACTCGGCGCCGGGTATCATCTTGCGTTTGGCAGATATGGGTATTTCATCGGTAATGTTAAGCGACAGCAATGTGTTGGTATGCCTTATTTTCCAACGTTTAATTGCCGTGTTGTGCCCGCATTGTAAAATCCCTTTAAAAGCGGCCAAGGCGCATGTTAACGATATGCATCGCTGGAAAATCATTTTTGGTGATGCCATAGACCATTTGTATGCTCGTAGGCCTGGTGGTTGTAAGCAATGTGGCAGTTCAGCTTTATCAGGCCGTAAAGTGGTTGCTGAGGTAATATGGGTAGATGAGAAAGGCCGTGAATATATTCAAAAGTTAGATATCCTATCCTGGGAGCGTTATTTGCGCTCTATGGGTTGGCAAACCTATCGCGACAGAGCCGTAGCAATGGTGCGTGAAGGTTTAGTCGATCCTTTCGATGCCGAAACCTTAATCGGCGAAATGAGTCTAACCGACGAAAGCAAAGGCTTTGACTACAATGTTGCGCGCGAACAAATGGAAAAAGAAGAAGCGCGTAAGAAAAAGTCGTAGTTTATGTAACTTAGAATCTATCGCAAGTCCCATCAACAAACAATCCATAATTGTCAGCTTATAGCAGGGCAAGTTAAACCCGGAGATCATTCAAGATTTACAAATAAAAATTTCGAGTTTAGAAAGAGCCGTGCTTGAACAAATGGGAATGCCAGTTGAAGCGTCAAGTTGATTAAATATCAGACAGAATGATCTGGGTTTTTACGCTCAGTCTGAAAAAAATAGTGAATAAGTCAAATTTCTGTTACAAAGAGAGTAGTTATTTAAAAAATAACTTGATTTACAATTCTAATCTAGTGTAAAGTAATTATAAACGCGAATTCTGTTTAAGGAGTTGAAAAAATGGTCTCACTGTGATCAAATTCATGTTGAAAAAAGCGTGAATAAACATCTACAGGAGACCAGGAATGATATTAGAGGAACTATATTGTTTTGTCGATGATTTTTGTAAATTTTTTACACCAGAATGGAAAAAATATTTATTAAGTATAAGTAATGGTAAAAAGCAACGTAATTGTGATGGTAGACTGTCTATAAGCGAGATAATGAGCATTTTCCTACTCTTTCAGTCATCTGGCTATAGAGATTTTAAACACTACTATTTACAAGAAGTTATGAACGGCAAGCTAAGAAAAGCTTTTCCTAAGGCCGTATCCTATACTCGTTTTGTCACTTTAATCCCACGTATTCTCATACCTTTGTGTGTTTTTTTACAATTTAACTTAGCTGATTTTGATGGCTTAGGCTTTATTGATTCCACTCCTATCACCGTATGCCATAATAAACGCATCCATAGCCACAAGGTTTTTCATGGCA
>JBIPMB010000167.1:0-4631 GCA_044369355.1 Gammaproteobacteria bacterium | reverse complement strand
CTTAAAATCGAGATATAATATTATATTGTAACATAAACGAAGAAGGCGAATGCTATGAATTCACATGGTCAAATAAATACCATCCGCGAGGGTGGCTGTCAATGTGGTGCAGTACGCTATCAATGCCCTGATCAGCCATTAGCACTGTATGTTTGCCATTGCCTGGAATGTAGACATCAATCTGCATCCGCATTTGGTATTAGTTATATTGTGGCACGTTCTGATTTACAGCTGTTACATGGACAGGAAAGCATTAAATTTTGGACTAGAAATACGGATAGCGGGCGAATATTAGAATGTGTCTTTTGCAAAAACTGCGGCTCACGCCTGTGGCATCAATACCCAGAGCTATCTGACCCTGTATCCATCAAAGGAGGTTCTTTAGATCAAGCCACGGATATCTCTCAGGCCATACATATATGGACCCAACAAAAACTAGAGGGTGTGATAATCCCTGAGGGATCACAGCAATTCTCTAGCGAGCCGGTGTAGTTTTTTTTCAGCAATAAAGGCTATTTACTCAAATGCACGCAGGCACATTTTTCGATAGTAGTGATAAGTGCTTTATCACCACTGCTTCTTTAATCTGTGTCTGTAAGCTTATCAATTAGGAAGCGGTACAATTAGCGGTGAACCTGTATACCCACCATCTACTGAAAGCACAGTCGCCGTTATATAGCTAGACATAGCATCATCTGCCCAAAATAGTACGCTAGGGGCTATTTCTTCCGGACTAGCGATACGTTGCATAGGAGCCCCTGCAGAAGCTTTTTTTTCAGATCCAGGCGTTTTATTGCTGGCTATCAGCGGTGTATCGGTTGTTCCGGGAGCTATCACATTAATGCGAATCATGGCTCTTCCATCTTGAATACTTCTTCCTGCCATTTGACTTGCCAAAGAGCGAGACAACCCTATAACATACGCTTTTGAGGCATCATACAGAGGTCGATTAGGTTCAGGGAGAATGCCAAATTTACTGGCAGTATTAATGATAGATAGCGGTAAGTTTTTGGGTTGTTTTTGCAAGGCTAGGGTTAATTCCCATTTCATCGAGTAAAAAACACCCACAACATTGGTTGCGAACTCTGATTCTCGGTAAGAAGACAAAGAACTCGCTTGAGTAGGGTCGTCTTTTTTCCATTGTTCATTTTGATTTTTTGAACCCGGTTGTGGCACACTTAATCTATAGAGTATATCGCCTTGATCGCTAATAATAGAATCAAACCTTAGATTTTCAATGCTTTCACTATGTCCAGGCGAAACCCCGGCATTATTAAAAGCCACATCTAGGCGACCGTATTGATTATAAATTTTTTCTATTATATTCTTCATGCTACTTTCAACTCGCACATCACAAGGCGAATATTCTATGTGTTTTGCTTCTTCTTCCGTTAAGTAAGTATGAATATACTTTTGAGCCACATGCCATTTTTCTTCAGTTCTACCACAAACAATAACCGCTTTAGCCCCTTGCTGAGCAAATGCAACGGCTGTAGTGAGACCAATTCCGGATGTTCCGCCCGTAATGAAAATAATCTTATTTTCAAATCGCTCTTTAACAAGAGGATTAGACCCTTTAAGAAATAGTTGAGCATAAACTTGAGAATTGAGCGCAATAATAGCCAAAAAGATCTTTATACTTAACATTAACCGTTTTTTCATGATACTCCGTTTTTGTTTTGTGCGAACTATTCTATATTTTACTATTACAAAACAATATGATAAAGTCTTATTTCTTTAACAAACTATTAAGTAAATTTATAACAATGTCTTTAGACCTAATTTCTTGCATGAAAGGATTTCTGGCGGTAGCAGAGCACCAAGGCTTTAGTCAGGCTTCCAGGCACACGCTCGTCTCAACGCCAATACTTACCAATCAATTACAGCGATTAGAAAAGTTATTGAAAAAGCCATTACTTCATCGTACTACAAGGCGTGTAGAGCTTACAGAAGCAGGAAAAATTTATCTTGTGCATGTTAAAAGAATTCTTGCGGAGATTGAGCTGGCACAAAATGCGCTAACCAATGTGGAAAAGGTGCCGCATGGATTATTAACTGTGGGAGTTCCTACTTTATTGCACTCGTTATATTTTATTGAACAACTCAAGAATTTCTTGCAGTGCTATCCTAAAATACAGTTGAAGGTCATTGATGAAATTTTTTCGGGTTCGTTGGTTGATGGCACTGTAGACTTGATCATCTCAGGAATAAATATGAAAGACAAACAGCTGATTAAGGAGTATCTGTTTACAGTACAAAGTAGCATTTATGCAGCACCGGAGTATATTGAAAAATATGGAATCCCGAAGAGTGTAGAAGATTTAAAAAATCATAATTGCTTGGTTAATTTGCGTGTTTCTCCTAATAATGAATGGGTTTTTGCTAACAATAAAAAGGTTCAGGTACAAGGAAATTACACCGCTACATCCGGCATTAATATTCTCCATGCCTGCATTGCGGGTTTAGGGTTAATGTGGACTATGGATATGGCCATTAAAGAAGAAATGCATAATAGAAAATTGGTAGAAATCCCTTTAGGTAACCCCGCTAAAATAGACATATACCAATATTATCGCCCTGTAGGCGCTGAGCATATCGTTAAACTAATGGCCAATTACTTTAAAAATTTCACGAGCAAACGTGTTATTGCTTGAATTTGGCTCGATGTGGAAATGTGTTAAAACTAGCCAACCTAGATATTAAGGCTTACAATACTGTGCTATGGAGATTCCAATACCTGGGGATATGTTCCCCAGCCACTTGCCGATCAGACTATTACAATATCACGTTACCCACGAGATAAACGTTGGACTGGAAGGTTGCAAGCTAATTTAGGCGATAACTATTATGTGATTGAGGAAGGTTTGAATAGCCGAACAACCAATCTTGATTATCACATTGAACCCGATCGTAATGGCAAAAGATATTTAGCGCCATGCCTGTATACACATGCCCCTATTGATCTTGTAATAATGGCATTGAGTGGGAATGATTTAAAAGCGCTTTTTGAACGAGAAGCAGAGGAGATTGCGAACGGTCTGGACGAACTGATTGATGTGGTAAAAAATTCAACCTATGGGTCGGATATGAGAACGCCACCCGACATCCTGATCATTCCACCACCTATACCTTTGCCCATCATAGAAGAACTGTACGATGAAAATGGAAGTGCTCTTTTTAAAGGGGCTATTGAAAAGGCAAAGAAACTTATAGCTCTATACGCTCGGTTAGCTACAGAGAAGAGGTGTTTTTATCTGGAAGATGCAGGTGATATTTTGGCTTCTAGCGTGGATGGCATGCATTTTGATTGTAATGCTCATGAAAAATAGCCGATAAAATAGCTGAGAAGGTAAAGTGGATTTATGGTGATTTGCCATGAAAATCATAAGTAACGTTATATTGCGTAATAAAATTACGGTATGACCTTATCGTGAGAGATATAACACCGCTCTTTTTACATGACCAGTGATAATGTTTCTTATCGGCGGTGGTTTTTTGCGCAAAATAAAGTCTTGCAAAATTGAAAAGTACGTTATGGGATGTAGGATGTATTACAGTATGAAAAAGCAAATAGTGCATTTTGTGATCAGAAACGGCCTCGCAAAAGTATGTTGCTTTAAACGCCAATCATGATACAATTGCACAAAATTTTGACCAGCTTTCTGAGGAATTCAGTCCCAGCGCAGGCTAGAGAAAGCTAATTTGGAAGGGCAGGTTAGACTGTTACGCGCAATAACAAACTAATGGATCTGGAGATGCTTTAATGCCAAATATGATTATTATTGCAGGGCCTAATGGCGCTGGTAAAACTACAAGTGCCCCTGCTTTATTACAAGATGCTTTGCAAGTAGATGATTTTATTAATGCCGATGTGATTGCACAAGGGTTGTGCGGATTTCAGCCAGAAAAAGAAGCTATACGTGCTGGTCGTATTATGTTAAATCGTATAGATAGTCTAGCCAAAGAGGGAATTAATTTTGCGTTTGAGACAACCTTAGCTAGCCGCACTTTTGCAAATTGGATGCCGATTTTAAAAAAACAAGGCTATCAATTATTTCTAGTGTTCTTATGGTTAGAAAACGTTGAGCTTGCTGTTTCTAGGGTTAAAGAACGAATTAAGATGGGTGGACATTCCGTACCTGAAGAGACTATTCGACGACGCTATAACTCAGGGATTAAAAATTTTTTCAATTTATATCAGCCGTTACTAGACGGCTGGAAATTTTATGACAACTCAAACATGAACAACGTTTCTTTAATCGCATCTGGGAATAAGGATAATGTGATAATTGAAAACAAAATTATCTGGAAACAACTACAGGAGAATTATTGTGAATAATAAAAACCATCTATCTGATGATAAAATATCACAAATTTTTAATGATTCAGAAAATTTAACTCGTAAGCTGCAAGCGGGCATTCACTCTGCTTTGCTGAAGCATAAACAGGCAGGAAATTCGATATGTGAATGGCGTAATAATAAAGTTGTTTGGGTTAAGCCTGAGAATATACCCGTTGATTGATGCAAAGATAGTATCTTTGGAAAAAATATTGTCTGGAACAGAGGATAAGATCGTTGCTTTGTGTGATGATTATTTGTTTTTATTACAAGAGAAAACAAATTTAGAAGG
>JBIPMB010000029.1:0-18028 GCA_044369355.1 Gammaproteobacteria bacterium | reverse complement strand
CGCGCTGTTCTACATAATTTTTGTCTATTGGACAGCAAGCATTTTGTCCAAAAGAAACCAAGCTTGATAGTATTTAAGCCCTTTTTAAAGCTTATGTTTATATTTTGACCTTCACCGAGAATTGCTGCCTCTAAAGCAATGGTTATTTACATTATATAAAAAATAAGCTACGATTAATATGATGTAAATAGCCATGATAACAAAGCGTACGTCAATATGAATATTCTAAGCCGGTATATCTGCCAGCTTAAGTTGGCGTAATGCACGGTTAAAAACAGCCAATCCTTCATCGGGAGTTAAGTGGGCATTATCAGTCTCGATCTTTTCTCTAGCGTCACCATAATCGGCCCAATGGATGGTAGCTGTATAGGCCTGTGCTTGATCGATTATTTTTACATAAGTCCTAAAGTTACTATCCCTAGAAGCTAATCTTAAGCCACTCAAATAATTATCTCTGTGAACTGTCGGTATGATAATTTTAAAGCTATCATTGCTAACAAATTCCGCATTCATCATTATTCTGGATAACCTGCCATTGCCGTCATCAAATGGATGGACTTCGCTAATTAAGAAATGCATAAATAAAGCCTTTTCCATTCCGGGGTTAAGTAATTTATAATATTCAAAGCCTTGGCATAAAGTGCCCAGAACATCGTTAGGCGCAACAAATAATGTATTTCCTGCTTTATTAGATGTTTTTTTAAATTCCCCAGGACGTTTTTCAGGGCGTTCCTTCATAAGGATAGCATGTCTAGTTTGTAAGATATGAATCAGCTCTTCTGGAGTCGCTGGTGTGATATGCATCTCCGAATAATCGTTACTGATTGTAAAGTGAGCCAAAACATCATGACTGTCTGCATGACGATTAGGAACCTCTATCCCTTTAAAAACAATATCTTCTGCTTCATCAATTAGAAATTCTGTGCCTTCAATGTAATTAGAAAAATAAGATTCATAAAAATTTAAGTTTCTAAAAGACGCTTTTTGATAATTATAGTCACGTTGCAAAAAAGTACATTTTTTAATATAAGTGACTAGTTCTTCAAATAGTTTGACTCGTTTTTCATCATAGGGCTGTTGCCTGGCGGCTGCTTTGGCATAAGAAGTAGATAAAATATTTTCTGGATGTGTAGCTAATAGAGCGCTAATAATTTGGTTGAGTCTTTCATATTCTTTTTTATAGCCAAGCGCACTAGCAATGAGCTTAGCTTCATCACGGATCTGATTTAATTGTTTTTCGCCTCTTAACTGTAATTCTTTTGTGAGACTCTTTTCAACACCGGTTGTACCTACGGTTTTGATGCCCTGATAATGAATCCCTCTAACCACACTAAGGTTCTCAAGTAACAGTCGCGGAGTATTACTCTTGGCCAGTGTAGGTAATATCTGCTCAAGAAACTGATGCGTATCGCCTTTATAAACTTTGATAACGAGCCCCGGCAGTGTTATTGTTTTTGCGTAGTTGCCAGTCATGAAAACGATTGATTCTTCTTTAAAGGGATGCGGTTTTAGTTCGATTGCTGTGCGATAGCTCAATATTCCATCGGATACAACATTAGAGACTATTTGCATCCAATTCTGTTGCACAATGTTTTCTAGGGGTAGGGTTAAGTCATCCGTATAAATGCCACGATATAGCTTTCGCACCTTCTTTTCCAAGTATAACCGGGATAATTTTTTGGCCTGTTGCCCGTCTTTTGACATATACAGCATAGTGATAACCTCAGATTTATATGTGAATTGTAGCACAATTTGAGACTGCCCATGCGAATTTAAGCATAGTTTGAGACCGATACTGCGAATTTTAGCATATTTTAACACTAATATTGCGAATTTCCGCACAATTTGATACTGATAATGCGAATTTCAACACAATTTGACGCTGATAATGCGACTACAGTATATCGTTTTAAATGGTTTATCTTTATTGATCAATAACAAAGAGAAAAAAACTCGTTTTAACCCCCCAATTTTGCCCCCCCAATCCGGTCGGCATAATTCGCTCTTATCAATGATTATTTCATATGCTTTAATGTATAAGTGATTTTTGTTAGACAATTTTTAACCACATGGAGATCCTGATGGACTTAGACTCAATAGATGAACTTTCTTTAACCCACCATACCGCCATTTCATTTTTTGAACGCTTAGGTATTGATCCTAGCCAAGAACAAATTGATCTGATGGAAGCGATGGTGCGTATGGCTACTTATCCCAAACTCGTAACCCTGGAAACCATAAAAGATTGCGTGGGTGGTGATACCGTGGCGTCTTTTTTTCTGTACTTAAAAAATAAAGATTTGCGATCGTAAAAGTGTTAGAGGCATAGCCTCTAAGTGAGAGTTGTTTTTTTAAATTTAAGGAGAGATACAATTATGTTAATTCTAACCAGACATGTAGGGCAGACCATAATTATTGGTGACAATATCACGGTAACAGTCTTAGCTATAAAAGGTCATCAAATCAGCCTAGGCATTAGTGCCCCCAAAGATATTTCAGTTCATAGAGAAGAGGTCTACGCTAGAATCAAAGCGGAGTCATCTGCCGAAATTATTGACGCTTAATGTCCAGCGATTAAAGCATCTGCAGTAGGGCGGTTTATAACCGCCCATTGCCATTATGCACGGATCTTGCATCCATAAATTATATATGTTATTTATCCTCTAACAGAATAATAATTATTTCGCTGTCTATAAACAGTGATTTGATTTAATGGTGTCGTAACCTCGTGTCGACTAGGCACGGTACTGCGACTATGGAGAGTAGAACCGTTATGGTAAAGAAAATCGATTATCCTAGTTTGGAAGTGGTACAGTGGTCGGATGTCAGGGAAGCCGTGCATAAGGTTAATCCTGCCTTGGCTAAAATTATGGATAGCATCAAGCATGTAGATGAATTGGTGTTGTATAAAGCTAAGTATGCGTTTGGTATGGATATTCTTCGGGACAGTAAATTTTATGTGCCGCACAATGGAGTTTTGTCGCCTATAGACCATCCCTTACTGCCCCGCTCGATTAAACAAGATCTGGATTATAGTCAATTTCCCCATCGTGTACCTCTAGGAATGGTTTTAAATCATTCCATTGAGCTAGATCTACGATCTGAAGATCGTATCAATCCATTTAGCTTATACACAAAAGGTCAGCTGTTTGGTTTATGGGGCGCATTATCATTAAGTCCAGCGGTTGGTTTTGAGGCTAAAGTTTGGGATATAACCGCGGGTGGGCGCTGTGTTTTTCTGTTGCCTAAGATTCAAGATGCGCCTTCGTATAAAAAATTGTGTAAAAAAAGAAATGTAAAACGCACAATGCCCAGAACTTTATTAGACCAAGGGCCTATGTTGGCACAGATGGCACAGCATAAAAATTTTACGACCCCTTGGACGGTAGATCTATTGTTTTTTTCTAAAAATTTTCTGGAAAGAAATGATGATGTGGGCATAAAAGATTTACGTTTATTTTTATATGAAGTCACTTGGGATGGCACTGATTATTGGCGCAACAATATAGTATACGATCTCATTTGGGATATCTTTGTGAAAGATTTAACCGCACGCCATATTAAAGTAATGCCTTATATAGTCGATATGGTTCGACACATTATTGCCACAGGATTAGGCGTTATTCCGGGTTTCAGTCCGGCGATAGACGATGAAGTAGGTCCTATGGAAAGCCTTAAAGCAGATTTTGTAGATATTTATGGACTTAAAAGATTCGCGCCTACTATCATGATACCAAAATACCTCTCACTCACTGATGGTAGACCGGTCTATTGGTCTTTGCAATTACCCAGCTACTTTGAATCTACACCCAAACCTAAAAGAGAAAGCAGTATAGTCGATGATTTAAAATCAATTAAAAGTTTACTAGAAAAGTTTCGCGAAGCTGTTTTAAATGGTAAAATTCCAATAGTGGTAGGCACACATTTTTATGATTTTCTTAACAAAGTGGAATTTGATTTCTTTCACAGCGATGGTGACATAGACGAAGGTATTCGTTCCAATAGTGAAATGCCCAAAGAAGATAAAACTTTAATACAATGTGCAAAAACATTTGGTCGTAGGGAGTTTTCAGAAATAAGCCCCTTTACTCGGGGCTGTGTTCGGATCATTTTACCAAACTAATGAGCTAGATTTCCTTTAAATAGAAATGACAGTAATTTAAAAAACTGATTTAAACTTGTTACTTTACAGGTTTTGGTATATAATACACGGGTGAAATGTGTTGAAGGTGACTTTAGCAATGAATAAATCAAGAAAGGTAGACAGATCATTGGTATCTGTATCACGGGGGAATATTTATGAACATAGTATTAGCAATTCTTACCATATTAGAGATAAAGTCAAAAAGATTATCTTTATGTAACTTAATAACTAGTTCTAATGTTAAAAAAGAGACTTTTGTAGGATTAGCTGGATTGGTATTAGTTGAAAATAAAGAAGAAACTTTGATGGGATTAGCGCAACCACTGGCTGCGTTAGTTGAAAATACACTAGATCAAATGATTATCACTTAGATTAAAGTTTAAATGGCAACCATACATCTCCCCTTACACTTAAGGAAATTGGCTGCACATCAGGAACAGTTGCCTATCTCTAACGGCAAGTTAATGGATAGCTTAAAAGAACTGCTCTCAACATATCCAGCACTTAAACCATACATACTGGATGATAACGAGAATCTTTGTCATTTTGTAAATCTCTATGTGAATGGACAAGACATACGCTTTATAGATGGTTTGCAAACGGAAGTTAAGGAAAATGATGTAATCGCTATGATTTTAGCCATTGCTGGGGGGTGATTTCTGCAGCAACACACGTAACTTAATATTAACCACAACCATAATCAGCCCTATTAAAAATGTGACTGAGGCAATCTCAATAAAAGCCTGCGTATAGTTGATTACAGACTGGCTGTGTGCAGCACCATTGACTAGACAAGCAATGGTGCCGGCTAAATAACTGGAAAATGCCAAGGACAGGAAGAAAATACCCATCATGGTGCTACGCATATAGGCAGGGGCTAATTGCGCTATAGCAGATAGCGCCACCGGTAAAACGCATAATTCACCTATGCCCAATAGTAAGTTGCCTAAAATGAGATAGGTTAAAGAGAGATGATTTGTTTTGTCATTGTATAATGAGGCTAACGAAAAAACCGCAAAACTGGCCGCGGCGAGTATCAAACCCATAGCGACTTTAGTCGCATAAGAGGGATCACACTGTTTACGTTCTAGAAAAATCCACAAAAGCCCTATCAAGGGTGCAATTAAAATCACAAAAAAAGGTTCTATGGATAAGAACATCGCCGTGGGAATATTAAAGCCCAAAATAGTGCGAGATACGTCTCTTTCAATGAATAAAGTGAGTGTAGTGGCCGTTTGCAGGGATGCGGCAAAAAAGAAAATACAAAAAAAGATT
Source organism: Gammaproteobacteria bacterium (assembly GCA_044369355.1). Taxonomy (GTDB): domain Bacteria; phylum Pseudomonadota; class Gammaproteobacteria; order UBA1113; family UBA1113; genus VFKP01. The sequence goes on along the minus strand of JBIPMB010000029.1, from coordinate 12,609 downwards.
AATATGCCTAAGCCTAGGATCCGTCTTCTATCGAGTTCAGTACTATTCAATGCGGCTATACTCAAACCAATAATCGTTGCTAGACCAATGAAAAGTAATAATCTTCCAAAAAAACCGGGGTGCTGTAATAGCAAAGTGAATACGACTATAGCAATCAATAATGCAATGTAAATAATGATTTTGACGGGCAATCGCATAACAGATAATTTATCCTCTGCAGTCTTTATTTTAGCACACAGAAAAATAGTCAAAGAAGATAACATGCCTATGACACTTAGGCCAAAGCCGTACAGCCAACCATAGCGATAGGCGATATAACCATAAATCAAGGGACCCAATAAAGCGCCAGCATTCATGCCCGCATAGAAGATAGAAAAGGCGCGCTCCGATTTAGCCTCGGTATCTTTGTATAACGCGCCTACATAACTGGCGCTATTGGGTTTGAATAGCCCTATGCCACAGATTAAGAGGGATAATCCTAGGTACAAAAAGTGTTGTCCCGCTAAAAAAAGCAAGCTATTGCCTACAATGACTAGACTCGCTCCCATGACGATGGTTTGGCGCATGCCGAGGAGACGATCAGCTAATATCCCACCCAAAATGGTAGTGGCAAAGGTTAAGGCGGTAAAAGTACCATACAGCGTATAGGCCCGATTGTCCGTAAACAGCAGGGCCTGGGTCGCATACAAGACCAAAACCGCTTGCAAGCCGTAAAAGCTAAAACGATCCCAAAATTCGGCAAAAGTTAAGACATACAATCCGCGATGATGGGCTTTGTCGTAGACCATTTTATGGGGTGCTCCTGTGAATGTGATTGGGAGTATATCGTCTTCGCCTGCGGGCTTCAATTGCTTCGAATTTATCCATGACAGCCTCGATCCTTGCAAAATTAAGACTATTTGGCTATAATTTTATGTAAAATGGCAGCGATAAGGACATAAATCCATGCAAAATGTCAAAAATTTTGACAGATTACTTAATTTAAACCTTCAGCAGACTCAAAGTGTCTTTTTGTTTGGTCCCAGAGGTACTGGCAAGACCTTTTGGTTGAAACAGCATTTAAGTGATGGCTTAGTTTTAGACCTATTAAAAACAAGCACTTATAATGAACTATTGGCAAATCCTAGCGACTTAGAGTGGCGCATTCCTGAAGGATTTGATAATTGGATCATCATTGATGAAGTACAAAAAATTCCAGCGCTCTTGAGTGAAGTACACCGCTTAATTGAAGATAAGCACTATCGCTTTATTTTAACAGGATCCAGTGCTAGAAGTCTAAAGCAAAAAGGTGTTGATTTATTGGCAGGAAGAGCGCTCAATTACTATATGCACCCATTAACCTGTTTCGAGTTAGGTTCTTTGTTTTCACTCAGCAAGGCATTGAAATATGGTTTATTGCCTATGGTGTACCAAGATGATATCGACATAGAACTTTATTTAGAAAGTTATATTACGACTTATTTGCGTGAAGAAATTTTACAAGAAGGAATCACACGTAATATTGGGGAGTTTGCGCGCTTTTTGGAGATTGCCAGTTTTTCACAAGGCGCTACACTTAGCTTGGCAGAGATTGGTCGTGAGGCAGCGATTGATCGTAGGGTTGTAAGTGGTTATTTCAATATTGTTGAAGATCTCTTATTAGGGCTCAGGCTACCATGCTTTACTAAAAGAGCAAAACGTCGTATGGCGGTACATCCTAAATTCTATTTTTTTGATGTGGGTATTTATCGTATCCTTAGACCTAAAGGGCCGTTAGATTCCATAGAAGAAATTGATGGCGCTGCTTTAGAAACTCTGTTTTTACAGCATTTGCGAGCTTTAAATGATTATTATCGACTAGGCTATCAATTTTATTTTTGGCGTACGAATAATAATGTAGAAGTGGACTTTATTGCCTACGGTGAACGAGGTTTGCATGCATTTGAAATAAAACGCAAGAAAAAGATCAGCCGTATGGATATGAAAGGACTGCAGGCATTTAAAAAAGATTATGATATGGCAAAGCTATATCTTATTTATGGTGGAGACCATGAGGAATATCATGAGGAAATAAAGGTCATTCCATTTGAACGAGCGCTGTTTCAATTGTTGGAGATTTTACAATAAATTTTGAAAGTAGATGATAGCTAGAGTTATCTATTAACATATAGTAGAATAGGCTATATGAACAATACTTTCAGTCCTTCAGAACTCACCCGCTACAGCCGTCAATTTGCATTGCCGGATGTGGGGTTGGCTGGGCAAGAAAAATTAAAATTCGCCAAAGTATTATGCATAGGCGCGGGGGGGTTGGGCTCGCCGATATTGCTGTATTTAGCGGCAGCCGGTGTGGGTACCCTAGGTATTGTAGACGAAGATAGAATCGAATTATCCAATTTACAGCGGCAAATACTCTATACTACGAATGACCTAGCGCTAGAAAAGGCGACTACAGCTAAAGAAAGACTCTTGCAGTTGAATCCGCATGGTCACATCATTGCGCATCCCGTGCGTTTAACACACGACAATGCCTTAGAGATCCTGCAAGACTATGACATCGTAGTCGATGGCACCGATAATTTTTACACACATTATCTCATCAACGACGCGTGTTTTCATTTAAAAAAACCGCTTGTTTATGCCAGCATTGCACAATTTGAAGGACACTGTTCGGTATTTAATGTAAACAGTGGCCCTTGTTATCGTTGCCTCTATGCCGCACCCCCGCCAGATGGTTTAATTCCCAACTGTGCCGAAGGCGGTGTATTTGGCGTATTACCGGGTTTAGTGGGTACACTGCAAGCGATAGAAGTGATTAAACTTATCTTGAATCTGGGCCAATCGTTGGTGGGTAGGTTACTGACCATCAATACACTGAGCATGCAATTCCAGGAATGGCCGATACAACGCGATCCCGCGTGTAGGTTATGCGTTCAACATCAAGCCTTCGATACTTTGCCGCATCATGTGCCCGCAGTATGCACACCGGTTACTGTTCCGGAAATAACGGTCAGCGAATTTCATGCATTAAAGGAACGAGGAATTGATTATGTTTTGCTGGATGTGCGGGAAGCGCATGAATATGCTATTTGTAATTTAGGCGGCAAACTCATACCCTTGTCACAGCTGCCACAGTTTGTGCCTTTTTTGGATAAAAATGCGTTGTATATAGTACACTGTAAAGTCGGTGGTCGTGGCAGTCAAGCGGTTAAAATGATGCAAGAACAAGGTTTTAATTCCGTTAAAAATATGCGCGGTGGTATTGTAGCGTGGATCCAAGAAATGGAACCACAGATGGCGGTGTATTAAAACAATGAACAACAAAGAATCTTATCTAAACTTAGGCGGTACCTTTCGCAGCGAAACCAGTGCAAATACCATAGAAAGGCTTAAGCCCCTATTACCATCACTAGGCATAACCCGCGTCGCCAATGTCACCGGTCTAGACTGCATCGATATCCCGGTTGCAGTGTGCATACGTCCTAATTCAAAACATCTGGCCGTTTCTCAAGGCAAGGGCTTAAACTGGGAACTAGCCTGGATTTCCGCCGTTATGGAATCCATAGAAGGCTATCATGCCGAAAATGCAAAACCTGCTGTAGTAGTAGGGACTTATTCTACGCTCAAGAAACAATATCCGCTTATAACGCCGCAACTTTTTTTACAAGGCTTTTTTAAAAGTATTCAGAGCGAAGAATGGGCCATGGGTTGGCTGGAAGCCAACGAATGTGTAACAAATAAAACGGTATTGATTCCTCATGCTTTAAGTTGTTTAGATTCTACCGTTATTCATCCGGAATATAGTTTTTTTAGCGTCAGTTCCAATGGCTTGGCTGCAGGTAATACCTTGGATGAAGCAAAATGTCACGCACTGTATGAAATCATTGAGCGCGATGCTTTATATCGTTGGGCAAAATTAAGCGTAGAGGAGCGATTTACTAAACAAATAAAGTTAGACAGCATTACGTCAACTTTGAATAAAGAACTCATTGACAAAATAAAAGCAGCGCAACAAATTATAAAAATATGGGAGATTACTTCCAAATTGGGTATACCCACGTATCACTGCGTTATCGTCGACACTAACCCTTTGCGTAATCTAGGCTTGTTCAGTGGCACAGGAACCCATTTAAACAAAGAAGTTGCCTTATCTAGAGCCATTACCGAAGCGGCGCAATCTAGATTGACCTTAATCTCGGGCTCTAGAGACGATGTATTCAACGACCATTATCATAAAAAAGCGACGTTTACTTACCCTAGCAAGAGTATAGATGGCCAAAGAAATTTTGATGAAGTTAAAGAGCTAGCAATAAAACCCACCTTTGCCGAACATTTTGCGTTTATGGTCGATAGTTTATATGCACATAGCTTTAAACAAATATTGGTGGTGAATCACACTAAAGAGACATTCAAAATACCGGTGGTGCATCTATTCGTTCCGGGCATGCAATACAATGGCCGGAGGATTTAAGGTGATTCTTATCTTCTTAGGCCCTTCTTTAGCGTTAGAGGAAGCAAAAAAGATATTGCCACAAGCGCATTTTTTACCGCCGGTACAATCGGGCGATATCCTGCGAGTGTTACGCTTAAAGCCAAAAATAATTGGCATCATCGATGGTTACTTTGAAAATGTGTCTGCCGTTTGGCATAAAGAAATCTTATATGCCCTATCAAAAGGCGTGCAAGTTATGGGTTGCTCTAGCATGGGCGCGTTGCGCGCTAGTGAATTAGCAACTTATGGTATGATTCCAGTTGGAACAATAGCACAAGATTATTTATCTGGAATCGTCAATGATGATGACGAAGTGGCTTTGTTGCATGGTACCAATCCATCTGGTTATGTAGGTGTAACAGAAGCTTTATTTAATATACGCGCAACCTTAGAATCCGCACGTCAAAACAATATTATAACTAGAAATACCTTTGATTGTATCTTAACGGTGGCTAAGAATCTTCATTATCGCGAGCGATTGTGGCAGAGGATTCTGCGCTTAGCCTACGAAGAAGACATTGATAGAGTACAAATTACAGCACTAGAACAATGGTTAGAGGATCCAGATAATAAACTCGATGTTAAACGCAGAGATGCCATTTTGTTATTAAAAAACATTGCGCTGTCATCTTCGACCGAGAATGACGAAATTGCAGTTACCGAACCATTTACATTCAATCGCAGTGCATTTTTTAGGGCTTTACAGAGAAACACTGCTTGTAGACCCTTTTCCAGTTACCAATCTTGGTTGCCATTATCAGAAAAAGTAGCTCTGGCGGCACGCTATTTAGATCAACCCTATATCTTATTAAGACGATTGGCCTATCTCTTGGCTGCGTGCTATAGTTTGGCCAGGCAAAGAAAAATAAAGCCTAACTACGAAGAGTCATTTGTTTTTATAGATGAACATGAATTTGAAGCGCATGATTGCACTTCTGAAGAAATGACTCATTTTTTAAAGCGCATGCACATCATAAGCGCTTTATTGAAGCAAGAACAACAAACAATAGATTTACCCGGAAGAGCGCAGGATTATTTATTATTGTTGATGCGCCTGTCTAAAGACTATTCTAACATAAAAAGCAAATATCCGACTGTTAACAATGAAGATCTATTTCTAAATCAATTTAAGCAAAACGAACCCAAGAAATACCAGCTGATGCTGTGTATGGCGCATTGTTGGTGGTACATCGAACGGTGTGCCTTAAGATTAGGCTTACAACCCGATTTTGATATTTTAGAAGATTACGCCAACCAATTTCGTCTCAGCAATCAGTTAGAAACCACAGAACAGATGCAACAGTGGTTAAGTGATAACGACTTAGATCTCAATAGTTATCAGTACCTGATGTCCGCCAATGTGCGCTTAAAGTTTTTAGTGTTTGAAAATAATTTAGATGTTTTGAATTGTTCATTGGAAGAGGATGACAATAATTGGTTATTAGATGCTTTGTGGTTAAGTGAATTTTATGAAGAGGCTAAAGCTGTATTGACCGACCCGTTACAATTAGCCAAACAAAAAGCACAAATAAAAAACAAGGTGTCTAATGTAGAAGAATATGCACTGTTTCTAGATTTTGTAGGCGGTGAGCAAGATTTTATGAGTGAGTATTTAATATAGCAAGTGCGTTTAGTACATTCCTCTCACCCCTGGTAAATCCCATATTTACCTGTTAGTATATTAATCATAAATCACTTTAGACGTTGGTTTTACAACGACTTAGCGTTAAGGATACGGCGTGCTTAAACTCACTTTACAAGCTTCAGCGACCAATTTTCAGGCTTTTTTGGCCCGCAAAAAGCATTCTGTGTTTCAAAAATTAGCAAAAGAAGTATTTGTGCGCGATAAATATACTTGTCAATACTGTGGTTTTCAGTCTACACAGCATATGGAAGTGGTCAATCGTGACAACAATTATGAGAATAACAAGCGCTCTAATTTTGCTACTTCCTGTATATTTTGTGCGCAATGCCATTTTTTGAATGGCTTGGCTACAGGTTATTATGGTGGCGGTGTTTTGATCTTTTTGCCTGAGTTGTCGCAAAGCAAGCTGTGCGGCTTAAGCCATGTGCTTTTGCAAGCGATGGAAGCCAATAATGATTACAAAGAAACGGCACAAAATATTTATCAAGCGTTGCGTAATCGCGCCTCTCTAGTTGAAGCTAAATTGGGTGAGGGCATGAGTCAACCCGATCATTTTGGTAAGGTGCTGATCGATTATCAGCGGAACAACAAAAAAACTCCCGCAGAGTTGCTCAATAAATTGCGTTTACTGCCGCTACGCAGTTGTTTCAAACAAGAGATCGATGATTGGTTGGCTGCAGACAATAGTATTGCACATCAGTTGAATGTTGCGGTTTAGTTAAGGAGTACGGTTGTGAATCCGATGGATTACTTGCTCGATATGTTCGATACCTTCTTGTCTTGGGTGAGCACGGGACTACGTCAAACCACACAATCTTATTGTGTTTTAGAAACAGCTGAAGATCAATTTACCCTAGTGGCGAAAGATGGCTCGTTGCTAACGATTGTGCGCATGCACGGCGTGAATGCTTTGGTGGGTGATGCGGAATTCGAACGTTTACATCGCGGTATTTGTCAATCTTTAATGACGAGTTTTTCTAAAGTAGGGCACAGTGTACAATGTGTGTTTAGCTACGACAAAGAAGCCGTACGAGAAGAAATAAGAAATATTCTCTTACCCGCTAGACAAACGGCACATCATTTAAATCTTGCGCTAAACGATCTATTGGATGAACGCGAAGAAAACTTATCACTTTATTGTGGTCATGAAACCGTTTTTTTTGTATTGTGGACGCGACCTTATCTGTTGACGCGTGATCAGAACAAAAGTGCTATGCGTGAAAAGCAAAAAGGCATGAAAGAACACAATCTTCCACCATTTAAAGATACACAAAATCTGATTGCCGCTATATCCGATCTAAAAAATGCCCATGATTCTTTTGTGCGTAGCTTTTATCATGATCTCGTGAATTTAGGCTTGCAGATAGGTATTTTGCCAGTACACGAAGCTTTGCGCCAAGTGCGCATGAGCATAGATAGCAGCTTTACCGATAAACATTGGTCGCCGCGTTTGCCTGGAGATAAAATCCCCGAGAAATCTTCAGACCGTTTTCCTTATGATTTATCCAATGTTATGTATCCCACTTTGTCGGATCAACTTTTTGTGCGTGATGCTGAACGTGTTGATTTGCGCACAGTACGCATAGGCGATTTCATTTATAGCAGTGTTTTTATTTATTTATTTCCTAAAGAAGTACAACCGTTTTCAACCTTATTGCGTCGTACCTTACCTACACATATTCCGTGGCGTATCTCTTTCTTAATTGAGAGTAAAGGACTCACCAGTGTGTCGCAATTCAAAAAAACGGTATCGGCGATTCTGTCTTTTTCATCTGCACAAAATCGTTTATTGCACGATAGCCTTAACCAGTTACAAGAAACCGAATTAAACAGTGAAGATGCAGTGGTGCGTTTGCGCGTAGCTGCTTCCACTTGGGCGCCCGCCGACGAACCCCGTTTGTTGCGCACACGCACTTCACAATTGGCAAAAGCCATACAAGGTTGGGGTACTTGCGATGTAACAGAACTCTCAGGCGATCCTTTTAGTGGCGTTGCTTCCAGTATGTTGGCCGTCACAGGTACTAGTGATGCCGTGGCTACTTTAGCACCGTTGTCTGAGGTGGTTTATATGCTGCCTTTTACACGTCCTGCTTCGCAATGGCGCGTGGGCGCGGTTTTATTTCGTTCACCCGACGGTAAGCCTTGGCCATATCATCCGGGTTCTACGCAACAAACAACGTGGATTGATTTAATCTATGCTAGACCCGGCTCAGGTAAATCGGTGTTGTCCAATGCTATTAACTTAGCTTTGTGTTTATCCAGTGGTTTAAAACGTTTACCGCGTATCGCCATAGTTGACATAGGCCCTTCTAGTAGTGGTTTAATTTCTTTGATACGTGAAGCGTTACCTAAGGAAAATCAACATTGGGTGCAATACCATCGTTTGCGTATGACGCCAGAATATGCGATCAATCCTTTTGATACCCAGCTCGGTTGCAGATATCCTATGCCCCAAGATCGTAGTTTTCTGGTGAATTTCTTGACTCTATTGGTCACGCCATTAGGCTCAGAAAACCCTTACGATGCTATGGCCGATATGGCGGGGATGGTAATAGATGAATTGTATAAGTCCTTAGCTGAGGGCGGTAATCCGTATACGTATACACCAGGATTAGAACTCATTGTAGACAGTATTTTAGATGAAATGGATTTTATGCGCGATGCACATACGACTTGGTGGGAAGTAACAGACGCTTTATTTTTAGCAGGCTTTGCTCATGAAGCACAATTGGCACAACGTCATGCGATGCCGTTATTAGCGGAAGCCGCTTCTATTTGTAGATCGCACGCAGTGGTAGATTTATTTGGTGAAATTAAAGCACCTACCGGCGAGAGTTTAATCGATTCTTTCTCGCGTATGATTTCTGGGGCGGTGCGTGAATATCCGATTTTATCGCGTATTACTCAATTTGATTTAGGCGATGCGCGTATCGTATCGCTAGATCTAGACGAAGTAGCCCGTATAGGCGGCGCAGCTGCCGATAGACAAACTGGGGTAATGTATATGTTAGCGCGACAAGTGACGGCGCGTCATTTTTATCTAACAGAAGCTTCGGTGGTGGATATGCCGGAAGCATATCGGCAATATCATCATCAGCGCATCAGTGAGATTCGCGAAGATCCAAAACGCTTGATTTACGATGAGTTTCACCGCACCGCTAAAACGCGCGCTATACGTGAACAAGTATTGGTGGATATGCGCGAAGGGCGAAAATGGAAAGTACAAGTGGGCTTGATCTCACAATCGATAGACGATTTTGATCCGGTGATGGTCGAATTCGCTACTTCAGTATTTATTATGGATGCAGGACCACAACAATCGGTGAAAAGAACCGCTGAAATTTTTGGCTTATCTGAAACGGCACAAACTGCTTTGACGCGACGAGTTCATGGTCCTAAGGAAAGTGGGGCTACTTTCTTAGCACAATTTGCCACTAAATCTGGTATGAACACACAATTATTAACGGGTACGCTAGGGCCTATAGAATTATGGGCTTTTAGTACTACGGCAGAAGATGCAAAATTACGACAAATTCTATATAGCCGTTTAGGGCCGGATAAGGCGCGTAAAGTTTTGGCACAAATATTCCCTACCGGTACGGCTACGCATTGGTTAGAAGCGAGATTGGAGAAGCTACGGGTGGAGACGGGTAATGTGACTTCTCGAGAGACGGAAGGGGTTATAGAGGAATTAGTGACCCTGATTTTGGAAGAATACAGCAAAAACCCACAAGTTAGATTGATACCTGTTTAGAAGATAGGGTATTGAATGGTCATGAAATTAATTAAAATAGAACAAAATGAGCAAAGCCTCTTGCTTTTCGTCTACAAGTTGTGCATAATATGTCCTGAACCTGTTTATACAGGGTAGCTCCCGCACTGATACCCCATAGTGCTGATTTATATTCTTGATTTTTAAGAGGATTATTAAAATGACACAATTTGTCGATGCCATTGCCGCAAATGCCGTTTCATTACGTGATAGCGTGAACCGTGCTTTAGAAAATTATTTTGGCCAATTGGGCAATCAAAAACCTAATGATGTGTATGATATGGTGATGCGTGAAGTAGAAGAACCTCTGTTACGCAAAATGATGGTCTATACCAATAACAACCAATCACGTACTGCTAAATTACTGGGTTTAAGCCGCGGTACTTTACGTAAGAAATTGAAATTATACGATATGCTATAAAGATACGAATCATAGGGGCAACCCTGTGGTTGCCCATCTAGGGCAGGCACGGAGCCGGCCCCTATGCCGTTTCTTCTTCGCGATTTGAGTTCCGCACCGCAGTAAATGCCGCTTTTTGATCAAGCATTATTTGCTGTAATTGCATTATTTTTTCTTCTTGCCGACTTACCTCGGCGATGTAATCGTCTACCAGCATTAATGTTTTATCCAGTTGATTTAGCTGTCGGTTATACTGATTGCTTTGTAATTGTGAGCGACGATTTTTAGCGCTATGCTGCCAAGAACCTATTTTTTCGTGTAAAGTATAAATGGTTGCTTCTAAGCGACGGCAATGTGTTTGGAGCCAGTTTAAATCTTCTATATCGTTTGCGCATGAAATCATACTTTCTAATGCATATAGATCGCCGCCAATTTCTTCTAGCTCGGCTTCCGTTTGGGTGACATGATAGTAGAATTCGTTATATTGTAGTATCGCACTCATTTTAAACCTCCTTGCAAAGTTCCCCACTTTTTAACCGTGCGTTGAGTGAGGACATTACATCGCTCACTCAATCACTGCGTGTGGCTATACTCTTCGCATTTGCTTCTTAGGCTTTGTTGCCTTCGCCCATCTCGCCCTATATATGACAGGGTACGTCACTCCTGCTACTCGAGGCCTAGGCGCCTCGCCTAAGAATCAACTGCTGTGAGTTATTAACTAATCGTTGTAGTGGCATGCAGATGAAAGAGCTGTAAAACATGAAGCTGAACAACTCCTTAAAACAACATGACACTACAAGCGTAGGCTATCTTTTTTGTTTTCACAAATCATAATCGACCACTACAGGTGCATGATCGGAAAATCTTTCGTCTTTATAGATACTTGCATTTAAAATTTTTTTTTCAAGATCGGGGGTGACAATTTGGTAGTCTATACGCCAACCCACATTTTTTTCCCAAGCCTGCCCACGATTAGACCACCAAGTGTATTCTTCTGCGTTTTGGTTTATAACTCTAAAAGCATCGACAAATCCAAATTGATCAAAGAGATGAGTTAACCACGCGCGTTCTTCTGGCAAAAAGCCCGAATTTTTTTGGTTACCGCGCCAATTCTTTAAGTCTATGTTTTTATGGGCAATATTCCAATCACCGCATAAAACCGCACTTTTTTGCTGCTGGCGCAGTGTTTTTAAATGTTCAAGATAATAATCTAAAAAAGCATACTTCACATTTTGCCTTTCTTCACTGCGAGTACCGGATGGAAAATACAAAGAAGCCACGGTATAGTGTTGAAATTCAGCACTGAGGGCGCGGCCTTCAAAATCAAACAAATCGTGTCCTAAGCCCGAATGCACGTGCAGTGGTTTTTCTTTACAATACAACGCCACGCCACTGTAGCCTTTTTTCTGCGCTGAGAAATGGTAGCAATGATATCCTTGCGGGCTAAATAGCGGATCGCTTAGTTGCGTTTCTTCGGCCCTGACTTCTTGTAAGCAAATAACATCGGCGTTTTGTTGCGCTAGCCAAGCGAATAAGCCTTTCTTAGCAGCGCTACGAATGCCATTGACGTTTAGTGTTATAATTCGTTTCATTAGGTTACCTTTAGGTTGGAGTAAAAATGAACCCATCTTTGCAGCAAAAATTCATTGCTTCCGCGCTACAGCATCAGGCCTTACGTTGGGGTGAGTTTACCTTGAAATCAGGGCGCATTAGCCCCTATTTTTTCAATGCAGGCCATTTTAATACGGGAGGCAGCTTAGCACAACTGGGATCTTTTTATGCTGAAACGATACAGACTTCTGACTTGGCCTTCGACATGATGGTAGGCCCGGCTTATAAGGGTATTCCACTGGTCTGTGCTACGGCTATGGCAATGGCCGAGCGCTATCAAAGAAATATCCCTTATGCCTTTAATCGTAAGGAAGTTAAGGAGCATGGCGAAAAATCGCTGTGGGTGGGAGCGCCGGTGACAGGGCGAGTGTTAATTTTGGACGATGTCATGACCGCTGGCACGGCCATACGCGAGACCATAGCCCTGATTCAAGCCGCGGGGGCTACGCCCTGTGGTGTGGTGGTCATGTTGGATAGGCAGGAAAAAGGCTTGGGTGAGTTATCGGCCATACAAGAAGTTGAAAATACTTACAGCATACCCGTTCTAAGCATTGCAACATTAAAGGATTTATTAGCGTACACAGCTGCAGATAAAAGTCTGACCGATGTGTTGGCAGCCATTGAAGCCTATAGTGCGCGCTATGGGGTAAAGTGATTCTTGCAACCAGATCAAAAAACTTCTATAGTACGGCATGGTTCTGAGTTCATTT
>JBIPMB010000028.1:0-18102 GCA_044369355.1 Gammaproteobacteria bacterium | reverse complement strand
GATCCGTGAAGTGGGGGAGGCCACGGCTAAAATCTTGGCGCAGCATTTTCAAAGTCTAGAGGCTTTGTATGCGGCCAATGAAGAAGAATTGATGGCTTTAAATGACATAGGTCCGGTGGTAGCCGCACATATACACGCTTTTTTGAGTGAGACACACAATAAGGAAATCATTCAGGCGATTGTGGCCGCAGGGGTAAATTGGCCACAAGCCCAAAAGAGGGCATTACAGCCTTTACAAGGACAGACTTTTGTTCTTACAGGCACTTTAGAAACTTTATCGCGTGAAGAAGCTAAAGCGCGTTTAGAGGCATTGGGTGCTAAGGTGAGTGGCAGTGTGTCTAAAAAGACACACGGCGTCATCGTAGGGGATGCGCCGGGTTCTAAGCTGGATAAAGCCCATGAATTACAAGTACCTGTTTTAAATGAGAATGATTTTTTGGTGTTGTTAAGGCAGTGGGAAGAGTAGAAATGGTTACAGCGCCGGTACAAAAATAGACCAAATTAGGCTATACTTCTATACAAGGGCGTTTTTGGCAAGAAAGCCGGCGCATTTTGGAGCGGGGGTAAATCCAATGGCATCTGTCACTGTGCAGCACTACCTAGATGATTCGCATGCGCGTTATGTGAGTATCACGCATATGCCCGTTTATACCGCACAAGAAACCGCCGAAGCGGCCCATGTCTCGGGATATCAATATGCCAAGGTGGTAATAGTCAAGGTGAAAAATAATTTGACTATGTTAGTAGTGCCTGCCTGTGAACGCATAGATCTCCGCTACCTACAAAAAGTTTTTTCAACCTTAGCAGTAAGTCTAGTGGCTGAAAAAGAATTCAGTAAAAACTTTCCAGATTGTGACCGTGGCGCAATACCGCCTTTCGGTCATTTATACCAAATGCCAGTGTACGTATCGCGGGTATTTCACGCCGATCGCGCTATCGTTTTTAATGCGGGATTACATAATGAGGCGATACAAATGCCTTATAGATATTTCATTGGTCTTATTGATCCGGATGGATATATAGACTAAATTAATTCGACCTCTACTTCAATCATCCCATTTTGGATACGGGTAGGAAAAGCTTTGATGTCTTCATAAGCGGGTGGGGTGGTGACCTCGCCGGTTTTAACGCAAAAGCGCGCACCATGGCGTGGACAGACTATTTCCTCACCGTCTAATTGACCTTCGGCTAAATTGCCGCCATCGTGCGTGCACAGATCTTGTATGGCGTAGATATCACCTTCTAAGTTGACGATAAGCAATTCTTCTACGCCCGTATCAAAGGTAATCCATTCCCCTACAGGGATATCTTCCTTAGCACATACTGTAAGCCAACGTGTAGTCATAGTATTTCTCCCTAGTCAAAAAAACCTAAAGCCACTTTGGCTTCCTCTGTCATACGTTCGACTGACCAGGGCGGATCCCACACCATTTCCAATACTACATCTTCCACACCTTCAACCGCACGTATGGCATCAGCGACTTGAATAGGGAAGGTTTGTGCCACAGGGCAACCCGGAGCTGTTAAGGTCATGTCTAAATGAACGATGGCGTTTTCATCTATGTCAATTCTATAGATTAACCCCAGGTCGTAAATATTAACGGGGATTTCTGGGTCATAAATTTCCTTCAATGCGCTAATAATACGATCTTTTAATTCTGTATCTTTATCGATAGTGTCACTCATGGCCTGTCTCCGTTGAAACGATGACATTGTTATTGAGTAAAGCGGCTTTTAGAGTATGCCAAGCTAACGTCGCGCATTTGACGCGTGCTGGGAAAGCATTCACCCCGGCGAATACCGCTAATTTACCTAGAGGTATTCCCTCTGTAGGATGCCCGGTTAAGAGTTCGTGAAATTGTTCAAATAAAGCATACGCCTCAGCGACCGTTTTACCATGCAAAATTTCCGTTAGCAATGAAGCTGAAGCAATAGAAATAGCACAGCCGTTGCCTTCAAACATTACCGCGGTGATTGTATTATCTGCAGCAACGCGTAACTTTAAATGAATTTTATCGCCGCACAATGGGTTAAAACCAGATGCCTCACGGTTAGCATCGGCCAAAACACCATAATTGCGTGGATGGCGGTTATGCTCCATGATAACTTCTTGGTAGAGTTCAATTAAATCATCGTTCATTTAAATATCTCCCGTACCTTCTGTAAGGCATTAAACAAGATATCAATTTCCGCCTTAGTATTATAAAATGCAAAAGAAGCACGCAGCGTTGCGGGCACTTGGAAAAATTCCATCACGGGCATGGCGCAATGATGGCCAGCGCGTACTGCTACACCATAGTGGTTGAGTATAGTGCCTACATCGTGTGCGTGTATATTATCTAAAGTAAAGGATAGTATACTCGCTTTCTCTTTGGCTTCGCCTATGATGCGTAACTTATATTCATGGGCCAATTGGGTCGCATAGACCAGTAATTCATGTTCATGTTGATGGATGGCTTCAAAGCCAATTTGCGTTACATAATCCAAAGCCACTTTCAGTCCTATGGCACCTTCAATGTGTTGGGTACCTGCTTCGAATTTCAAGGGCAGATCTTGGTAGATTGTTTTTTCAAAAGTAACCGATTTAATCATTTCACCGCCGCCCTGATAAGGTGGCATGGCATCTAACAAAGCTTTTTTACCATACAATACGCCTATGCCAGTAGGACCATATATCTTGTGGCTGGAAAAGGCGTAAAAATCGCAATTTAAGGCTTGTACATCCAGTGCAGTATGCGGTGCTGCTTGAGCACCATCGATGACGGTGACTGCACCTACAGCATGGGCTTTGGTAATCATTGCTGCGATAGGATTGATAGTACCCAGCGCATTAGAAATATGTCCCATAGCGACTATTTTCGTTTTCTCGGATAAACATTTTTCATAGGCGTCTTGAATCACTTCACCTTGCAGATTAATGGGTGCAACACGTAGCGTTGCCCCTGTTTGTTGACACACTATTTGCCAGGGCACTATATTAGAGTGGTGTTCCAAGGCCGTAATCAATACTTCGTCGCCAGACTTCAGCAACGGTCTAGCGTAAGATTGAGCTATCAAATTAACAGCCTCGGTGGTGCCTTTGACAAAAATAATCTCGCAATCTTCCTTGGCATTTAAAAATTGTGCCGCTCGTAGACGCGCACCTTCATAAGCCGCTGTGGCCAATTCGCTTAATTCATATAAGCCGCGATATATATTAGCATTGTAACGCTCGTAATAATCTTTTAGAGCATTGATAACACATTGTGGTTTTTGGCTGGTGTTGGCATTATCAAGATACACCAATGGATGACCTTTCGATAGGGTGTTTAAGATGGGAAATTCACCGCGTATGCGGATGATATCGGCCTCAGTGAATGTTTTCATGATCATGTTCCTTATATAGGTCCAGAATAAGTTCACTGTCTATGGCTAAATGGGTTTTAATCCACAGGGCCAGTTCATTTTGTAAGTTTTTATCGGCTAAAGTCTCTAATATGCTGCGCGCAAAGCCGAAGATCAGCAATTGACGCGCGATTTCATCGCTTAAGCCGCGCGAACGCAAATAAAATAGCGCTTCTTCATCTATATCGCCCACGGTGGCGCCATGGATGCACTGTACATTTTGATTGTAAATTTCCAATTGCGGCTCTGCATAGGCTTGTCCCGTAGAAGTCAACAGCATATTTTTATTTTGCTGATTGGCGATGCTGTCGGGCGCATTGGCATCGATCAACACATGGCCATGGAAAACATGGCAGGCTTGATCGTCGATGATACCGCGATATTGTTCTACGCTGTTCGTCTTAGGCGCTAGATGGCGAATTTGTGTTTGGTTGTCTATGTGATCCTGCGCTCTGGCCAAGGCTAAACCGTTCAATTGGCAGGCCGCATGTTCACCATTTAGGTGTGCGGAAATTTCATTACGCGATAATTTTGCGCCAAAATCAAAATTAAAATGACGGAACTGACTATTTTTAGCCAGATGGCTATGAGTTTGGCGTATATGGTAACCCTTCGTTGCCGCTTTTTTAAGGTGTATACAATTTAATTCTGCGCCTTCGTCTAGCTCTATATCCATTATATAGGTCGTCAAATTCGCTGTATCGGCTATTCCCCAATCCACAATCACGATTTCGCTTTTAACGCCGGCATGCACTTTAATATGATGAAGCAGGTGATGCTGGCTAAGTCCGGTCGTTTTATCTTGTAATAGCACTAAATAAATAGGGCTGTGAGTGTTGCTTTTAATATCCAGATATAAACCGTCGTTCAGCATTGCTGCATTTAAACGTTCAAAATAAGAATGAGGAGTTTGGTGCTTGTTCGCAATATGCGGCCAGGCACTCTTAGATAATAAATAAGTATCTGCAGTTAAGTCTGCCGATAAAGCCGTATTAAATACGCCATTGATAAAGCAAAAGCGATTCTCTGGAATAGTGAGAGGTATGTCGTTTAAGGTCAGAGTAAAGGGTGTAGAAGTGACTTGACTAAAAACCATTTTTTCCAAGCGCGCAATATTGGTGTATTTCCACGCTTCATCGCGTATCGTCGGCGTTGCCATAGATTGCCAGTTTTGCCAGGCTTCTAGTCTTAACTGTTTGTTCCAGCCTGGAAGCGCTGCGCAAGCTTCAAATAGGCTTTGGTCAATCATGTCGTGGCTCATATTAGTCTCCAGCCTTTTTTTCTAGAAAAGGCTCATAGCCTTCGGCTTCTAAGACGGTGGCTAACTGGTAATCGCCTTCGGCAACGATTTTACCATCAGACAAGATATGCACTACATCGGGTTTGATGTAATCCAATAGGCGTTGATAGTGGGTGATGAGTAGAATGCTGCGTTTTTCATTGCGCATCATGTTAATACCTTGAGCGACAATGCGTAAAGCGTCGATATCCAGTCCCGAGTCTGTTTCATCCAAAATGCATAAACTGGGTTCCAGCAACAGCAATTGCAGGATTTCATTACGCTTTTTCTCGCCGCCGGAGAAGCCACTGTTCACATCTCTATATAGATAGCTGTCATCCATGTGTAGTAATTTCATTTTCTCTCTAACGACGGTCAGAAAATCGATGGCATCGATTTCTTCTAAGCCCATGTGTTTGCGTTTGGCATTTAGAGCAGATTTTAATAAATATAGGTTAGATACGCCTGGAATTTCCACCGGATATTGAAAGCTTAGAAATAAGCCCAAATGCGCACGTTCATCGGGCGTTAAGGGCGCTAGATCAACGTTTTGATAATGCATGGTACCAGCGGTAATCTGATATTCTTCGCGACCCGCTAATACGTTGGCCAAGGTGCTTTTGCCGGAGCCATTAGGGCCCATAATCGCATGTACTTCGCCAGGCTTGATGTTCAGATTAATGCCTTTTAAAATGGCTTTATTTTCTATGCTGGCTTGTAAATTCTTTATTGTTAACATTACTTTCTCCTAACCTATGGAACCTTCTAAACTTAAACCTAATAATTTTCGCGCTTCTACTGCAAATTCCATCGGCAGTGTTTTCATGACTTCCTTACAAAAGCCATTGACTATCATCGACACGGCATTTTCGGTATCTATGCCGCGCTGGGCCAAGTAAAACAATTGATCTTCACTGATCTTAGACGTAGAAGCCTCATGTTCAATGCGCGCCCGACTATTTTTACTTTCTATATGTGGGAAAGTGTGCGCGCCGCAATGTTGCCCCATGAGTAAAGAGTCGCAACGGGTATAATTGTGTGCTCCATCGGCATGAGCCAATACCTTGACTAAACCGCGATAGGTATTTTGTGCAAAGCCGGCCGAAATACCCTTGGCAATGATGGTGCTTTTAGTGTGCTGTCCTATATGTATCATCTTAGTGCCGGTATCGGCTTGTTGATGGTGATTGGTTAGAGCTACGGAGTAAAATTCGCCTACACTATAATCCCCTTTTAATACCACGCTAGGGTATTTCCAAGTAATAGCAGAGCCTGTTTCAACTTGAGTCCAACTGACTTTGGAATGGTGACCTCTGCATTCAGCGCGTTTGGTCACGAAATTATAGATACCGCCTACGCCGTTTTCATCGCCTGGATACCAGTTTTGTACGGTGGAATATTTGATCTGGGCGTTGTCTAAAGCGATGAGTTCTACCACTGCGGCGTGCAACTGGTTTTCATCCCGTTGCGGCGCAGTACAGCCTTCTAGATAGCTCACATAAGAACCCTTGTCGGCGATGATCAAAGTGCGTTCAAATTGTCCGGTAGAGCGCGCATTGATGCGGAAATAAGTCGATAGTTCCATAGGGCAGCGTACACCTGGAGGAATATACACAAAAGAACCATCGCTGAATACGGCGGCATTTAAGGAGGCAAAGAAGTTATCGGTATGAGGCACTACGCTGCCTAGATATTGTTGCACTAAGTCGGGATGATTTTGTACTGCATCAGAAAAAGAGCAAAAAATAATGCCCATTTCGTTTAATTTATCTTTAAAGGTGGTAGCTACCGAGATGCTGTCAAACACAGCATCGACGGCTACACCTGCTAACCATTCTTGTTCTTTTAAAGGAATACCTAATTTATTGTACGTTTCAATGAGCTTTGGATCGACTTCGTCTAAATTCTTAGGCCCTGCTTTTAATTTAGGGGCAGAGTAGTAACTAAGCGCTTGATAATCTATAGGATCATATTTAAGATGTGCCCAATGCGGTTCTTTTAAATGACGCCAGTATTCATAGGCTTTTAAGCGCCACGCCAGCATAAATTCCGGTTCATTTTTTTTGGCAGAAATAGCGCGTATGGTATCTTCGTTGAGACCGGGTGGCAGCGTATCCGAGTCGATGTCGGTGATAAAACCGTGTTCGTAATCTTGCTGTAATAAGGTTTCTATGGTTTCATTGGGTCTAGTCATTTTATGTGTTCCTCGCCGTTAAAATGGTGCTGTAGGTGCGAGCCTTTTAACAATACCATGTCTTGTAAGCTTATTTTTTCTAGGGTTTTGTAAACAATACTGCTGATAGTTTGCCAATTACCGGAAATGGCGCAGGTAGGTTGCAATGCACAGAGCGTATTATTATGACTGCATTCGGTTAAGCCTGGTTTTCCTTCCATCGCGGTAATGATGTCGGCAATGGTGATCTTAATAGCCGCATTTGCCAGACTATAACCACCATGCGCACCGCGATGCGACAGCAATAAACCGCTTTTAGTCAGTGCCTTTAAAATCTTGCTGACCGTAGGCAGGGCAATATGTGTTTGCGCGGTAATGTCTTTGGCATTGTGCATTTTCTCTGGAAATTGCGCGAGATAAGCCATCACCACCGTGCTGTAATCTGTTAACTTACTGATTTTTAACATTTTTATCCCCTCGCTGTGCAAGGCCTCTAAAATAGGACCTCTATAGTACTAATTATAGCGGATTTGCGCAAGGGGGGGGGGGGGAGCTTTACACTTGTCTTTTTGTAGCATATAAGCTACAATAAACCATGAGTACCAAGAATCAAATAAGAGTCTATAAAACCATGAAAAATGTAAAAGACTTTTTAGAAAAAAACACAGCGGACTATCACGAAAATTTAATCGAATCTTTACGTGATCCGGAAGAAGCTGCTGCGTATCTAAAAGTAGCTTTAGAGGAATATGAGCAAGATCGGGATAGTGAGTTTTTTTTAAAGGCTTTACGCAATGTTGCCGAAGCTCAAGGCGGCATATCGGCGTTGGCTAAAAAAACGCACTTAAATCGACAAAATCTCTATAGAGCCCTTTCAGGAAAAGGTAATCCTACATTCATTACCTTAGAGACGATTATGCATGCCTTAGGTTTTCGCTTGTCTATTGAGCTGTTGGAAACAGCGGCGGCTTAGGATTGATTTTGATTCAGATAGAGCTCCTTAGCTAGCAACTGCCCGCAGAGCTTAGAAAGTGCTGTTCGGACACGCTGTAAATACGTCCCTGTACGCTCGGGTGCTGCGTCCTGCAGCACACGGTCCTCACAGCTCATTTCTAAGCTCTGCGGGCGCGCATTTTTCGCGTCACAGAAAATTTATTGCTAAGTCTTGTATAAAATCTTTAAATTAGATGCTTCAATACTGTACATGCGCGATGTTTTAATATTATAATACAATTATGCAAAAGAATAAAAATCAAGAGAGAAATTTAAAAAATGTCTACTAAAATAATTCATCCATCCATTTCTGAAAAGGCTTTCAACTGTCCATATTGTGAAGTATTAGCCATACAGGATTGGTATGCCCTGGGCGCTAAGCAAAAAGATAAAAGTAATCTTATTAAAGTTCCTGATAGCTTTTCTTATATCTTCGGATCACCTTTTCCGACAGATGGTGGAATACCATATAATACATATATACAAAATTTAAATATAAGTAAGTGTTCTAATTGTGAGAAATTTTCTGTTTGGGTCCATAAATCACTTGTATTTCCAGCTAATCGCGAGGGCCCCGTGCCAAATGAATATCTTTCAGAGGATATAAGACGTGATTTTGATGAGGCCAGAAGTATTGTCAATAATTCTCCTCGTGGCGCAGCTGCACTTTTGCGCCTTTGTATTCAAAAGCTCTGTGTTTCTTTAGGAGCGTCTGGAAAGAGTATTAATGATGATATTGCTAGTCTTGTAGAGAAAGGATTGAATAAACGTATACAGCAAGCGCTTGATGTAGTACGTGTTATTGGCAATGAAGCTGTACATCCTGGTGAAATGGATATACGTGATGATCACGATACAGTATTTCAGCTTTTTGAGTTGATTAATCTAATTGCAGAACAGATGTTGTCTCAGCCGGATAAAATACAAAAATTATACGACAATCTATCTGGGGCTAAACGTTTAGCAATTGATGAACGAGACAAAGAAACTAATTGAAGAATAAATAAAGTTTTTTACCTTTCTACAAAACGAAGCGCGGAACTAAAGTCCAAAGCCATCGTTGCAAAGTTGTGGCGAACCGTAAGCGGCATGGATGCCGTGCTCGAGCCTACATGGACGTATTTACGGCGTGTTTGACACAACGGCAGCGATGGCTTTGGACAAAACGCGCCTTAATCTTCAGGATCAAACAAATCCGCATGGATTTTTTCGTAGATTTCTTCTCTGTGCACTTCAATTTCTCGAGGTGCCTCGATTCCTAATTTTACCTGGTGATTTATATCCAATACTCGTATGATAATGTCATTGCCTATGATGATATTCTCGCCAATGCGCCGTGTTAAAATAAGCATTTTGCTTCTCCTTTTTTCCATGATAAATAGCGTGCAATAAAAAAAGATAAAACATGGGCGTGAGGTGGACCACGCCCACCATAAGGGACGCAAAATGCGCGTTTAAAAAAGTCCCACACTTGTTCTCTCCTGGTTATAACGATTGTTTAAGCGTACAGGCTTAGACTACGTAACCGAAGAAGATAGGACCTCTCAATACGCGACAATCCGGCGTTTTAAAACCGTCTAAGACCAAAAAGAGTTTCTTTTTAATCCAAGATAGGGCTAAAAGCAGAATTGTGTAGACATTTTGATCCACTTTATGGTGGGCAATAGGAGGTCGCTGTAAACAGCGACGGCAATGCGGTATAATTTTCATCAGCTTGTCCTTACTAATCTAAGGTTCAAGTTAGCCTCTTTGGCGTGCTTCGACTCATGCCAGAGGGGCGACTTAACGTTAAGCAACTTTGAGTTTTCTGATTTACACCTGATAACTCAAGGTTGCGCTCTTCATGCGTGGCATTCAATTACCACGCATACAAACATCATAACAAAGAAAAACAGAAAGTAAAAGCTTTTTAGTCTAGAGAGGAGTAATAAAATGCATTCAGATGATGATGTTGAATATATATCATTGGCTCAGAAAGTAGAGAATAGTGATTTAATAATTGCCGGGACAATTCTTCAATCAAAATCAGGAAAATTTTCTTTGTTAATCCAATCGGTGCTTAAGGGAACTTTTTCAGACGATATTTTCGAGATACAGGACAAAGAATTAGACAATGGATGTTATGAAGAAGCTTTAAAGACATACATAAATAGTGGTGATCTGGCAATTCTTTTTCTTACTCAAAAAAGAGATACTTACTTAATAGAATATGGGTGGAACGTTATTAAGTATGAAAATAAAATAGACTACTCCAATGATGTTAATGTTATTTTGCAAGATCTTCAAGCAGGGCAAAAGAAACGTAAAAGAGAAGCTGTTGAGACTCAAGAAGTGACCCCTGCTATCGTTTCTGCATTAATTGAAGAGAGAAATTCTTTGTTGCATGGCGGTATCGTAACAAGAAAAAAAGCAAAGAGGGCCGCCGAGATTGATATAGAATTAGGGGATGCGCATAACTTAGCGGTTACATATAAGAAATGAAGATAAGTGTTATCATATAAAATAGATATGAAGACATTATCACTGATTTAAATAATGACGATACAGCACAGGCTCCCACCAGAAGCGCGGATTCTATTTTAAATGGCGTGAACTATATGACGAAAAACGGCCTTCTAGAGCTTCTTGATCTATTTGACAAAAGTACCAATATATATTATTATTTAATATAAAGCAGGCATAACGGTGAAAATATGAACAAAAATACTAGCGTCACACTAGGCCATCATTTTGAAGAATTTATAGATCATCAAGTTACAGATGGCCGTTACAATTCAGCCAGTGAAGTTATTAGGGCGGGGTTACGTTTGCTTGAAGAAAAAGAGAATAAATTAGCACTATTGAGAAGCGCACTCATTGCCGGTGAAAAAAGTGGCTTTGCCGATTACAAATTAGAAGACATTATCTCTGACTTAGATAATGAGGATAAATGATAATTGTTGTCATTAAGAATAACTCTTTTAGCGAAAGAGGACCTGAAAAATATTGGTCGTTATAGCCTTAAACAATGGGGTTTGCAACAAAGAAATAGCTATTTATCAAATTTAAATGATAGCTTTAAAACATTACTTGCTATGCCTAAAATAGGGGCTCCCTGTGATCACATTCGGCAAGGTTATAGAAAATTTAGAGAAGCTGAGCATGTTATATTTTACCGTGTAAATAACGGTACACTAGATGTGATACGCATTTTACATAAAAGCATGGATTTTGAATATCAAAATTTTTTGTAACTACTAGTTCATAACTTAGCATTTGATTTGATATTACTCAATTATCTGTAAAAATTGTAAATGTGACTTGCAATTTTCACAGATCCATCTTTATTTTGAGTGTTTTAGAAACAATTTAGCAATACTCTTGCTCTTAAAAGCGCATCCTGGCAAGATGTTGCTTTAGGTACAATCACTCAATTCAAGTGCATGACCAAAGGACACAGACTATGCCAAACACTATTCTTGCTATCGACCAAGGTACCAGCAGTACGCGTGCCATTATATTCGACAGTCGTGGCAATATTCTAAGAAAAGCGCAGTTAATACACGAGCAAACGAGCATTATCAATGATGATAACGAAGTCTTAAGTCGTGTCGAACAAGATGGCGAAGAAATTTGGCATAATACGCTCAGTGTTTGTAGAGAAGTTTGTGGAGGTGAGGCCATTAACAATATTATCGCCGTAGGCATCACCAACCAACGCGAAACTCTAGTGACTTGGGATGCAATCACTAGTGAATTATTAGCACCGGTGATAGTGTGGCAAGACAGACGCAGTGCCGATTTGTGCTTACAATGGATAGATGCGGGTTTTGAACCGTGGGTGCAACAAAAAACGGGATTATTGTTAGACCCGTATTTTTCGGCCACTAAAATACATTGGTTGTTGCAACACGATGCAAAATTACGGTCTTTAGTAGAACAAAAACGTTTGCGTTTCGGTACCATCGATACTTTTTTATTATGGCGTTTAACAGGCGGAAAAAGTTATGCCACCGATGTCACCAATGCCAGTCGTACCTTATTGATGAATCTACAAAGCTTGCAATGGGATGAAGAATTATTATCTTTCTTTGGTATCGATCGCAGTTGCTTGCCTGAAATCAAAGAAAGTACTGCAAATTTTGGTATCATTGAGAAAGAATTATTAGGCAAGGCTTTGCCTATTGCCGCCATGGTGGGCGATCAACAAGCGGCCTTGGTAGGGCAAGCATGTTTTGAACCGGGTATGGCCAAAAGCACTTATGGCACCGGTTGCTTTCTATTGATCAATACCGGCGATAAACCGGTATATTCTCAGCATCGCTTGTTAACTACGGTTGCTTATAGCGCCAAAGGACAACGTGCTTATGGTTTAGAAGGCAGTATTTTTGCCGCGGGTGTATGCATGCAATGGCTACAGGATACTTTAAAATTAATCGCCAATGCGAACGATGCCGAACACTGGGCTAGGCAAATCAAGGATACCGAAGGTGTATATTTGGTACCTGCCTTTACGGGCTTGGGTGCGCCTTATTGGGATCCCTGGGCGCGAGGCGCTATTGTAGGTTTAACACGGCATACGGGTATAGCGCACATTATACGCGCGGCATTAGAAGCGGTGTGTTATCAAACGGCAGATTTATTGGCAACGATGGCTTTAGAAGGCGCCGTTATTCATGAATTACGCGTCGATGGCGGCATGACGGTCAATACTTGGTTATTGCAATTTTTAGCGGATATACTGCCTTGCACCATTAAAAAACCAAAAGTAATAGAAACCACAGCTTTGGGTGCTGCTTATCTTGCGGGTTTACAAGTGGGCATCTACGATAATTTACAAACCATTGCTGATCTCTGGCATGAAGAAAAAACATACTATCCTGAAATGACAGCCACCAAACGAGAACACTTATATCAAGGCTGGCGCTTAGCAGTACGGCGGGTTTTGACGACTTGATTGATTTTTATCTCGTTGAGAAAACTAAAAAATGCAGTTGCGAAAGTTCCTATTTCCTGCCATAATCACGACCGATCGATAATATCTTGTAATATTAGAGAGTAAAAAGTGTGCAATTATAAAAAAATAGTAGAGGGTAAAATAAATGTCAGCAAATTTCGAACAAATTTTAATAAATAAAGAGAGTGAATTCCTAGCAGCTGCTAAAATCGGTAATGTAAATAAACTACAGGCTTTGTTAGAGCAAGGCGTTGATGTTAATACGATAGATGGATTATCGGGCTATTCTGCATTGATGTTTGCTTCTAAAGAAGGTCATTTTCATGCTGTAAAATTCTTGATAGAGAATAAGGCTGATCTGAATATTCGAAATAACGATTGGGATGCTCCATACTTTGAACTCTCGGAATATACACTGCAAGATGTTCGTTCTGCTCTTATGCTAGCTGCTGAAAATGGCCATTTTGAAATTGCTGAACTGTTAATTGAGGCAGGAGCTAAAATCGATTTTGTAAGTAATGATGAAGGCAAGTATGAATGTAATAGTCCTTCTGCATTGGGTTTGGCTGCTAAAAAAGGGATATTAACTATTGTGACATTATTGGTTAATAATGGTGCTAATATAGAAATCAATAAAGAGGAAACTTCGGCGCTGGGGTGGGCAGTTCGCAAAAATCATCACGCCATCGTAAAATTCTTGATGGATGAAGGGGCTGATGTACACCATTATGATAGTGAGGGATATAATCCTATTATGTTAGCTAGAGTAAGAAGAGATAGAGATCTCATTCGATTATTGACCGCACGCAAATATCAGCCAGAGTCTAAGGATCAGTTAGAGTCTGATAATGAAATCGCTATTTCGGATAGCGAGAAGGAAAACAGAGACAGACAAATGCCATTAATGTCATTTTGGCAAAAGCCTGTAGAAAACGGACCGAGACCGAATCACGGTATAGTTGCGCAAGGCAACGTTGTAGGCTTCCGCCAAGAAATGGCCTCGATGCAGATTTAAAATACACCTCGGTTAACCAGTTGTGAGTAGACAGGGAGAGTTGGGCGAGGCAAAAAGTGGCCAGTGAATAGCTGGCCATTTTGATCCATTGTGCAGATCTAAAGGATGAGGTGGCCAAAAAAGTATTCCCTTATGACTTATTTGCAAAGTACAAGCAATTATGTTAATTGTTGGGCAAGTATTAGTCCATCTGATCGTGGTGTTTAGATTTTGAACGGAGATAAATAAACCATGGACAACAACATAGTCATTTTTGCGATTTTCCTCATTTTCTCCGGTGCAGCGGCGATGGCGACGCTGGCCTTGTACACGCGACAATCCTTATTAATGGTTTACATAGGCCTAGGCATGCTGCTGGGGCCGTGGGGTTTAAGCTTGATGTCGGATCCCGTGCTGATCAAACAAACGGGCGAAGTAGGGATTGTCTTTCTACTTTTTTTAATGGGTTTAAACTTATCTTTAGATGATTTTTTAAAAACCTTTAGCAAGATGGCTTGGGTGGCTTTGTTAAGTTCGTTCATATTTGCTGCGGTGGGTTTTGTGATTGCGCATTATAGCGGTTTGAATATAACAGAATCTGTGATTGTAGGTGCTGCGATGATGTTTTCGAGTACCATCATAGGCTTAAAACTATTACCGACGACCGTGTTGCATCATCAGCATGTGGGTGAGGTGATGGTAGGCATTTTATTATTGCAAGATATTATCGCCATCATTGCTTTGTTGATTTTAAAAAGTGTTAGCGCAGACGGCCATATCTCCAGTGCGATGATACTCAAGGCCGCGATTGCTTTCCCCATATTGACAGTGGGCGGCTATCTTGCTGAAAAGTATGTATTAAGAGTTTTATTGGCGCGTTTTGACTATGTGCGCGAATATATTTTCTTGTTAATGCTGGGTTGGTGTTTGGCTTTTGCTCAATTGGCGCAGATGTTCAATTTATCCTATGAAGTAGGTGCTTTTATAGCCGGTATCGTGGTTGCTGCTAGCCCCGTGGCTTTATATGTAGCCGAAAGTTTAAAACCACTACGTGATTTTTTCCTAGTGATGTTTTTCTTCTCCATAGGAGCCGGTTTTAATTGGCATTATGGTATTCAACTCTTTTGGCCAGCGTTGATTTTAGCGGTGGCGATGATGGTATTAAAACCAACCGTGTTTGCACTGTTATTAAAAAGAAATGGCGAGCCTAAAGCCATCGCCTGGGAAATCGGTATACGTTTAGCGCAAAACAGTGAATTCTCATTATTATTGGCTTATCTAGCGCGCAGTGGTAGCTTTATTTCTAGAGAAGCGTCGAACTTAATTCAAAGCGCCACCATCTTAACTTTTTTAGTTGCTTCTTATTGGGTGGTGTTAAAATATCCATCACCATTGGCATTTAGTACGAAACTAAGACGAGATTAATATGCGCATAGAATTGGATTTGATTTGACGGTCTGTAACCATTGATGAAAGGGGTGGCCGACTTGAGCAAAAGCCCAAGTCGGCCTGCGATAGCCCCATGCTACTACTAGGCCTTAAATTGGAGATTAAGGCCGCACATCCACTCACCTACAAAAAGCTATACGCTCCGGTACACGTTCCATATGCTTGCTATATAGCTTAACGAGATACGTGCCCTAAAAGTAAGGATGGCACTACATGCGACTATGTTTGCACTTTCTTGACCCATTTTTCATCTCTAAGGCAGATTTTACTATCAACAAAGTGTCCCGAAAAGTCGAGGGGGGGATCAGATCCTGGATTTTCCCGGGGCGGTTACTCTTTGCATTTATAGATGCTTAACGATTTTTAAGTAAGTGGTCAATTGATTAGATTGTACGACGGATTCTAAATAGATTCTTCTGAAGAGTTGTCTACTTCAGCAGTTCCCGCTAAGTAATTCGCCTAACTCCGTATTTATTTCTTTAGAATCAATTGGTTAAAAACAAGCGCTCAATCATAACATATTGAATATAAACATTTAGGATGAGGTTAAATGAATATTTAGCTTTAGGTTTGTCAATAAAGTACCGTTTTTATGATACAATAACAGACATACAATTATTTAGAGCTATTATTGAAGCGAGAAAATGTTAAAAAACAAGGCGAAAATTTACCTATCCTTTAATAACTTAGGAGAAGGGGTCATTTAGATGAAAACTATGAGTAAACAATCAGTAGATCCTATGCAACACTGGATACGATTAGATAAGGGCCTTTATTTAAACAAAAAGTGGTTAGAAGATGGTTTAATTGTGATATCCAGTCACCCCAAGTTTAATCAACACGCAGGGGAGAAAAAGCTTAAAGTTAACCAAACCACAATTCTTCATAAAAAAATAGTTGTTCGCAAAGGATACGATAAAGAATATGAACAAAAAAGAGAGCCTCTTTCTGGGTCAGCATCAAGCTCAATGCAACCCATAAGGTTCTTTGAAGAATCTGTATCTAGACTTGAACGAGTATTTTCTTTTTTCTCTGCGTTAAGGGATTTTGTGCAAAAAGACGATCCCTCTCAATCATTTAAATTTGATGACAGTATTTACTTTGAAAATGAAGAAAATCAAGATGTTTTTATTCCTGTAACATTTCAGGGCACTCAAGGACAGCCCATGCAATTTTATGTTTCACCTTCTATAAACAATTTAGTCATTAACCAGGATTTCTTTGAGAAATTTAGCGGCATTAGAGTATTTGTGACTGCGGGCTGTCTATTTGGTGCAGCACTACAAGGCGTTGATAAAAAAGGTTCTATGTTTCCAATGATACAGCATAAAATTGCTTTTGTTGAAGGTGACAAAATAGTCACGTTAGATCCTATTGATGATGAATTACATCCCTATGAAATAGCACAATTTAACTTTATCAAAGATACCTTGCCTTTAATGGAAAGTATATGTGATAAAAATATTCAACCTAGGTTAGTATATCACTTGCCTAGCTTGGATTATATTTTGTCGGCAATAAAACTGTTTATTCAAAATAAAATTTCATATGAAGCACTTCTTGATTTTTATAATGCCGTTAAAGTTAGGTCGCAAACGCATGTTAAAAGAATAAATGCTATTTTTAACGATAGTAAAATCGTTCTTCACCTAGAGTCCCCTTTTGCGAATCTATTGAGAGATTTTTTGCAGGAAGAAAACTATAAGATCATTTGGGAAGAAGAGTTAAGTGAATTCAATGAAAAAGGTGATATTAATGAAAACGAAATACACGTTACAGTAAAAGATGCACGATTAATTTATAAAATACTCAGCCCTTCTGGAAAACTGGAAGAGGGGTTTACTGACATCAAGTGTACTGAGCATGAATTTCCACCCCAAAATGAGCAAGAGGTAAGAGAACAATTGCTGGAATTTATTATAGATAAAGGTCATGCACGAGGTATAAATGCTTTTCTTGCTTTTTTAGGGGTTCCGAATCAAGAAAAACCATTTGCAAATCAAAGAAAACTTGAACAAACTGTTGTTGCTAACATTTTAAAGGCGCTAGTTGAAAACGAATTTTCAATTCGTCACCAGGTTATATGGAAAGATTTTTTAAAAATAAATTTTGGTAAAGACAAAATTAATAGTTTAGAGATGTTATTTAAAGTTGCCAATGCTATAGTGATCGCTGCAGCAGCTAAAGGAGAAATTGATCATTCAGTTTGTTCTTTTCTGCCATTAAATGAAAAACCGATATTGATGAAGTATATTAAGTGCGCTGAGCAACTTGCGCAACATAATATATATTACCCTAATGTTTTATCTTTGGTTGTATTAGAGCGGCTAATCTGTTATTCAAGCTTCGCACAAGGAAATGCTTTTTACTTTTACCCATCTCCAGGTAGGCTCGCTGTTGACTTGAACGAAGGTGCTTTAAAGAATCCCAAAGAACATTATCGATTTTTTAATTCTTTTGATAGAAATATGGATAGTTTAACAACAGAAAACATGTTTGGCGAGGGCAAGGCAGCTTCTTTATGAATTTCACAGCATATGTTATAAATTGATATTTTAAATAAAAAAGGAGTGACTTAATGAAAAAAGAAAATGAGGAAATCTATATTAATCAAAAGATAGCTAGAATATTAGGCTATTTAGGCATAGATAGCACTAACCGAAACTTTGCTGAGATATTTATGGCGATATGTAATTATTATGAAAACCTTATTCTAAATATGCCTGGAAATGTTTATTGGCTGGATGCAAACGGTCTGACCGCAGGGTGTAACAAAAATGTACTCAAATTTTTTGGGCTTGATTCCATGGATGAGTTTATAGGTCTTAGCTTTGAAGATCAAAAGAGGATGGCTGGGTGGGACGATAAAACAACAAATTCTTTCAAGGAAGATA
>JBIPMB010000027.1:0-18222 GCA_044369355.1 Gammaproteobacteria bacterium | reverse complement strand
ATAAATGTGTCGGTTAGATCCATAGCTAATCCCTGCTTAAATGATGCTCTTAAAATAAGCATTTTACATCAATCTATTTTAAAATCAAGTACTTATTCTCATGCGATTGCCATAATAACGTCACTTACTGTAGAGCTAATAAAACAACGTGGTACTTAGTAGAAATAAGCTTTTGACTCCTGGATTGCTTCGCAAGCTCGCAATGACGAGATTCGAGCAATGCACCACAGTCACAGTAGAATAAAATCTATATCTTCATTACAACAACAAACTCGCCATCACATAACGACCTTCGGCCAACAACACATTATAGGTTCTGCATGCGGCGGCGGTAGTCATGGCTTCAACCCCTATGTGATGACTATAAAACAAGGCTTGTAACCAGGGCGATAAAAATTGTTGGGTTTCACCCGTGCCAAATAAAAAAATTTGTGGTTTTAAAGCGATAAAGGGTAGAAGCTTTTCTTCATCAGCGTCATTGGCTTTATGTGAAATATACTGATCTGCCCAAATATTTTCTGTAGAGAGTATTAAACTACGGCTATAAACTACATCATTGATAGTGATTTCCTTAGGCTCATAGCGTTGAATGCGATAAGTAGTGTTGGCGTCGTCTAAGTGAATTTGCATATTTTGCTCAGCTGTCTAAAAAAGGTAGTATAAATTATTTCCAAAAGTGGCGTCAATATAGCGGCTATGCTACCATAGCGGCAATCAACAGCATACGGAGCGCACATGAGTCAGGCGTTAACGATCGAAAACTTGGTCAAAGTGTACCAATCTGGGAAAATGGCCTTAAAGGGCATTAGTCTGTCTATAGCCGAAGGCGATTTTTTTGCCTTGTTGGGCCCCAATGGCGCTGGTAAATCCACCTTTATAGGCATTGTATCTTCATTGGTCACAAAGACCTCGGGCTCTGTACGCGTATTTGGCCATTCCATAGACGATGATATTTTAAAAGCTAAACAACTGATAGGTATTGTTCCACAAGAATTTAACTTCAATATTTTTAACAAAACCATAGATGTAGTGGTTACTCAAGCGGGTTATTATGGTGTGCCGTATCGCCAGGCCAAAGAGCAGGCCGAAGATTGTTTGCAACAATTGGGATTATGGGACAAACGTAATGACACGGTGCGCTCTTTATCGGGTGGTATGAAGCGTCGTTTGATGATTGCCCGCTCTTTAGTGCATAAACCCAAACTACTCATTTTAGATGAACCTACCGCGGGGGTGGATATAGAACTGAGGCGTTCATTGTGGGTATATCTGGAGAAATTAAACGAACAGGGTTTAACGGTTCTGTTGACTACACATTATTTAGAAGAAGTCGAAATCTTATGTGAGAATGTCGCTATTATTGACAATGGTGAAATTTTAGTTGAAAAAAGCGTGCATTCGCTGTTAGGGGATTTAACCGGCGAAACCTTAATTTTAGATGTAGACAGTATTTTGCCTGAAGCGCCTAAGTTAGAACATTTTGCTTGTAGATTGATTTCTCCAGACAGTTTGGAAGTCGATTTGCTAGAACATCAAACGGTCAATGACTTATTCCAAACACTGGATGCCGCGGGTATTCGTATTTTAAGTTTGCGCAATAAATTTAATCGCTTAGAAGAATTGTTTATACGCCTAACTGGCCATACCGTAGAGGATACACCATAATATGATTAACTGGGTCGCGCTCAAAACCATCGTGCGCAAAGAATGCGTGCGCATATTTCGTATTTGGCCACAAACGCTATTGCCGCCAGCCATTACCATGAGTTTGTATTTTGTAATCTTTGGCCACGTCATCGGTTCACGCATAGGTTTAGTGGATGGCTACAATTATATACAATTTATTGCCCCAGGTTTGGTGATGATGACGGTGATCTTAAACGCTTATGCCAATGTGTCGGCATCTTTCTTTTCTGCGAAGTTTACTCACAGCGTGCAAGAATTGATGGTCGCGCCCGTATCCGAATGGACTATTTTATTGGGTTATACCTTAGGCGGTGTGATACGTGCTTTAGTGGTGGGAGCCGTGGTTTTGCTGGTGGCATCCTTTTTTACGCATGTACCCATACATCATTTTTTCAGCATGTTGGCTATTTTATTGATTTCGGCGTGGTTGTTTGCCTTAGCGGGATTTTTCAATGCTTTATTTGCCAATACTTTCGATGACATCTCTATAGTCCCTAATTTTGTGTTAACGCCTTTAACCTATTTGGGAGGCGTATTTTATTCCATACAAGCGTTACCGCCCGCCTGGCGTGTAGTCGCGCATTTCAATCCCGTCCTCTATTTAATGAGTGGTTTTAGATATGGTATGTTAGGTGTGGCCGATGTTTCACCTTGGATTGGGCTTTCGATTTCTATAGGCGCTAGTATTTTCTTTGCTGTGTTATGTTATGTATTGCTAAAGCGCGGTAAGGGATTACGGACTTAGCATCATACTCCTAGGGCTCAGCATTATAATTCATCACTGGCGCCGGGCCCGGTCACGCGACCTCTCTGTCGTGCTCGTGCCTGCGCGCGCCGGAGAGGTCGCGTGCCACCCGTCCATATAATATCCTGAGATCTTTTGTAGGGGCGGCTCGCGAGCCGCCCAGAATCAACGCGAAGGATTATAAATATGCTCGTAATGGTAGTAATGCGCTACGTTTCAGGGCGACTCACGAGTCGCCCCTACAAAACGACGAATGATTAAATAAAATAAGTTTTTAGCATTGAATTCGAAAAAGCCACTTCACAGTAGTGCATTCGCCACTTTAGAACGACTAGAGCGATTTAAATGCTGGCAAATAAAGCGATCGGCGGCGAGGAGTTTTTCCATGGACACGCCGGTTTCTATGCCTAATCCATTTAGCATATATAAAACATCTTCGGTGGCGACATTGCCGCTGGCGCCTTTAGCATAAGGGCAGCCGCCTAAACCGGCGACGGAAGCATCGACGATGTGTATGCCTAATTGTAATGCGGCGTAAATATTGGCAAGGGCCTGGCCGTAGGTATCATGAAAATGCACTGCCAGTTGATTCACGGGTATGTGCTTTAATAATAATTCACATAGAATGCGCACACCATGCACGGTACCTACACCGATGGTATCGCCTATAGATAATTCATCACAGCCCATGGCCAATAATTGTTGTGCTACAGCTAACATGGCTTCTGGTGCAATCTTACCTTCGTAAGGACAACCTAGAGCGCAAGAAATATAACCGCGCACGAGCAGTTTTTTTGCTTTGGCATCTTTTACTATTTTTTCATAGTCTATTAAGCTTTGCGCTAAGGTGCGATTGATATTCTTTTGACAAAAGGTATCGGAAGCAGCGGTGAATACGGCGATATGTTTTACTTTTAAATTTTGTGCTTCGGCATAACCGTGTTCATTCGGTACCAATACGCTGTAATCAACACCAGGAAAAGTCTTTGTCTTTTGAATAACTTCGACTTGATCGGCTAGCTGTGGTATCCATTGTGGTGATACCAAACTGGTGAGTTCTATGTGTTTTAGACCGCTTTGCGCTAATTGTTCAATAAATTGAATCTTAATATTGGTAGGAATGAATACACTCTCATTTTGTAAGCCGTCTCTAGGACTGACTTCGACTAAGGTCACTTGTTTGGGGAGGGACATGGTATTCTCCTAATCAAAAGCCAATAATTCAGCGCCTTCAGCTACGCGATCACCTGCGGCGTAGAATACTTCGCGCACAACACCCGCCTCGGGTGCATAAATAGAATGTTCCATTTTCATCGCTTCCATCACCACCAAACAATCGTCTTTTTGTACTTTATCACCCGCCTTTACGTGTACCGCTACAATAGCACCCGGCATGGGGGCTGTTAAATGGCCTCGTTGTTCATGTTCCATGTAGTCTGTGCGCAGAGGCTCTATCCTTTGTAATGTATATTCTATGCCGTCGCAAATCACCCACAATTGCTGCTGGTATTGAATGACTTGCATAGTCTGTATGCTGTCGTTGAACGTAAAACGCAATGAATTCCCCATTTTTTCCTGTAGTTGAATGGAATAGGTTTTATCTTTGATTTGCATTGTATAACTAGATGTGTTGTGGTATATCACGGTAACGGCAACATTTTCATCTTCATATTTAAAATGCAGGCAGCGTTGATAGGATAATTGTAACCTGAAACCATCGTTTTCAGCCCAAGGAGAAAAAACATCGGCACTGTCAACGGTATTCTCGGAGGGACTTAATATTAAATGTAAGGCCGCAGCACACAAAACAGGACCACTATCGGTATGCGCAATAGTTTTCAATCCGGCTGCATGATCTTCAATAAAATGGGTGTTGACTTTACCTGTTACAAAATCGTCTAAAGCAATCAGTTTTTGCAAGAAAGAACGATTATTTTTAACACCTATAATATGCAATTGTTGCAAGGCATGTTTTAACGCATTGATTGCATCGCTACGCGTAGTGCCATGTACAATCAGTTTAGCCATCATAGGATCATAATAACTGCTGATGCTGTCTTTTGCTTGTATGCCACTGTCGACACGCACATTTTTACTTAGAAGTGGCCAGGATAAGTAATGAATAGTACCTGTAGCGGGTAAAAAATCGTTCTTGGCATCTTCAGCATATAAACGCACTTCAATAGCATGGCCTTGCAATTTGAGATCTTTTTGTTGATAGGCCAAGGGTTCGCCATAGGCTATGTGCAGCTGCCAGGCGACCAAATCAAAGCCGGTGATCATTTCCGTGACGGGGTGTTCTACTTGTAGACGCGTATTCATTTCCATAAAATAAAATTGGCCTTGGTCATCCAATAAAAATTCAATGGTACCTGCGCCTCTATAGCCTATGGCTTTTGCTGCGGTTACAGCAGTGTCACCCATTTTGTGACGTAAGCTGTCCGAAATATCCAACCCTGGGGCTTCTTCAATAATTTTTTGATGGCGACGTTGTATGGAACAATCGCGTTCAAATAAATAGATGGCGTTATTGTGATTGTCGGCCATAACTTGAATTTCAATATGGCGTGGATTCAAGACATATTTTTCTAATAAAACGCGATTATCGCCAAAACTGGATAAGGCTTCTCGTTGAGCGCCTTCTAGCGCTTCTTTAAACTGTTTGGCATCATCGACACGGCGCATGCCTTTACCGCCGCCGCCCAGTGCGGCTTTAATGAGAACGGGAAAACCTATTTTTTTGGCTTCTTGCAATAAAAAGTCGGCATCTTGTTTCTCACCATGATAACCAGGAGTACAAGGCACCTTAGCTTTGGTCATAATTTCTTTGGCCTTGCTTTTACTGCCCATGGCCAGAATAGCCGCGGGAGTAGGGCCTATAAAAATAATCTTCGCTTTTTCACAAGCGGCTGCAAAATTGGCGTTTTCTGATAAAAAGCCATAACCCGGGTGTATGGCTTCGGCACCTGTTTTTTGTGCAATGGCGATAATTTTATCGCCGCATAAATAGCTGTCTACGCTGGGGGCATCGCCTAATAAGTGTGCTTCATCGGCCATTTGTACGTGCAGTGCATTTTCATCAATAGTAGAATAAACGGCAATGCAATGGATCCCCATCTGTTGCGCCGTGCGCATGATTCTACAGGCGATTTCGCCACGGTTCGCAATCAGTATTCTTTTAAACATAGTATTTTCCTAAGACTCTAACCAACTTGGTGGCGTTTGCTCTAAAAAAGCTTTAATACCTTCTTGGCCTTCGGCAGAAATACGCAATTGGGCAATATCCCTTATAGTGTAGTTGACTAATTCTGTAGACAAAGGCATATTGTGCTGCAATAATCTTTTAGTATTCGCCAAAGCTTTCGGACCATTTTTGAGTAATTGCTTGATAACAGTCTCAGCCTGTATATTGAGAGCCGCTTCATCGTCCACACAGCTATGAATTAAACCTAAGCTCAATGCAGTTTCTGCATCAAAGCTTTCGGCCGTTAAAAAATAACGTTGCGTTTGTCTTAAGCCTATGGCGCGGATCACATAAGGGCTGATTACCGATGGACATAAACCCAATTTAACTTCAGAAAAACAAAATTGTGCTTTGTTGCTGGCAATGGCGATATCGCAACAAGCAATTAACCCCACACCGCCACCATAAGCATGGCCTTGCACTAAAGCGATTGTAGGCTTATTCAAGGTATATAAGCTATACATCAATTGTGCTAATTGTGAGGCATCGACTTCATTTTCGGCTAGGTTATACTTCAACATTTTTTGCATCCAGGTGAGATCAGCGCCGGCACAAAAAACGGGACCAAGGGATCGCAACGCCAATACACGTACGTTATCATCTGCCTCAACAGTGATTAGGGCTGTTAATAATTCAGAGATCATCACATCATTAAAAGCATGACGCACATCGGGGCGATTTAAAGTAATGGTAGCGACGTTGTTTTCTATAGCCAATGAAATAGTGTTCATCATGTTACATCCTAAATACACCAAAATGAGTATCCTCTATAGGCGCATTGAGTGCAGCCGATAAAGCTAATGCCAATACGCGGCGCGTGTCTTTGGGATCAATCACGCCATCATCCCATAAGCGTGCCGAAGCATAATAAGGGTGGCCAGTTGTTTCATATTGTTCAACAATCGGCTGTTTTAAAGCATTTTCTTCTGCCTCTGAAAAAGCGATCCCTTTAGCCTCCAATTGATCTTTCTTCACTTGAGCCAATACATTCGCTGCTTGTTCACCGCCCATGACGGAAATACGCGCATTGGGCCACATCCATAAAAAGCGTGGATTAAAAGCGCGGCCGCACATGCCATAATTGCCAGCACCAAAACTACCACCGATTATGACGGTGAATTTGGGTACGGAAGCACAACTGACTGCAGTCACCATTTTAGCGCCGGCTTTGGCAATGCCCTGGGTTTCGTATTTTTTGCCTACCATAAAGCCATTGATGTTTTGTAAAAAAACAAGCGGAATTTTACGCTGACAACAAATTTGAATGAATTGTGTACCTTTGTCGGCCGATTCGGCAAAGAGTATGCCATTGTTGGCAACGATGCCCACAGGGTAACCATTTAAATGCGCGAAACCGCAAATGAGGGTAGTGCCATATAACTGTTTAAACTCATCTAAAGCCGAATCGTCTACAATACGCGCAATCACTTCACGCACATCAAATGGCTTTTTCTTATCACTGGGAATAAGTCCATACAATTCTTCATTCGCATAACGTGGTGCTATAGGCTTTTGTATTGCAAATGGTATTTTTTTTACTTTAGGGTAATGTTTTAAAATAGAGCGGGCAATTTGTAATGCGTGGGTGTCGTCGTTGGCATAATGATCGGCAACGCCGGAGATTTTGCAATGCACATCGGCGCCGCCCAACTCTTCTGCAGTGACGATTTCTCCCGTAGCGGCTTTCACCAAGGGAGGCCCTGCCAGAAAAATAGTAGCTTGATTTTTTACCATGATCGATTCATCCGCCATGGCGGGGACATAAGCACCGCCTGCAGTACAAGAACCCATTACCACGGCAATTTGTGGGATGCTGAGGGCAGACATGCGTGCTTGATTGTAAAAAATACGGCCGAAGTGTAATTTGTCGGGAAACACTTCATCTTGCATGGGTAAAAAAGCGCCGCCGGAGTCAACCAGATAAATACAAGGTAAATGATTTTGCTCGGCGATTTCTTGAGCACGTAAATGTTTTTTAACCGTGAGTGGAAAATAAGTCCCGCCTTTTACCGATGGATCATTGGCGATGATCATGCATTCATGACCCGATACTAAACCTATGCCGGTAATGATACCTGCCGCAGGCACATCGATTTCAGCATAAACACCATGAGCCGCTAGAGCCGAGCATTCTAAAAAAGGACTGCCTGGATCTAATAAAGCATCGATGCGTTCGCGCACCGGTAATTTACCCTTAACACGCATTTTTTCTAAGGCAGCGATGCCACCGCCTAAGGCAATCGTGTGAATTTTATCTTGCAAGTCAGCTACCAATGCCTGCATAGCTGAGCTGTTTTGTTTGAAATCCGCGCTCTTCGGATTTAATTTTGTAGTCAATATATTGCTCATTCACATAACTCCACGGCCATGGCAGTGGCTTCACCACCGCCTATGCACAGACTGGCTACACCACGTTTTTTCTGGTGGGTTTTTAGGGCATGAATTAAGGTAGTCATGATACGTGCACCGGAAGCGCCTATAGGATGTCCTAAAATACAAGCACCACCATGTATATTGACTTTATCGTGTGGAATTTGTAATAACTTCATGGCTACCATGGTGACCACAGCAAAAGCTTCGTTGATTTCAAATAAATCTACATCGGTAGGAGACCAGAGCGCTTTCTTTAAAACTTTGTTGATAGCTTCTACCGGTGCGGTGCTAAACCATTCAGGTTCGTGGGCGTGCGTAGCGTGAGCGACTATGCGCGCCAAGGGTTTTAGGTGCAAAGCCTCGGCTGTAGATTGACGCATTAAAATAAGTGCTGCGGCGCCATCGGAAATAGAACTAGAGTTGGCTGCAGTTACGGTACCATCGGCAGCAAAGGCCGGTTTTAATGTAGGTATTTTAGCGATATTGGCTTTACCTGGACCTTCATCTACTGCGACGGTTACGTCGCCATTTTTACCTGAATACGTTACTGCCGTGATTTCATCTTTAAAATAGCCTTTTTCTATGGCTCTTTGTGCGCGCTGTATAGATTCAATAGCAAACGCATCCTGGCTTTGTCTATCAAAGTCATACTCTTTGGCAGTATTTTCAGCGAAAACCCCCATTAATTTTCCTACAGAATAGGCATCTTCTAGGCCATCGAACAGCATGTGATCGATCACCTTTTGATGCCCCATGCGATAACCTAGTCTAGCCTTAGGCAGTAGATAGGGTGCTAGCGACATCGATTCCATGCCACCCGCAATACCAATGTTGATGCTGTTAGCAGCCAAAGCATCGTAAACCTGCATGATGGCTTTCATGCCGGAACCACACATCTTATTGACCGTGGTAGCTGGCGTGCTCTGTGCTAAACCGGCTTTAAGCGTTGCTTGTCGTGCGGGTGCTTGTCCTTGTCCTGCGGGTAATACGCAACCCATGACGACTTCGTCTATGGCATCTTGTTTTAAAGAGGTATTTTTCATGGCAGCACGAATGGCTGCGGCGCCTAAATCGGAAGCGGTTAAAGATGATAATTCACCTTGAAAATTGCCCATAGGCGTGCGCATAGCACTAACAATGACGATGGAATCTTCCATTGACTTACTCCTGTTCCTTAAATAATTCCCGACCTATCAGTATACGACGAATTTCCGAGGTGCCTGCACCGATTTCATATAATTTGGCATCGCGTAATAAACGCCCGCAAGGAAATTCATTGATATAACCATTGCCACCTAAACATTGAATAGTCTGTAAAGCCATTTGTGTGGCGCGCTCAGAGGTATATAAAATGACACTGGCGGCATCTTTGCGACTCACTTTTTTGCGGTCACAAGCTTCAGCAGTAGCATATAAATAAATACGACAAGCACTCAAGGTGCTGTACATATCGGCCACTTTGGCTTGCATCAATTGGAATTCGCCGATGGCTTTATTAAATTGTTGGCGTTGATGCACGTAGGGTAGTACCACATCCATACACGCTTGCATGATGCCCACTGGTCCTGCAGCCAATATGACTCGCTCGTAATCTAAACCGCGCATCAATACTTTGGTACCGTAGTCTAGCTCGCCTAAAATATTTTCTGCAGGCACTTCACAATCGTTAAATACTAATTCGCAGGTAGAAGAACCGCGCATGCCTAATTTATCTAATTTTTGTGCGATACTAAAGCCTTTAAAATCTTTTTCGACGATAAAAGCAGTGATGCCTTTTCTGCCTAAAGCAGGATTGGTTCTAGCATAAACCACAAAAGTATGGGCTTGTGGACCATTGGTGATCCACATTTTATGGCCATTTAAAATATAACGATCGCTTTTTTTTTCAGCGCGCAGTTGCATGGCCATGACATCAGAACCAGCACCAGTTTCACTCATGGCTAAAGCGCCTATGTGCTCGCCACTGATGAGTTTAGGTAAGTAGCGTTTTTTTTGTTCAGTGGTAGCGTTTAAAGTGATTTGATTCACACACAAATTGGAATGAGCGCCATAACTTAAACCCACTGAGGCGCTGGCACGGCTTATGGCTTCCATAACGATGACATGTGCCGCATAACCCATAGCGCTGCCGCCATATTCAGTCTCTGCCGTTAAGCCCAATAGGCCTAAATCACCCATTTTTCGCCATAGTTCCTGCGGAATATGTCCGTTATGGTCTATTTCTTCAGCCTTAGGAGCGATTTCATTTTGTGCAAATTGCGTGACAGTATCTAATATCATATGCAATTCGTCTGTTAGCGGTGGCATTAATCCGGTGAGCATAGTCGGAAGATCCCCTGTACAGTTAAAGTTTAAATGAGTATACATTAAATAATGTCAAAAGGGGATTCACAAGCTGTTTAAAATAGTGCAGAATGTGTGGTGTAAAATACATGTGCCCCTCTGTGTAATATTGAAGAAAGTGGGGCCGTTTAACTTAACTCAAATAAGGAATAAACAATGAAACTCACGCAACTCGCATTAGTCATAATCGGTGTAATGGGTGGCATGGCATATGCTGCACCGGCGACTTCTTCTGTACAAAATGGAAGCAACATGCCCGCTAATACCGCGCCTTCTACGACCACTATGCAATCCGTCACAGTACAACCTGCAGCACCAGCTACCAACAATAACATGCAATCTGCACCGGCCGCAGTGACTACAACGGTAGTTACTACAACGACGCCCGCTGCAAAAAATGCACAATCTGCAGCCACTAAAGCAGGCGCTACAATGACGGATAACGACAAAATCAGCTATACCTTGGGTGCAGATATGGGTCGTAATCTGAAAGAGCAGAATTTAACGATGAATCCACAACTCTTTGCCCGCGGCATTAGCGATGGCTTGGCCGGTGGACCATTCATGTTAACCGATGCACAAATGAAACAGGCTATAGATGACTTTAAAAAGGTATTATACACTAAGCAAGCCGAAAGCCGTCAGCAAATGCAAGCTCAGCAAAAGACTATGGCTGATAAGAATGCTAAAGACGGGGCTGCTTTTTTAGCCGCTAATAAAACCAAGCAAGGCGTACAAGTTATGCCCGATGGCCTGCAATATCGTAGTTTAACCACTGGTACGGGTGCTATGCCTACTGCCAATGATACGGTCACGGTCAATTATGAAGGACGTTTGATCGATGGCACGGTGTTCGATAGCTCCTACAAGCAAGGCCAACCGGTTACCTTTAAAGTATCCGAAGTGATCCCTGGCTGGCAAGAAGCTTTGGCTCATATGAAAGTCGGCGATGTTTGGGAAATTTACGTGCCATCGCAATTAGCTTATGGTGCACAAGGAGTAGGTGGTCCTATAGGCCCTAACCAAACGTTAATTTTTAAAATTCAGTTAATTGACGTTAAGGCAGCCAATGCTACCGTGAGCCAAAAGGCGGCAACGGCTAAGAAGGCTTAGATTGTGTCGCTCTCGACGAGGGTCGGGGATCCAGGAAAACCGTGTTGAAACTGGATCCCCGACTTCGTCGAGGATGACAAAGCTTTGATTCAAAGCCACAGTGTTTACTCGTTCTGTAATACTGTGGTTCACTGGCTCGTAATGACGAAATTCCAGGAGAAATCCATATCTATGTCTACTGCCCGTACCCACTATTACAGCGTCATTCTATTGGGTCTATCTTCTGGTTTACCTATAGCTTTGTGCAGTAGTACATTGCAAGCTTGGTTTACCGAAGAAAATTTGGGCATTGTCCTACTGGGCTTTCTAAATATAGTCGGTTTACCCTATGTATTAAAATGGTTATGGGCACCTTTATTAGATCGCTTAACGTTATCCTCCTTAGGGCGGCGTAAAAGTTGGATCATTGCCATGCAAGTGGGCTTAATTGCCGTATTGTGGGTTATGTCTTATTTACATCCCGCACAAAACGCAGGCTTATTAATGGGCTTAGGTGCGTTATTGGCTTTTTTTTCTGCTACACAAGATATTGCCATCGATGCTTATCGTACAGAAATCTTAAGTCCTAAAGAGCGCGGCTTAGGTGCGGCACTGAATGTGACTGGATATCGTTTCGCTTTATTGATTGCTGGTGCGTTGGCATTATTACTGGCGGATCACATAGGTTGGAGTTATACCTATAGAATTATGGCATTGATTCTTTTGACTTGTTCTATGCTGACCTTTTTCACGCCGGAACCTAAGGTATTAAGGCAACCTACGACTTTCTGCGAAGCTTTCGTAGGGCCGGTACAAGATTTTTTAAGAAGATCGAATGCCTGGTGGTTGATTGCGGTGATTGTGTTGTACAAATTGGGTGAAGCTTATGCTTTATCCTTAACCACCCCATTTTTATTGCGCGGCTTGCATTTTACTTTAACCGAAGTGGCATTATTAAATAAAGTGATTGGTTTAAGCGCTGTTATTTTAGGGGGAGTAGCTGGCGGCTTATGGATGATGCGCTTAGGGTTATTTCGCTCCATGCTGATTTTTGGCATTTTAGCGGCATTAACCAATGTTTTATTCGTAGTGATGGCAATCATTGGTAAAAAAAGTATGATATTGGCTGGAGTGACTATTTTTGCAGAAAACTTCTGTGGCGGTATGTCAGGCGCTGCTTTTGTAGCATTTTTAATGAGTCTATGTAACCCCAAATTTACAGCGATGCAATACGCCAGTTTGTCAGCCATTGCTTCTGTAGGTCGAGTGTTGGTAGGTTCGACCTCCGGCGTATTAGTACAGTACTTAGGATGGGCTAATTTTTATTGGGTGAGTGCAGCGATTTGTGTACCCGGTTTGTATATGTTATGGCGTAGCGAGAATATGCTGTGTTTTAGGGCGAATGCTAGCGCAGCGTTGTAGGGGCGGCTCGTGAGCCGCCCAGAATCAAGGCGGATGATTATGGATTCGCGCATGGGATAGGAGTAATCTAAACAAAATGACATTATACAACTTATCACAAAAACTAGGGAAATTATTGCAACAGCGTAGCTTGATGTTGACTACGGCAGAGTCTTGTACTGGCGGTTATATTGCGCAAATGATAACGGCGGTACCGGATAGCTCACAATGGTTTGAACGCGGTTTTGTGACGTACAGCAATGAGGCCAAAATGGAAATGTTGGGCGTATCTGCCGATACATTGGCTGAACAAGGTGCTGTGAGTAGTGCCGTCGTCTCGGCAATGGCTCTAGGTGCTTTAAAGCATAGTCATGCCCACATCAGTGTAGCGGTCAGCGGCATTGCCGGTCCCAGCGGCGGCAGTGTCGCTAAACCCGTAGGCACAGTGTGCTT
Organism: Gammaproteobacteria bacterium; assembly: GCA_044369355.1. Classification (GTDB taxonomy): domain Bacteria; phylum Pseudomonadota; class Gammaproteobacteria; order UBA1113; family UBA1113; genus VFKP01. The sequence goes on along the minus strand of JBIPMB010000027.1, from coordinate 4,885 downwards.
TGCCATTGCGGGTGGTGATAAGGGTGTGCAAGCGTATACTCAATATTTTCCCGGCGATAGGCAAGCAGTACGAGAAGCTTCTGTGGAATTTGCTTTAAGGGAATTGTATGACTATCTTTCAGACTAAACCGGTAGTCATTTCTCATAGAGGTGCTAATTTATTAGCCCCTGAAAATACCTTGCCCGCATTTGACCTGGCTTATCAAATGGGTGCTGCCTGGGTGGAATGTGATGTAGTATTAACAGAAGATTCTGTGCCCGTGATCTTGCACGATAGAGACCTATGGCGTACTGCACGCTTACACGCAGACATCGATAACCTAACCTATGATGCCTTACAAAACTATAATGTAGGCGCTTATTTTGCAAAGGCTAAAATACAGGCTACAGCACCCAAATTAGAAGCATTATTAGAATTAGCGCTGCAGTATGGTCGTGGAGTGAATATAGAAATTAAGCCTGCACTGCCAGAGTATGCGGAGGCAACGGCCGAATGTGCTTGGAAAATAATGAGGCCATATTTAGATCGTATCCCCATTCTAGTGTCTAGCTTTGAGTTAGAGGCTTTATTGTGGTACAAGCAAAATGCCCCTGGAGTACATTTAGGTTATTTAATGTCGAGTTGGCAAACGGATTGGAAAGAAAAGGCAATGCATTTAAAAATCACTAGCATTCATTGTAATGAAAAGATTTTAAATCCAAAACGCTTAAGTATTTTAACACAGAGTCAATATGGTATTTTGGCTTATACGGTGAATAGTATTGCACGTGCTGAAGAATTATTTAAAGCGGGAGTAACGGGTATTTTTTCAGATGACCCCCAACTATTGTCTAAGGCAGCTTCGTGATGACTGAAAAGAAAGATATCATCATCATAGGCGGCGGCATCAATGGCATGGCCATAGCCGGGCAAGCGGCGCGCATGGGTTTAAAAGTGGTTTTGATTGAACAAAATGATCTAGCTTCTGGAACGTCTAGCAAAAGTACGCAACTTATTCACGGTGGTTTGCGCTATTTGCAGCAATATTATTTCTCTCTTGTCAAAAAAGCATTGCATGAACGCAGTCTATTGATTAAAATGGCACCTCATTTGATTAAACCGATGCATTTTATTATTCCGTACTATAAGGAAAGCTCTTTACGGCGTTTTATCATCCGTATAGGCTTATTCATTTATGATCATTTAAGTGCACACAATGTATTGGCCAAAGCGAAGAGTATTCGTTTGAACACAGAACCGTATCAATTTTTTTTCAAAAACAATATCAAAAGGGGCGCCGTCTATAGCGATGCCTGGACGCACGATAGTCGTTTAGTGGTAGAATGGGCCTTATTAGCTCAACAATATCACGCAACGATCTTAACGTATCAAAATATTGTAGCACTCAGTGAGGATGAAGGTGGCTGGAAGATTGAAGTGCAAGATAAATTTAAGCAACAATGCAAGACTTATGAAGCTAATATTCTAGTTAATGCCACGGGTCCTTGGGTAGCACATTTTCAAAAGCAATATTTAGCAGAATATCCTCAAGCTAAAATGCGTTTAGTCAAGGGCAGTCATTTGGTTTTAAAAAGGAAATTGCCGGATAACAAAGCTTATTTGTTTGAATGTGCAGATGGACGTGTTATTTTTTTAACACCTTATGAGCCTGGCTATTGCTTACTGGGGACTACCGAATTAGAGTATCAGGGGCCTTTAAACGATATTAGGGTAGAACCCGCAGAAATAGAATATTTGTTAGCGGCCGCCAATGTTTATTTGCAAACCCCGCTTACGGCAGAGGATATAGCTTACACTTTTTCGGGGGTGAGACCTTTGTTGGATGATGGTCTGCATCATGCGCATCAATTATCGCGTGATTACCAATTACAATTGCAACAGAGTGAAAAAGGTAATAGCATATTGACCGTTTTAGGTGGTAAGTTAACCACACATAGGCGTTTAGCACTAGATGCATTGATTTTACTACAAAAAATAAGGCCATCCTGGCCTGCCGTAAAAGACGAAATCATTCCATTACCCGGTAGCGATCCACTAGACGAGGAACGATTTAAGCAAGATTATGCCTTTATTCCTAGCTCGGTATTATCGCGTTATCTGCGTTGTTATGGTACACTATGCCTCTTTTGGCTAAAGGATAAGAGCACTTTAACGGACATGGGCATAGATTTTGGCGCAGGCCTGTATCAAACAGAAGTGGATTATTTATTAACGCAAGAATGGGTTAAGACTGTGGACGATCTATTATGGCGTAGAACGCGTTTAGGATTGTGCGTGGATCAGATAGATATGGAAAGGTTGAAGAAGTATATACTCACAGCAGTTGATTTTTAGGCGAGGCGCCTAGCTCTCGAGCATCAGGAATGTAGTACTCTACATGACTGATGCGAGATGGGCGAAGGCAACAAAGCCTAAGAATCAAATGCGAAGAGTATACAGAGAGAAAAAATGTTTACAAACAGCAAAGTTGAAAAGAAATTATTACATTATACGGGTAAGGCGATCAGCGATTATAACATGATCCAAAAAGGCGATCGTGTTATGGTGTGTTTATCCGGCGGAAAAGATTCATTTACTTTATTGTGTCTATTAGAACAATTGCGTATCAACTCCAATAATCGCTTTGAATTATTTTCTTTTACCCTAGACCAAGCACAGCCGGGATGGGACGACAGTGGTTTGCGAGCTTGGATGGAACAACGCCGCATTCCCTATGAAGTCTTGCGTCGCGATACCTACTCCATAGTCAAAGAAAAAATACCAGAAGGTAAAACCTACTGTTCTTTGTGCTCGCGTTTACGTCGCGGCAATATTTATCGTTATGCCAAAGAAAATGGCTTTACCAAAATTGCGCTAGGGCATCATCGTGACGATTTAGTCAATACATTACTGATGTCTATACTCTACAGTGGTCAAATTCGCTCTATGCCGCCGAAATTGCTAACGGACGATAAACGTCATATTTTAATACGTCCTATGGTCTATTGCCAAGAAAAAGACATTATCACTTACGCGGGCGAACAAAATTTCCCCATCATTCCTTGTACCCTATGCGGTTCACAGGAAAAATTAACCCGTAAAAAAATAGCGGCATTGATGAAAACCTTGACTGCAGAAAATCCTAAAATACCCAGCAATGCGTTAAGTGCTTTAGGGAATATCAGGCCTAGTCAGTTGATGGATAAAGATCACTGGCCGTTTAAAGAGTTAGAAAAACAATTGCTGCAGGATGAGGTTTTGGATGAAACGCTCATAGAAGAGTTAGCCGATCCATTTTAGTTATATTCATAGCAGTTGATTCTATAAGGTAGAAGACTAGGCCTCGAGCACCAGGAGTGTAGTATTCTACATGACTGGTGCGAGATGGGCGAAGGCAACAAAGCCTAATAATCAAATGCGAAGAGTATCTACAGCTTCCGCAAATAAACTTGTTCTATCCCATGATCAGCGCCTTTTTCTAAAATCAATTGCGCTCGATATTGGTAGGGCAGGATATTTTTGAGCAGGTTAGGAGCATTGATACTTTCCCAGATGTTATCCGCCAAAGCTAAAGCTTCAACTTCATTCATTTGGCTAAATTGATGAAAATATAAATGTGGTTTGTCCATCGCATGCAGTCGAAAAGAGCGAAAACGCTCTAAAAACCAAGATTTAATCATGGCTGTGGGCGCAGTTACAAAAATATTAAAGTCTATGAAATCTGAAACATAAACGCGTTGGGTTTCGGCCATATCGGGCATTTGCAATATATTTAAGCCTTCAATGATTAAAATATCCGGGGCGGGTATCTGTATCACTTCATCGGTAATATCATAGCTTGCGTGGGAATAGACTGGAACACTCACCTCAGCTTTGCCCGACTTTAAGTCATTTAAAAACTGCAACAAAGCTTGACGGTTATAACTTTCTGGAAAGCCCTTGCGTGTCATTAAACCCTTGGCTTTTAGCACCGCATTGGGATATATAAAACCATCCGTTGAAACCAAAGCCACTTTAGGATGATGAGGCCAGCGCGACAATACGGTTTGCAAGATACGGCTGGTGGTACTTTTGCCTACGGCCACACTGCCGGAAACGCCGATGATATAAGGCATTTTATGCGTGTGTTGATGTAAAAATTGATTGGTGATGGCATGTAAGTTTTGCGTTTGAGTCACATAAAGATTCAATAGACGTGATAAAGGCAAATAAATGTCTTCGACTTCGGTCATCGAAATGGATTCGTTAAACCCCCGCAAGCTGGCAAGCTCTGCCTCAGTGAGGTGCAGAGGTGTATCATCACGATAATAGCGCCAATCTTCACGCGCAAATTGCATGTAAGGGGAAAGTGACAAGTCTTATACTCCTATGATTTTGGGTAAACGGCTACACCATCGGCAACTGCGCGAAAACTGGGAGCATCCAATACAAAATTACCTACTTTTGCATAAGCCTGTGAAGAACTACCACCATCTAAATTGAGTGCAGATAAGCAACCTAAACCACCATTTTTTTCTGCGCGGCGTAGGATTTCTGCTAATTGTACGGTGGTCAATTGCGCATTCTCGCTAACGGCTATAATGATTTCATTATTTTGATTATAGCCTATGGCGGTACGATTCCCCACGCCCTCTTTTAAATGCGGAATATTCTTATTGATCAATAGACGTGGACCCGCTTGTACTGCAAAGTCTATATCGTTGCTGAGTTTAAAGCTATTGGCACTGCTCAATTCTGGTGTGTCATTGCGTAAGTAGAAAATTCCCCACCAAGAAATGGGTTTTGCGGGCGATAGTACCTTGCCATCGTTGATGCGTAAGCCCAAAGGTTTGCCATCGGGTGTGAAAAAGCCTGCATTCACGCCCAATAAAGCGTGAGCGTTTATTACCATATCTTTGATGTCAT
>JBIPMB010000026.1:0-18239 GCA_044369355.1 Gammaproteobacteria bacterium | reverse complement strand
GTTGTAGGGGCGGCTCGTGAGCCGCCCGGATAGCCCTGTGCCATATACGCTTTCTCGTATCTTCATTGGCGATGGGTATATAGCCGCTGCCAGAGGTGAGTGTATCAAATGTAACGATAGGAGAATCTGGAGTAGTGGTTTCAACTTCAGCTACCTTACCAGTAACAATCTTTTCTAAAGCACTCCAAATTTCTAGCCACTTTTGAAGGTCCTTAGGCGACAAAAATTGTTTTTGTTGTTTTAATAAGCGAGCTACTCCCCAATGCAGTCTTTTAATGTAAAGCCGATTAGCATCCGGATTTTTTTGATAATCCTGTAAGCACTGTTGGCTAGTTTCAAATAATTCTATTATGCTTATAATTGTACCTTGTTTGCGTAATCCATGGGTCTTCAAATGAATTTTTCTGCAGTCAAGGCCAACAAGGCTCCAAGCTTTAATATCTTTTTCTGCATCTTCTATAAATACCGCATTTAAAATGTCAAAGTTTCCTTCTTCAATTGCTTTTTGTATATCTTCTTCGCTAATATTTCTCACTTGGGGTTCAGATGATTTGGGTGTTTTATACCACCAGCAAATAAGTGTAATCAAACCAATCACCCCGAACGTGGTTACAAGAATGAAACCCAACGAGGGAGATGCAACACAATCATCTCCCTGAGGAGAACATCTTTGCGGGTCAAAAGAATATCTTCCAGGAGCACTGTCAATATAATTTTGAGCTTTGTACTGGTTAGGGCCATTCTTCGCAGCTGTGCATTCTAGTGCACATATAGCATCTCTATTTCGTTCTTTTACAAAATCTTGTAATTGATTCAAAGCACCTTCATGGCCAAGCTCTGCAGCTTCGTGAAACCAGTCAATAGCTTCTTTATCCCCTTCATGATAGCGCTGCGCTAATTTAAGCTTGGTTTGAGCATCACCAATACGAGCCAAATACCGCAGATCTTTTTCTTCCATCCAGGCCTTGATGGCACCGGATTCGGTATATTGCACATAGCGCCAATAATTACCATCTTTATCAGGGAACCCTTTTTTTCTATCAGCTTCCCAAGAAAAGCCTTCTATTTTAGCCCCATTTCGATTATGAACAATGAACCAATAACGGTCGCTATCGTTTTTATCAGGCCAGCCTCGTCCTGCGCTTTCATCTTTTGTCCAATAAAAGTCTTCTGTAATAGTATAGTCTGCTAAGGTGAGACGCCACCAATAGCGACCTGACGCATCTGGCCAATAATTTTCTCCGTTCGGGCCATCAGGTTTATAATAAGTAGAGTCATCAATTTTTAAATTCTCAAAATCAGCGCTGGGAAACGCATTTTTAAGAGAGTCTTGGTCTTCACCATTTTCGCGGGAATTTTTGTACTGTAGCAGCGCGAAACCGCCAATGCATGGTAAAAATATGTGGAAGCGGGGGGCTAGAGATGAAAAGTATAGGTAACGCGATGGAGATGATATTATTACTACGGGGCTCTTACCAATCGATTGCGTTTTCAATTTAGACCTTCCGTTCGCTCTCGAAACACCGAGAACGGTTATTCGTTAATTAAATCTTTTATACTTCGAGCGTCATGCCCGCGTACGTCAGACACGACCCCAACCCAGGGCAATAGACCGCTGCCATACCAAGTGCAGTCTGGCGCTAACGCGCTCGTACACTCCACCCATTGGTTTAATAGCGATATCTTAGCCCACCCTGCAACACAATGCCACCAGGTAGCCCATCGCATCAGGTAACGCTGAATATCCGCCGTATGCACGGCATTCGCTCTCAGCGTTTTAACCTTCTCTAAGGCTCGTGCGCAACTTCGTTTATGCATAGTTGCCCTTACTTGGATTTTCTTTTGAAGATTTTGTAATACTTCAAACTTAACGCCCAGGAAGTGGAAATCTTTCAGTCTACCCAAACGGGTTTTTTCCGGCGATATCTCTAAATGCAAACATCGCAAAACCTTAAACAACAACTTCTTGGCCTTAATAAACTGGTTTTTAGTCTTTATGAGGATGATTATATCATCTTGATAGCGACTGTAAAAGACGTCCTTGTTTGAAAATGCCTTATCCAGAGGCGATAACACCAAAGCGCCAAAAAATGGAGATAATGCTGACCGTAAGGGTATTCCCTTTTCAGGTCTGAAAATAATACCTTCTTTTATTTTTAGTAATACTAACAGCCTATGGGTTAGGATGCAAACATATCTCAATCGTACTTTATGATCTTACGCGCATGAAAAATTTTTAAGCTAGAATTATCTTAATTGCTTAACCTTTTATTTATTCTTTTTGCCGTAATATTTTAATTGGCTTTTGCTTATATTCTTTTTAGCGCTCTTTAGTTTCGTTATTTTTAATTTCCAAGTTTCGCTTTGGAATTTTAAAGAATTTTTGATTACTATAAAATATTTATAGGACTATTAGGTTGGCTCACGAATCGCTCCCACAGTAGATCTGCTAAATGATTTGCTCGGGGTGTTTATAAATGGCTTTTGAGTAGAACCATCATTATAAAAATATTTTAAAAAATGTTAAAAAAACTATTGACAAGTACTGAAACGAAGGTCTAGTATGTGTTTGTGAATGATAAGAAATCGTTTTATATACTCATAGCAGTTGATGTTTAGGCGAGAAGACTAGCGCTCGAGCACCAGGAGTGTAGTACTCTACATGACTGGGCGAGATGGGCGAAGGCAACAAAGCCTAAACTTCAAATGCGAAGAGTATAGCGGTTGGGGATCATTCTGCGGTGGAGTTTACTTGGGTAAGTAAGCGCGACGGGCTGGTGCAGAAACACCAAATCCCATCGCTAACCATCACAATCAAACTACGGAGATTGTAACAGCTATGAATAGTTTAGCTCACATCAACGCGTCTACACAAGGGAATTGTCGTCCACCCGACGCAATTTCCAAACACTTTGTAAGCATATTGCTCAAATATGCCAGTTTTTCAAGATTGTATTACGCTTTATCGTGGTTACACAGAGACACGAAAGGGTATCTTACGTTTGCGAGAAACAACGCTTAGTGGCTTTAGTTTTTACCATTACGTTAATCTAAGCTTAAAACGGCTTGGGTAGGTGGAACGTGCCGCTTAGGGTTGTACTCGTCAATCGAAAAACTGGTTAGTCATGGCGGTTTTTTGCGGCAAAGTTATCTGCACAAGTCTGTTAAGTAAGGGCTTAGGTGTTTGAAGCGTAATCGGTAGAATTAAAGTTAGAGTGTAGATGTAACACCATCCTTGCTTTTAGGGTGTGCATCTCGCTAAGCTATTTTAAGAGGCCCGCAGAACGTGTACTGTGTGCTTCGACGAGAGAATAGCTGTGTGTAGGTGAGTAAATGTGGCCTTGGGCGTACAGACTAAGGCCTAGTAGTAGTATGGAGCTATCGCAGGCTGACTTGGGATTTTACCCAGGTCGGCCACCCTTATTTCCATGGACAGAACGATGGGTTCAGAGCACCTATGAGTCTGGAGCAAGTCTCTCTTTAATATTTTGATTTTAAAGAAAAAATTCTGAAGCAAGTCTTTTAGATGTAACGCGCATAGGGGCACTTTGGGCTAAGGCTGATCTAGCCAATCTATGCCTTATAGCGTATACTATAGACATTAAGTTATAGCCAATGTATGCAATCGCCAGTGAAGTTGAGAATATTATGTTAAGTAAGTTTTTAGACCCAAAAAATGATTATGCCTTTAAACAAATATTTGGCACGGAAAAAAACCAGGATATCCTCATCCATTTCATTAACGATATCCTGTGTTTTAAGGGTCCGGAGCAAGTTGTATCGGTTGAGTTTTTAAAAACGTCACAAGATCCAGAGATTGCCTCTCAAAAACAAAGCACAATTGATGTATTGTGCAAAGATGAAAGAGGCCGTAAATTTATCATTGAAATGCAAGTAGCACGTATGCAGGGTTTTGAAAAACGCGCCCAATACTATGCCTCCAAAGCCTACAGTAGACAGCTAATCGCTGGGGACAATTACACCGAGTTAAAGGAAATCATCTTTATAGCGATAACCGATTTTGTGATGTTCAAGGATAAAGCGAGCGGATACTCAACCCATGTTATTCTGGATAATGAAACTCACGCCCATCATTTAAAAGATTTTTCGTTTACTTTTCTGGAATTGCCAAAATTTAATAAAAAAATAGATGAACTAGATAATTTGATAGAAAAATGGGCGTATTTTTTTAAACATGCGGAAGAAACAAAGGAAGCGGATCTACAGCGTATCGTTGGCAGTGATCCGGTTATGTACCGGGCTTATGAAGCGTTAAATCGCTTTTCTTGGACAGAAATCGAGCTTAATACGTATGAGCAAGCAGAAAAACGCGAGCGCGATGCGCAAGCAATCATTCAACAAAAACTGATTGATGCTGAGGCTAAAGGTGAAGCTAGAGGTGAGGCTAAAGGAAAAGCTAAAGGTATAGTCGAAGGTGAAGCCAGGGGTGAAACTAAAGGCATAGCACGGACTTTAGAAGCGATAACTCTTATCAAAGCGGGAGAAAGTGACGCCACCATCAGCGAAAAGCTTGGGCTTGCACTAGAAGTGATAGAAGCGTTACGCAACCAAATTATGCGCTAGAGTAATTATCTCTAAATCTGGTCGGGGTGACTGGATTCGAACCAGCGGCCCCTTGCACCCCATGCAAGTGCGCTACCAAGCTGCGCCACACCCCGAAGGCGGCAATCATACCCTAAGTAGGGCTAATTGTCACTATCACATTATGATCCCATAAATTATACACAATTCGCACTTTCGGGGTAGCTAAAGGTTGTATGATCTTCTATTTGATAGATTAAGATAGGTTTTACGGATGGCCTAAAGCCATCCGTAAATGGGCGAGGACAGATTATTCTTCTCCAGGCGGAATACCTTTACTACGGGCTTCGTTAATGGCTTCTTTTAATTCTTTACTGGGCTTAAAGTGTACACTGTATTTTTCTTTGGCTACTAACTTTTGCCCTGTCTTAGGATTATGAGCGGCGCGTGGCTTATGGTGGCGTAGAGCAAAGCTGCCTAAGCGACGAATCTCTATGCGTTCACCATTTAATAAGCTTTCGGACATTTTATCTACAATTAAATTCACAGCGGTATGGGCTTTTTCCGGACCTAAGTTGGGAAACAAGCTGTACAATTTATCAATCAATTCTGACTTAGTCATTTGTAACTCTCTGTAAAATAACACACTCTAGCTTAAGCCTAGCAGAAAAGTGAGGTTTCGCACGGGTTTAGACACAAAATAACTTCTTTTTTTAAGAAAATCATAAGGTTGTGGATGAATGGTTGGGTTTTAGGGCTTGCAAATAAATTAAAACATATTTAAAATATTACATAAAGACTGTAAAGGGGTGTCTATATGTTTTTTCATCATAATCGGGGTTTTAGCCTCATTGAATTCATGGTTTCCCTCACCATTTTCGCCATAGGCATTTTGGCCATTACGCGGCTACAATTTCTGTCTTTTCGGATTATGAACCAGGGATTGTTACGCACAGTGGCCATAGAAGAAGCCGCCAATTTGTTGGTGCGTTACGGGGTTTTGCATCAAGGTGAAGCTTTTAATGCCAGCTTTATGCAATGGCAAAATGACTTACCGCAGAGGTTACCACAAGCAACAGTCGTATTTTCAGCCTTAGGGCCTTTTTGTAGCTTTCATCTCAAGTGGCAGCCGCTGGCGACATTATTCAATCCCGATGGCATGCCTTTGGACTTAGTTGATGAACTCGATTATTCCGGCTAAGTCAGTGTTAACACAAACAGGAGCATTGTTATTAGAAATAATAGTGACCTTGGCCTTATCGTTGATAGTTATGGCAGTGATCATGAATATCATGCTCAATAGCATCGAGCAAAGCCATTACCAGAACAATGTGTTTTCGGTGCAGCGTCAATTTAGTCGCGTATCACAACTGTTTTATCATGAATTGAGTAGCGCTGGTTATCAAGGTTGCTTGCGTGTGACTAGCGATGAAGTGATGCAAATTCGTAAAGCTGAGGATGTCCCTGCAACTTGGCTGGGTAAGGGTTATCAAGCCAAAGCCCATACCATGGTCATACACATTGAAAAAATGGCAGCTAGTCACGATTATTTATTAAGCGATCACGCCAGCAATCAAAATCAATGGACTGTTTCCATGCATCAACGGTTGAAGACAGGCGATATAGTGATGATCGCCGATTGCAATAAGATGCAATTAACAACAGTGCTTACAGTGAGTGTGCAAAAAAATCAGCAGATCGTTACGACTGCGAATAGCAATACCACTTTTGCTGCGGGCAGTTATTTTGGTTTATGGCAAGAGAAAACTTTTTACGTCGCTAAAACTGATAGGAAAACGCGTTTAGGGACACCGATTTGGGGATTATATTCTTACGAAAATGGCCAAACGTATGAATGGGCCGATGGAGTTGAGGATTTGCAATTTAATAAGATCACAGACAATCAGCATCATACTGTATTAGTCGCGCATATTTTGTTAACGAGTCTAGAACGAGTCACCCATCGTACGCAGAATTATTTTTTTGCGGGAAAATCCTACCGCAGTGATGACGGTCATTTATATCAAGCGATGGAAGTGGATATTCCGCTGCAACCCGGGGTGTCGTAGATGAAAACAAAACAACGAGGCTTTACTCTAATCGTCGTTATGACTGTTTTAATGGTGTTATCACTCATTGTGATGGCTAGCTTTGAACAAGCGCAATGGGTTAAACGCAGTCAATATTACGTATGGTTGCGAGTTAAAATGCAGGATAGATTATGGCAGCAATTGGCTTTGGCCGAAGCGCAGTTGCCACAACGAGCATTGACAGGACAATGTTTTGCACCCTATTCTGTGTACAACGATTATTTTTTTATGACAAACAGCCCTTGGCCTACGACAGCTTGCACGTATACTGTGGCGGATGAACAAATATGGGTGATGTATGAAAGTATTTTGGCCCAACCTTGTGCGCAAATTAAGGGCAATATGCAAGCTGGGGTCAATTTTTTTCGTGTCAGTGTACGCAGTCAATTAAAAATGTCTGGACAAAGGATGGAGTTACAAACAGTGGAGGCGTTGCCTTTTTTGGGCGATAAAAGTACAGAACAATTGGGTGATAACCTAAACTGTGCAGAATATACAATATATGAAGCGGGTCAGCAGTCGTGGTTATTACAATGAAACCATTTTCCTGCTACATTTACATTTGGATAATCTGGATGTGAGGATATTGTGAGTAAAACCAAAGTATTAGTTGTAGATGGGGCGCGTACCCCTTTTCTACGCGCTAAAGGGCGTGGGCCTTTTTTAGCTTCCGACTTAGCTGTAGCGGCAGCACGCAGCGTGTTATTACGACTAGAAGTTCAGCCTACACAAATCGATGAAGTGATTACCGGTTGTGTGATGCCCAGTGCTTATGAGGCCAATATTTCACGGGTGGTGGGTTTGCGTTTGGGTTTAGATACTGCTACTCCGGCGTGGACGGTGCAGCGCAATTGTGCTTCGGGTATGCAAGCGGTGGTATCGGCGATGGAGTCCATACAACTGGGGCGATCACAAGTGGTATTGGCCGGCGGCTGTGAAGCCATGAGTCAATCGCCGTTGTTGTTTAGTCCGGCGATGGTGGATTGGTTACTGAAGTTGCAACAACAAAAGAGTCTGCTCGGCAAATTAAAAATGGGTTTGGAATTGAGACCTGCTTTTTTTAAACCTATATTCGCTTTATTGCTGGGATTAAAAGATCATCAAGTCAATTTAGGTATGGGGCAAACGGCTGAGATTTTGGCCCACGATTTTAACATCAGCCGCCAAAGGATGGATGAGTACTCTGTACAGAGCCATCAACGTTTAGCCGCTGCGCAAAATGAACATCGTTTGAGTGAGATCGTCCCTATTTACGATAATAAAGGTCATTGTTACGATTATGACGACGGTGTGCGTGCAGACAGCAGCCTAGAAAAGCTGGCTAAGTTACAGCCTGTATTCGATGTACGCTATGGGCAAGTCACGCCGGGTAACAGCTCGCAAATCACCGATGGCGCAGCTTATTTATTATTGGCCAGTGAAGAAGCGGTAAAGCGTTATCAATGGCCAGTACTAGGAGAAATCGTCGATTACAATTGGGCAGCATTGGATCCCAGCCGTATGGGCTTAGGGCCCGCGCACGCGATAGCACCCTTATTAACGCGCAATCATTTAACGCTCAACGACATAGACTATTGGGAAATCAATGAGGCTTTTGCCGTACAAGTGTTGGCTTGTGTAGAAGCGCTGGCCAGCAACGATTATTGCCAGAATAAATTAGGCTTAGCCACAGCTTTAGGAACAGTGCCTATGGATAGACTCAACGTGGATGGGGGCGCTATAGCCTGCGGACATCCGGTGGGTGCCAGTGGTGCGCGCATCATATTGCACTTATTACACGTATTACGTGACCATAAAGCGAAACAGGGCATTGCTTCTTTGTGTATAGGTGGCGGCCAGGGCGGTGCGGTATTGTTGAATACAGAAGGAGCCTAAGATAAAGTGAAAATTAAAACAAACGCTTATAAAAATTGGTCTTTGCATGAAGATGAAAATAAAATCTTATGGCTGGAATTGAATGGTGTCAACGAAGAGGTCAATGTTTTAAGTTTTGCAGTGTTGCAAGAATTAGAAGCGATCGTTGCAGACATTCAGGTTGATCCAAACCGCTATAGCGGCATAGTCATTATTTCTGGCAAAGAACCTGATTTTATTGCCGGTGCCGACGTGAAAGAAATTGCTGCAGTGAGTGATATGAATGATGCTGTGACGCATATACGTAAAACACAAACTTTGTTTTCACAAATCGAAGCTTTACCCATTCCAGTGGTAGCTGCTATCAATGGTTTTTGTTTAGGGGGGGGCACGGAATTAGCTTTAGCTTGCCATTATAGGCTTGCCAGTGACGAAAGACATACTCAAATAGGGTTGCCTGAAGTTAAGATAGGCATTCATCCCGGATTTGGTGGCTCGGTGCGTAGCTTGCGATTATTGGGCGTATTCAAAGGAATGAGCTTTGTTTTAGAAGGGCGCAGCATAGATGTGTTACAAGCCAAAAAAATAGGCTTAGTCGATGATGTGATGCCTTTACGCGAATTGCGTAGAGCCGCAATCTATTATATTCAACACAAACCTAAAGTGAAAAAAGGCAGTTGGATGAATAGAGTGACTGATATTCCATTTATACGTAATTTATTAGGTGCTTTATTCAAGAAAAAATTAGCAGTCAAAATAAAGAGTGAACAATATCCCGCGCCTTATGCGGTGATCGACAATTGGATCAATGTGGGTTCTTTGGAAGAAAAAGCTTTTGCCACCGAGGCTGAATCCGTTGGGAAATTATTGTCTACACCAACCTGTAGGAATCTATTGCGTGTATTTTTCTTGCAAGGGAAATTAAAAGCAAGCGGTAAAGAAGCCGATTTTAAAGTACGTCATATACATATCATCGGTTCCGGTGTTATGGGGGGCGATATTGCCGCCTGGTGTGCCGTGCACGGGTTGCGTGTGACGCTACAAGATCCTTCTTTGAAAGCTTTAGGCAGTGCTGTGTCTAGAACCTATGAACTTGCTAAAAAACGATTAAAGCAAAAACATTTAATACAAGCGGCTGTGGATAGGCTGTGCCCTGATCCCAACGGAGACGGTATTGCGCATGCAGACTTGATCTTAGAAGCTGCAGTGGAAAAGCTGGATTTAAAACATGAAATTTTTAAACAAATTGACTCGCGCGCCCGAGCCGATGCCATCTTTGCTACCAATACCTCTAGTTTACGTTTGGCCGATATCGCTACTGTGTTAACACAACCACAGCGATTAGTAGGGATACATTTTTTTAACCCGGTTTTTTACATGCCTTTGGTTGAAGTGGTGAAGGGTAAACAGTCCGATAAAACCACTATCGCTTATGCCGCTGCTTTCGTCAGACAAATTAAAAAATTACCTCTGCCAGTAGAAGATGCGCCGGGCTTTTTGGTCAATCAAATTCTAGGCGGTTATTTTGCTGAAGCGTTTAAGGCTTTAGCCGCGGGCGAGAGTCTAGCGGTCATTGATGCTGCCGGACGTCGCTTGGGTATGCCTATGGGACCGTTAGAATTAGCGGATCAAGTAGGTTTGGATGTGTGCTTGGATGTCAGTGAACATTTAATGGGTAGTGATGCTAAGGCCGCACAAACGCTGCTGCGCGAAAAAGTGGATAAGGGCGAATTGGGGCGCAAAACGCAAAAAGGGTTTTATCGTTATGCTAAGGGTAAACCGATACGGGATAAGATAACACCGGACCCAGATAAATTGGCGAACTGGGAACGACAGTTATTTTTGGGCATGCTGAATCGCGCGTTGTTGTGTTTAGATGAAGCTGTAGTCAATAGCGTAGATTTAGTGGATGCTGGGGTTATTTTCGGTGCGGGCTTCCCTCCTTTTCAAGGTGGCATCTTACAGTATGCGCGTACGATGGATAAGCAAAATTTGGCTAAGGAATTGGCTGAATATAGAAATACGGGTGTACAAGCAGTAGAAGCTACTTCGGTGTGGAAATTGTTGTGGTAATTTATACTGGTTGTATTTGAAGATGCAAGATCTTGAGGTATGCTATAAATTTGAATCGAAGCGTTGTCATCCTCGATACCCGGAGTACCGAGTACAGGCTCCGATCGGGGATCCAGTTTCAAATCAGATTTTAAAGTCTCTTTATAAAATTTGATTTATAGATTTACACGAGCTATTATGCGCAGTTATTAGGGATTTTGGGGTAATTCAATGTTAAAAAAATGGTTTGGTACACAGAAAATAGTTAAACAATGGCTGTATTGCGCCTTATTGGCATTCAGTACAACGCCAGCATTTGCGCTTGTATATGATTTGCCCACAAATGGGAATGATATAGTGGGTAGCAATCAATATGATAACGTAAAAGTGGGTGATACTTTAAGTTCTTTTGCACAACGCAACGATGCGGGCTATTATGAATTGCTCGAAGCCAATCCGAAATTGAATCCTTTACATATGTCTGGTGGAATGCGCTTACTGATACCACATCAATTCATATTGCCCGATGCGCCTAGAGACGGCATAGTCATCAATCTAGCCGAATTACGCCTGTATTATTATCAGCCAGGTACAAATACGGTCCTGGTTTATCCTATAGGTATAGGTCGTCCGGGCAGCAATGGTAGTTGGGGAACGCCTGTAGGCCAGTTGACCGTTATCCGGAAAAAAGAAAATCCGGATTGGCGTCCACCACAAGCCGTTATTGATGATATGGCCAAGAGAGGTATTGTTTTGCCTCCTGTGATTCCTGCGGGCCCAGATAACCCCTTGGGCAATTATATGATGCGGTTGAGTAATTGGTCTTATCTTATCCATGGCACGAATAACCCTGCAGGGGTAGGGCGTAGAACCAGCGCCGGTTGTATACGTATGTATCCAGAAGATGTTGAAGCACTATTTGCTATAGTTCCTATAGGGACTAAGGTGACCATAGTCGATCAACCTTTCAAAGCGGGGTGGCTCAATAATCAATTTTATCTTGAAGCCCATGTGCCATTGCGTGAACAACGCGTTGCTTATGCAGGACGTTACGACGACTTATGGAATGAGGCCATTAAAAATGCGGCGGCAAACCGTGCCGCCAGTGTAGATTGGAATACCGTGCATACGTTGGTTAAGAAGCAAACGGGTGTGCCACAAGTTGTGGGGCAAGCAGCAAGGCTACAAGCGGTGGCAACAGCAGCTACTGCGGCTAACCCACCTGTAGTTGCGTCTATAGATCCTGCAGTTGCAGCGGCGAATACTGCGCCTACAGTTGCGGCTGCAGATCCTGCAGTTGCCGCAACGAATACTGCGCCTATAGTTGCGGCTGCAGATCCTGCAGTTGTAGCAGCGGATGCTGCACCTATAGTTGCGGCTGCAGATCCTGCAGTTGTAGCAGCAGATACTGCACCTACAATTGCAGCAGCTACTCCACCCGCAGTTATGACGAATAATGCTACCAATAATGGCGCTGCTTTAAATGGTTAAACGGCATTTAGTACGTCTTTTTTTGATGGGTAGTTTGATGCTGACTACAGCAACAGTCTTTGCCACGGAGTATATTTTACCGGCCAAGGGCGATGCTGTTATAGGCGATAACCAAGTGGTTACAGTCAAAAAAGGCGATAGCTTGAGTATGCTTGCAGAGCGTAACGATGCAGGCTATTACGAACTGCTGGAAGCGAATCCATCGCTAGATCCACTGCATTTAAAAGAAGGCACACAAGTATTAGTGCCTCATCAAATAATATTGCCTAATGCTCCTAGAGAAGGAATTGTCGTTAATTTAGCCGAGTTGCGTTTATATTATTATCCACCGGATTCGAATAAAGTCATAACCTATCCCATAGGCATAGGTCGCCTTGGCGATCAATGGCAGACGCCTACGGGGCAACTCAGCATTATTGAGAAACAACAAAATCCAGAGTGGCATGTGCCAGAGTCGGTTATTGCGGATATGGCCAAAAGAGGAATTAAAGTACCCGAAGTCATGCCCGCAGGGCCAAATAATCCATTGGGGGCATATATGATGCGGTTGAGTAATGAAGATTATCTCATTCATGGTACCGATCATGCTACTACAATAGGCCGCAGAACGACTGGTGGTTGTATCAGTCTGTATCCAGAAGATATAGCACGGTTATTTAGTATGGTTCCGTTGGATACCAAGGTGACCATAGTCAATCAACCTTTCAAAGCGGGCTGGTTAAAAGGTCAACTCTATTTTGAAGCACATAGACCGTTGCGTGAAGATCGCCTTCGTTACGCCGGTCGCTATGATAATTTATGGAATGAAGCGCTAAACAATGCTATCGCACAGCATACTGCTAGTATAGATTGGAACACAGTACAAACTTTAGTTAAGAACGAAACGGGTGTGGCAGAAGTGGTTTGGCCAGTGGCCGTGGCGGCTGCAACAACTACACAACCCGCGGCGGGTTAGTTGTGTTCAGCCATAATGGCAATTAAACGTGGGTCTAAGCAATCCAACATAAAAGCCGTCATCGCCGTTTTATTATTGCTGTGATAGAAATCTAGCATTAAGGTATTAAATTCAGCTTGTCGTTTTACAGGTAAATTGATTGCTGGATAACCTTGCGATAATAAAATACCATTCATCATAAAACGTCCCATGCGTTTATTCACATCATAGAAAAATTGTATACGCGCCATATCTAAAAATAAGCTGATGGCTTTTTGATATAAATCTTGGGCATTCAGTTTAGTATAATCAAAGATTATATTTTGCCAGGTATGGGCTAATTCTGTGGCAGGGGGTGGCATGTACTTTGTTCCTGAAATAGTCACTTGACCACTGCGAAATTGTCCCGAGGTCAGTGCTTCTTCTTTTGCGGCAATAGCGTGTAATTTACAGACAAATTCTAAATGCAGACTAAATTGGTTGTTTTCAATAGACTCAAATAGAAATTTCCAGGCACTACCTTGATTCAATGCAATGCGTTCGTCGCTGATTTTATGCCCGCCTACGGTGACACCTTCTAAAAGGGTCTGAATTTCGGGTAGGGTATAGTGAATGCCTTCTAAATTGACAGCGTCGTAGACCAATTCCGCCAATTGCCGTTTTGCGAAAAACAAAGCTTTTTGAGGGTTGGGAATAATGTTTTCAAGGCTAATCATGTTCAGTATCCTGAGTGTAGCATCATTAAATGTCTATTTAGCCAAATTAATGAACAAATGTCAATAGGAACTACTGCCGCGGTAACCTAAAATTCAAACTTTTAAAATCCACTGCGTGAGTCGAGCGATAAGGATTGATATCTAAACCGCCGCGCCGTGTATAACGACCATAAACGCTTAATAATGAATCAAGTAAGTTTTTTGAAAAAGGGGAAACGGCTAAAAATAATTTGAAAAATAGATATGCAGCTAAGCTGCCAATTTCAACCCTATGATGCCTATAATAATAAAGCTTACAGCGACCATGCGCACTGCAGTGGCTGGATCTTCAAACCAGATGATGCCTACCACAAAAGCACCTACGGCGCCTATGCCAGTCCAAACGGCATAAGCCGTGCCCATGGGGATTGCTTTTTGTGCCAAGAACAGTAAGAAGCCACTTGCAGCCATGGTAGCAATAGCAAACAAAGCCCACCAGCGATTGTCTGCGGCCAGTTTTAAACCTACAGGCCAACCGATTTCACAAACGCCAGCAAGAAATAAATAAAGCCAATTTATCATTATCTGCTATTACTCTTATCTAAAGGGCAGCTCACGAGCTGCCCATTTTCAGTGGTGGTAATCTTAACCTTTCACCCAGGTTTGACTACGGCCCAATAATGAAACGCCTACATAGCCACGTACACTCAATGTTTTGCCATCGGCACTAGGAGTGATACTACATTTATAGGTTTTACCGCTTTCAGGATCGGTAATTTGCCCGCCAGACCAGGAGCCATCAGCGTTTTGTCTTAAGCCTTGTACGATCATTAAGCCGATCAGAGGCTTATTCTGTAACGCGCCCGTACATTTTGTACAAGTGGTTTCATTCGGGTTGCTGACATTCTCTTTATAGATTTTTACGATTGAACCATTTAAAGTACCGCCACTTACAGATAATTTAATAGTAGATTTTGGTTTACCGGTCTTGTCGTCAATGGTAGTCCAACGGCCTTCAGGAGAGGGCAGCGCTGCTTGAATTAAAGCTGAAAATACAAGAAACAAAACAAAAACGATAGAACGGGTTGAAAATTTCATAGAAAGACTCCTTTTTAAGTGTAGATAAAACCAATCCTCACCGCCTTCAAAGGCGATACTTTAGCATAGCCTATTCTAAGTTATAAAGACAAGATTTGCCGTAAGTTAACTTCTGAGCCTCAACATATGATTTGCATCCTGGTTAAATTGTATACAGAATCTATAGGCCCTTAACAAGGCAGTTTCAGAAACTTCACACAGAATTTGACTGAAAAATACCCTTTTACCGCTAAAATAGTATAAAAAAATATCTTTTTTGACTCTGTACTGGACAAAAGATTGAATTAACATAGGATTTCCCCCTCTTTGGGGAGAAGCTGTTTAAAAAGAGGCCTTATTTGGGATATTTTTTGTGCGGTTTTGGTGAAGATATCCCGCATAAAGTCTAAACCATACCTAAAAAAAGTATTCTGAGGTCTTAATTGTGGTTTAAATCGCTTCATCGGTATGGGCCGTAGCGCTGCCCGCCATTCGCCTGTTTTATGTGCCCAGGCAAAACCGATGGCTAATAAGACTATCATCTTATTGATTCTATCCAGGCTGGTAACATGGGTATCTTCAAAACGAAAGCCACGGCCTTTTAAAGCCTGAAATAAATTCTCGATTTCCCATCGGCGTAAATAACAGGCAATCGCTGTTTGTGCATTAGCATTAGTTACCACAAGCATAAGCTCATTACGGCTATTTTTGCTGGCAACCAGATAAAGCGATTGGCCATATAGGCTTAGTTTTGTTGGAAAAACCTGTTGCTCATAAGGCTGTAAATTTGTGAAAAATGTATCGGCTCGCTTGTGCTTTTTTCCGCGGATATAAATCATTGCATCGCCTTTTACTCTGAAATAAAAGGGAATTTTGTTGTTTTCAAGCCATCCTATAAGAGCCTTGTTGGGGAATTCTCTATCGGCTAGAACACCCTGCACGCCTTCTTTGCCAAAGGCATTGATAAATCGTGTCAGTAATGCAACTTGTTCTTCTGCATTGGTAGAGCCGGCTTTATCCAAAAGCTGCCAAAACAGAGGGATGGCAATACCTTCGTAACAAATGGATAACATAAAGATGTTAATTTTGGCCTTGCCAAAAAACCAGTTGGTTCTATCGATGCTAATGTAGAATTTATCTGTAGGAGAAAAAAATAACTTAAAAAGCCAGCGCGCTATGACTTCAAAATCTATATGGAAGTGGGCAAAAAATCGATAAATGCGCTTATATCTGGAGGCGATTTCAGCTTCATCTGGCATACTGACGGCGATTTCCTGGAAATTAATTGTTTTACAAATGAACAGCCCTATCAATGCCTTAGCAAAAAAATCCAGGCGGGACTTGTGCCAATCTAATTGTTGGCCTAAAATACGACTTAACTCGCTGACTGCTTTCATAATATCTCCTGTTTTTGACGACACAAGTATATTATGTTTTTTAAGCAAAATCAGCGAGTTACACACACCTTTTTACTTTTTTGTCCAGTACAGAGGTCCTTTAATCGTTCCTTTGCTGTCTTAAGCTTTCCTTAAGCTTTCTTTGTTAATATAGTGACCAATTCCAAGCTGAAACTCGGGCCCATTGACCACTGCTAGAATTGAAATAGAATTAGACTAAAGATACTCGTTAAATATTAACAACATACGTGAGGTAAATGATGGCTGCGAATTTTAGCACAACAATAGATGAACTTATAAATAAAATTGAACCTTCGCAACTTAGAAAATTTACGGAAAAATACCCAGAATTTGTATGTCAACTTACCTATGAAATTATGCGTGACCCGGTAATAGCTGCTGATGGGCTTTCATATGAGCGTAAAGAAATACAGGGGTGGATTGACCGTGGAAATACTACTAGCCCTGTTAAGGTTGAACAATTAAAAAATCTGGATCTGACGGAAAATGTTACTTTGAGAGGTTTGCTCATGCGTAGATTAGAAGCCTTTGCGAAAAAATACCCTAAGAAGCAAGTAGCAGAGGCCGGAGTACCAGAAGGAAAGACTGAAATACCAGAAGGAAAGACTGAAATACCAGAAGGAAAGGCTGAAGTACCAGCGGGAAAGGCTGAAGTACCAGAAGGAAAGGCTGAAGTACCAGAAGGAAAGGCTGAAGTACCAGAAGTAGAGGCCGTAGTACCACCCACAGAAGAACCTACAGGTTCAGAGCTGGCTAGTCTTTTGCAGCCGGACAATAATCTATCGGACATCGAACAACAAAGACTACAGCGATTGGTTGATATTAGAAGAGAACTTACAGTTTATGAAAAATTAGAAGGCTTGTCTGACTATTATAAAGCACGATTTGAAACAGTGCGTACAAGAGTGAATGATGCGATAGATGCTTTAGACCCTTATTTTAGACATCAATTCTATTCAACTCTAGATACTGATTGGATAGAACTAGTTGTATTGAATACCGCATCCGCCCAGAACTTCGTAATTACCCGTCTTTATCAAATAGAAGGGCAAATAAATGGGAAGGATCTGTCTGATTTTGAAGCTTTTCTGACAAGTTATAATGTAGCAAACAGTCAGCCTAGCTCTAGTTCTAGTTCCTCTCAGGCACCGGTAGCGCGAGTTTTTGAAAGTGTTAGCGAAGAAATAGATGAAGAAGAAATTGACAATCTTGATCAGGACTTTTGGGATAATGGTTATATCTCTCCTATTTTTCCGCGCAATTCTCCAGCGGCAGCACCTACACCTATATCGGAATCATCTCTGCTCAGCAACAGTGATTACTATTACCCATCATCTTCATATAGTGCATCGTCAAACTCAGTTGTGTCACCCAATCCTCCAGCGGCAGCACCTGCACCTATATCGGGATCATCTCTGCCCAGCAACAGCGGTTACTATTACCCATCATCTTCATATAGTGCGGCGTCAAACTCATTTGTGCCACCTAATCCTCCAGCGGCAGTATCTACATCGATATCGCGATCATCTCTGTCCAGCAACAGCGGTTACCATTACCCATCATCTTCATATAGCGCAATGTCAAACTATGATTCCAGGGAAAAACTGCAGGACTTAATTGATGTACGCGCCGAGCTTAGAGAGTACCAAAATATAGCAAGCGTTTCTCCTAAGCAAAAAAAGCTGGTCGCTAAATTGCTCTACGCAGTCGAAGATAAAATACGTTATTTATGCCGTATTTGCGATTTGCAAACTGACAATTTCCAAGTGCCAAGACATTTGAATATAGAACGTCATCTTAGTGCATTAGATCAAAAGCCAATAGAACAAAGCCTAGATAAATATTTGAATAGCCTACGCGATCATATTCAAATTAACACAAGCCCCAATAGACCATATGAATTGTATGAATTTAAGTTTTCTAAAGCGGGTAATAATGCCTTTGTCTCAGCAGCGTACCCACCATATCATGGCCTAGAAACTGGATGGGGTGACGGTGAGAGTTTAGATGAGGATATTAGCTCAATAAGGTTGATCTTAGATAATTCTGGTCTAGACTACCATTGCGAGAGAGGAAACTATAGATC
>JBIPMB010000139.1:0-5715 GCA_044369355.1 Gammaproteobacteria bacterium | reverse complement strand
TAAGGCCTCTTTTTAAACAGCTTCTCCCCAAAGAGGGGGAAATCCTATGTTAATTCAATCTTTTGTCCAGTACAGAGAACTATAGCCCATTTACGAAAAAGCGCAAGGAGATTATAAGAAAAAAACAAATCTTTTTCATATACTCTTCGCATTTGATTTTTAGGGGGTGTTGCCTTCGCTCATCTCGCACCCAGTATATGACATAAGTACGCCACTCCTGGTGCTCGCGAGCTAGGCGCCTACCCTAAAAATCAAATGCGAAGAGTATATACAAACTATCGTTTAAGGGTTATCTTAACCATCAATTTTTAATAGACTATTGTCATACAATTCACGATTTTGTCTCTCGATCAAAATTTCTTCAACTTGTCGGCGTGTTTCTACCACTTCTTTAGAGTTGCGTTTGGGTTGGGCCGGGTTGTGGGATAATAAACCCATGATAGAAGAAAAAAACTCATCTAGACGTTCTTGTACAATTTCTTGGTCGCTGTCATCTGTATTAAACAAAGTATTATTTTGCGCCATCACGATATCTCCTTATCTTGTCGTTGCGTCCATAGCCACCGTGCTATGGTGACTATTCTATGATACAATTATTGGCGTTGCAATAGAAAGAGGGTAAAAATAATGGCTATTTTATCAATTCAGTCTCATGTAGCGTATGGTTATGTGGGCAATAAAGCGGCGGTCTATCCCTTGCAATCAATGGGTTATGATGTTTGGCCCGTGAACACAGTACAATTTTCAAACCACACCGGTTATGGCCATTGGCAAGGCGAAATTTTTTCCAAAGAACATATTCATCAAGTCATACTGGGCCTAGAAGCGCTCAATCTAATCACTTCTTGTCAAGCTATTTTATCAGGCTATATGGGCAGCGAGGAAATTTGCCAGGAAGTAGCCGCTACCGTTAAGCGTTTTAAGGCGCAAAATCCAGCCTTATTATACCTGTGTGACCCCGTCATCGGTAATCAGCATTGCTTTGTTAAACCAGAAGTATTGGAATTTTTTAAATACCATTTAGTGGCCGATATTATTACGCCCAATCAATATGAAGCTGAAACTTTATCCGGCAGGCAAATTAAAACTACCGCTGACCTTAAAGCGGTCGCGCAATTTTTTCAAGACAAGGGTTCACAGATAGTGATTATCACCGGCGTTAAATTAGATGACGTTGCACCTGATACACTGCATATTTATGGTGGACAAGGTAGCCAACATTATTTATTGGCAGCTAGAGAATATACTTTTCCCGTACCGCCTAGTGGTACCGGCGATTTATTTTCGGCTGTTTTTTTAGGATCTTATTTGTCGTGCAAAAATCTGGAACATGCTTTGCGACGCAGCGTAGATTTAATGAATAGAGTTTTAGCCAAAACAGCGGCTAGCGGTGGCCGTGAATTGCGAGTGTTAGATGTAGATTATAAACAAGATAATACTGTAGCCGTAAACAGTATGATGATTTAAGGGAACGCAACTACTTTTTAACAGAAATGAGAATCATTATTATGAAAGTTTTACGCAAAGAAATAACTTGGATCTTGATTTTTAAAGTGGTATTATTAACATTGTTATGGTGGCTTTGTTTTTCCAAACCCGAAGCGCCACCACAACAAAGTAGGCAAGTGTTTTTTAATCATGTTTATGGGAGTGGTGATCATGTTTCCTTCGGAAATGGTCGTTGATTTATCCAGATTTCAATTTGCGCTAACAGCGTTATATCATTTTATCTTTGTCCCTTTAACGCTAGGTTTATCCTTCCTGTTAGGGATCATGGAAACCATTTATTTCTTAACGAAGAAACCTATTTGGCAGAAGATGGTTAAATACTGGGGCATTTTATTTGGTATTAACTTTGCGATGGGTGTAGCCACGGGTATTACCATGGAGTTTCAATTTGGCACCAACTGGGCTTATTACTCACAATATGTGGGCGATATTTTCGGCGCTCCTTTGGCGATAGAAGGCTTAATGGCTTTCTTTTTAGAGGCGACCTTTGTAGGCATATTTTTCTTTGGTTGGGACAGAATGTCCAGAGGCGCACATTTAACGGTGACTTGGTTATTGGCTATAGGCACCAATTTATCGGCGTTGTGGATTTTAGTGGCGAATGGCTGGATGCAAAATCCAGTAGGGTCACATTTCAATTTTAACACTATGCGTATGGAAGTCAGCGATTTTGCTGCCGTTATCTTAAATCCCGTGGCACAAGCCAAATATGTGCATACTGTGAGTGCGGGGTATGTAACTGGTGCCATGTTTATTTGCGCTATCAGTGCTTTCTTCTTATTGCGGAATCGCAATATTGCTTTCGCCAAACGTTCTTTGAAAGTGGCGGCGGCTTTTGGTTTATTGGTCAGTATAGCCGTTGTAATTTTAGGCGATGAAAGTGGTTATGAAGCAGGACAAGCGCAGAAAATGAAATTGGCAGCCATTGAAGCGATGTGGGATACTGAACCTGCACCGGCTGCTTTCACGGTATTTGGGTTTCCTGATCAAAAAAATGAAATCACGCGTGCGGCGATACAGGTCCCTTATTTATTGGGTTTAATTGCCACACGCTCTGTCACTGAACCAGTGCCAGGTATACACAATTTAGTGATTGACAATGAACAGCGTATTAAAAATGGCATGCTAGCCTATGGCGCTTTGCAGCAGTTGCAACATCATGGCGATGATGCTGCAGCCAAGGTTATTTTAGATCAACATGAAAGTGATTTAGGCTATGCCTTATTATTAAAACGATATACAGCTACAGTAACCGATGCCAATGCAGCGCAAATTCATGCTGCAGCTGAAGATACAGTGCCGAAAGTTGCTCCTTTATTCTGGTCATTTCGCATAATGGTGGCGTGTGGACTGTTCTTTATCCTTCTATTTGCGCTGTGCTTTTATTGGGGTGCTAAAGACAAATTGATTGAAAAACGCTGGTTTTTGCGTACACTTTTCTACAGTTTGCCCTTACCCTGGGTGGCTATAGAACTAGGTTGGTATGTGGCCGAAAGTGGTCGTCAGCCTTGGGTTATAGATGGTGTATTACCTACGTATTTGGGAACATCATCATTAACGACCAGTGACTTATGGATATCTTTAGGTGGTTTCATATTGCTGTATACATGTCTTGCCATTGTGGAATTCTTTCTGATGGTGAAATACATTAAATTGGGGCCTGAAGGAACAGTTAATTAGTTTATAAACCGAGCCGCGACCGTAAGGGAGCGGATGGGGAAAATAGTTACGGAGTAAAATCATGTTCGATTACGAAAGCATGCGCATTATCTGGTGGTTATTGCTGGGTGTGTTATTAACCGGTTTTGCCATTATGGATGGTTTTGATTTAGGCGTGGCTTTGTTATTGCCTTTTGTAGCGCGTAAAGACATAGAACGACGCGTGGTTATTAATACCGTGGGTCCGGTGTGGGAAGGCAATCAAGTGTGGATTATTCTGGGCGCAGGCGCTATTTTTGCTGCATGGCCCATTATTTACGCGGTATCTTTTTCCGGTTTTTATTTAGCAATGCTAATTGTTTTATTGGGGTTTATTCTGCGCCCGGTAGGCTTTAAATATCGCAGTAAAATGCCCTCGACACGATGGCGTTCTAATTGGGATAAGATTTTATTTATTGCCGGATTGTTGCCATCGCTCATTTTCGGCGTGGCTTTAGGCAATGTATTGCAAGGCGTTCCTTTTTTCTTTGACGATAGCTTACGTGTTTTCTACACGGGCACATTATGGGGTTTGTTAAATCCATTTGCTTTATTATGCGGCTTAGTGAGTGTGTGCATGTTGGCGATGCATGGCGCTTCTTTCTTAGCGACTAAAACGGAAGGAATAGTGCGACAACGCGCTATTCAGTATGGCCGTATTGCTGCCATACTTATGTTGATTTTATTTATGCTTGCC
This sequence comes from Gammaproteobacteria bacterium, assembly GCA_044369355.1. Taxonomy (GTDB): domain Bacteria; phylum Pseudomonadota; class Gammaproteobacteria; order UBA1113; family UBA1113; genus VFKP01. The sequence goes on along the minus strand of JBIPMB010000139.1, from coordinate 1,811 downwards.
GGAGTGTGGGTGGCTAAAGGTTTAAATGGTTTCGTGGTGGACAGCATTGTTGATCATGCTGGGCCATCTAATCCTTTGCATAAAGCGGTGAGCGTGGTGTCGGGAGGATGGATGACCAATTATCATCTTAATCCTTTATTGTGGATTGCGCCGCTATTAGTCATTGTTGCTGTCATTGGGCAGTCATTATGTTTAGGGCGTGGTCAAAGCAAATGGGGTTTTGTCTTTAGCAGTTTGGCGATAGTGGGGGTAATTGCTACCTTCGGTTTATCCTTATTTCCATTTTTGTTGCCGTCGTCATCGCATCCTAGTATGAGTTTGTTGGTATGGGATGCCTCGTCTAGTTTATTAACATTGCGCATCATGTTGGTGTGTACAGTCATATTTATGCCTATCATCTTGTTGTATACGGCCTGGGTTTATAGGGTTATGCGCGGACGCGTCACCGCAGACTCTATAGAAAGTGATTCACAGAATAAATATTAAGGGGAATAACATGTGGTATTTTGCTTGGATCTTAGGTACGGCCTTTGCATGTTCTTTCGCTATCTTGCATGGCTTGTGGTATGAGTTGCATCATGGTGAGGATGACGTGTAAAAGGTTATCTTAGTACCGCGTATGTTTTGAATTGTTCGACATTGCCATTGATCTATTGTAGGGGCAGCTCGTGAGCTGCCCATCTGCAGAAAGTCCTCTGAGATGTAATATCTTTGTTAACACGAATCATATTCTAAATATTTTCCAAAAATCCCGCCACAAAAAAATATTTAAAAAAAGTTAAAAAAACTATTGACAAGCCTTGAAGCTTAGTACTAGTATGTATCTGTGAATGATAAAAAATCGTTTTTAACGGTTGGGGATCATTCTGCGGTGGTGCTTACTCGGGTGAGTAAGCGCGACGGGCTGGTGTCTGACCACCAAATCCCATCGCTAACCATCACAATCAACTCATGGAGATTGTAAGGCTATGAACATTTTAGCTCACATCAACGCGTCTGCACAAGGGAATTTTAGTCCACCCGGCTCAATTTCCAAACACTTTGTACGCATATTTACCAAATATGTCAGTTTTTCAAGATTGTATTTCACTGTATCGTGTCTAAAAACGCGAAATGGTGCTTTGCATTTGCGAGAAATGCCCAACTAAGTGGCTTTAGTTTTTACCATTACGTTAGTCTAAGCTTAAAACAGCTTGGGTAGGTGGAACGCGCCACTTAGAATTGTGCTCGTCAATTGAAAGACTGTGTCATGGCAGTTTTTTGCGGCAAAGTTATCTATTCAAATCCGTTAAGTAAGGGCTTAGGTGGTTAGAAGCGTAATCGGTAAAATTAATGTTAGTGTGTGGAATGTAGCGCCATCCTTACTTTTCGGGCGCGTATCTCGTTAAGTCATTTTAAGAAATACATTTTAGTTGTAGGTGTATTTTGACGAGGAAATGATTTATTTGTAGGTGAGTAAAACTGACCTTAGGCGTACAGACTAAGGCCTAGTAGTAGTATGGACCCATCGCAGGCTGACTCAGAATTTTCTGGGTCAGCCACCCTTAATGAGAAAATTTTCGTAATTATAATCATTGATCATATTTATTGTCTAGCTTTTCTGCTTCGCGCGCCTCACTGCGCTTATCTTTCTTTGTTTCCCATTGCATTTATATACCTGTCGCTAATGAAGATGCGAGATCGATGTACTATTTCTTATTGAGTCCTAAGGTTGCTAGCTCAAAGTCACCATTGCCGTTGTGTCAAACACGCCGTAAACCCATCCATGGGGGCTCGGTCGCGACATCCTGTCGCTCACGGTTTGCCACAAC
>JBIPMB010000152.1:0-5252 GCA_044369355.1 Gammaproteobacteria bacterium | reverse complement strand
AATATAGTATATTCTGGCAATAAAGAGCATAAACGTTCACGTACCCAAGGAGTTACTACGGTATTCATGTGTGGGAAAAAATATAAACAGTTACGTATCTCAGTAAACTGTTCTACGCCACTTTTGCCTTTATATCTTTGAATAATAGGGGGTATAAACGAGATGTCATTATCAATACTCATTAATCGCAGTTGAGAAATCTCTCTTCCATCTGGAGTTAAAATAAATTTTCCTATGAAATTATCAGGTTTAGCATCCCCTGGATCGGTTAGCAATCCTAAAATAACCAAAGCACCAAAGTTATCTAAATCAAGTTTTTCTAAATATTCAGGATGTTCTTCTAGAATAAATAATAGATCTTCGCCCTCTACCGTTTTTGATCCCAAACAAGCATGGACCTTTTCTCCTTGCTCTATTTTCAAAAGTCGAGTTTCTGGGATCCCTTGTTCAAAAAGCAGTTGATCTAATTGTTTTACCTGATATTCTATTCCTGGTGCTTCGGGATCATATTTCCAGTGGATATGTTGATACACACGTATAGTATGTGAACCATGTACAGTATCACTGTGCGAACCTTGTTCAGATAACATAAGAGCCTGTACCGCTTCAGGAGACAGTATACGCCAACCTGTATTCGCTCCTTTAAGACGTACAGGACGTTGATATAATTGAGTTCGCATGTCAGCAGTCGCATGACATAAGGCATCTCGATAGCCTAAATAATTGCTTTCAATAACAAATAAATTTTCTTTAATTGCGTTATAGTGAATATTCAGGCTATTTTTTGAATGAGATTTCATTGGAGAGTTTTCTGAGGTTTGCGTTGAGAGCCAGGCTATAGCTTTTTGAATTAAACGAATACGTTTATTCAATGGCTCAAATAATTTACTCTTTGGAGTTAAAGCAATATTAAACACACGGCCCAGACGACTTTGTCTCCAGTCCTGTTCATGGGCCAAGCACAGCATGGGTAATTGCGGTGGTTGCAAAATTTGACTCAATTGTGCAATTAATTCTACATGTGTCAATGGTGACAACCGACTAATACGCTCCGTTAAACATTCTGTTGCAATAGCAATATCATCCGATTTGCTGATCGCTAAAATATCTTCATCAATGCTAACAGTATCATTCTGTTGTGCCCCTCTTTCAATCAATCGCTTTAGCAAGGCTTGAAAATGGTTTTCGCGAGTTTGGCGTGATTCTTGGTAAAATATTCTGCTTTCTAATACTACATGTACGCGCGCATGACTTTGCGCTTTTGCATACATGAGCGGTGTTTGTCCTATCTGATCAGATATATCTGGTTTACTTTGCTTAGCATCTATTAAATGAGCGGCAAATTCCGCGCAATTATAATAAGCCGCTAAATGGATAGTTTGCATCGTGGGGTGTGCAAATTCTTTTAGAATATCACACAAGATTAACAGGGCATCAAAATTTTCAGCGTGATCTAATTGCCGCATAAAATGGGGAGTTATAGGCAGAAGGGCTCGCTGCGCTATAGGCTGTCGACTGGACATAACGTCTTGATACCAAACTAATGCTTTGCTTTTATCAGTACAAAGAGAATCAAATGGAGACTTTCCTTGCCCATTTACCGTTTGAAGTAATTTATCACAATACTGTATTAAAAGTATCGTCAATTCAGCATTACCCTGCTGAACCGCAATATGTAACAGACTATTACCATTAATGGGTAACACAGACCATACACTAAGGCCTTGCCGTAAATAATTTAGCACATTTGGAAAGTTTCCTTGCACACAGGCTTCCAGCATAGCAAGCTGGGCAGCTTGATGAGCTTGCAAGGATTGTTGTATAGAAAGCCTAACCTCAGCTGACATACGTTCTTCATATAAATCTAAGTGTGTTAAACTTTGATTGGCTTTTAAAGCATTCCCCCAAGCTTCATAAGTTCCAGGCTGCCAATCACTGTGCCTACACGAAAATCGAGTCAAATAACGTTGTGTTTTCATAACTTTAGCCAGTTCAATAGCACCTAGATTACCAATCTGATTATCACTGATGCTTAAGGCCGTTAAAATAGAATTCTCTCCTAGCATTCTTGCTAGTCTAATACTTCCCCCGTCACCCAACACATTGTGATTTAAATCGAGTGCTGAAATGGGTACTACTTGGCCTTGTAAATGTGACGCAATGAGTTCCGCGGCTTCCTCGTTCAGCTGATTGGCACTTAGATCTAAGCTAATATCTAAGGGATGCACATTCAATGCCTGCATAAGTTTATGTATACCATTGGCACCTATTTGGTTACCACTAAGATTTAATTGACATAAAGATCGAACATAAGGGAGTATATCTTCCGCTAAAATCTGTACCCCCCTATCACCTAATTGATTAGCGCCTAAATTCAGCGAAATTAAGTGCATTTTTTTGATGAAAGGACTGAGTGCTTTGATTCCAGACACGCCTAACTGATTATAGTGCAAGTTTAATCGCCTAATTTTAACATCATTGCTAAATGCTTGCGCTAAAATCTCAGCGCCTTCGTGCCCCAGTTGATTCCAGCTTAGATCCAATTCAGTTAAATTGGGATGTGCGGCCAAGGCTAAAGCAATAGGACGTATGCCAACTGGCCCTAAAAATTGTCGATGTAGCACTAAAGTTTCTAAAGAAGTATTTTTTTTGAGTCGATCCGCAAATTCTTGACAATCCAAAATGCTGTGCGCCTGAGGCCGTTGATTGATAGTCAATGTTTTAACAACATTTTCTTCTAATAATTTAAAAACTTCTGCTTCAAACATTCAATATATCCTCTAAAAGTTAGTGCACCATTTACATTAAATAACATCCATTGCGTTCTTCGGATACTGGTTTTTCTCCCGAAATATAAAAACTTGCGTGTGCAGCAATAAAATCAGTCAATTTATTAGGAATAACAATATGCGGTTCTTGCAAGGCTTCTAATTTCTCGCGAGCCCATGTGAAACTATTATGGCCACTTGAAGAAATAGATTGATGAATTAAATATCGATTGCCTTCACGTTGATATGGCAATTCAACTTGTTTATCTGCTTCGATCAATTGATGCAATTGATTGGCTTTATCGACCCTCAATAGCCAAGCGATACCATTAAAAGCATCTCCTTGCAAAAAGTCTCCCAGTAACACAGAAGGTGCCTGCTCTGGTGAAGCAATTACTTCCGGTCTAACCGACAACAACCCTTTACCTCGTTCATTAGGGCATTCAAAAAATTCATAACGGCGCAACAAAATTTGGTCATCTTCAGTACGCCCTTCTACCAATAAAAAAGCTATTTCTTCTTTACCTTTTGTTTGCTTGCGTAGCAATGCCACTAACCATTCATCTTGAGAAACCATTTTCTTTTCATCAATAATACTTACACTCATTTATAATCTCCCATTAAATTTATAAAAAACACTCCCCGATACTATTTTTTGTGCAGCACCGTGTACTTTTTTCACCGCTTTTTTATACTGTTTGTTAGTTTCCGCATCAATACCCGATTGGTACAATGTTACCCCAGCAACTTCTTGCATTTCATTTTCTTTAACACTAGTAAGCATTTTATTCTCCTATTTCCTTACTTAATTGAGTGAGTATCCGTCTCTAACCCGACTTGCCGAACTTGGTCCTTGACTCAATGGTGTCAATTCATCTTGCCTTGTACCTTCTACATCACTTTCATAAACATAACGATAATCGTTATCCTTTTTCTTATGATGGAAGAAACAAAACAGCCCCGCTGCCAATAAACCACCTGCTATAGCCCCACCAATGATAATATTTCTTTCGACATGGCTTTGCTTTTCTGGAGGGGTTGGAGTGAATGTAGGCACAGGTGTAGGAGCCGGTGAAGGTAGCAAATTGGGTGTTGGGCTAGGGCTTGGCGCTGGTGTTGTGGGAAACCCAAAGACCACATAACTCACTCCGGATTGAGGAGCATCACCGGTAGCAGCATACGCCCCAATAATAACATCCGCAAATCCATCGCCGTTCACATCTCCCGCACCACTGACAGATGTACCCGACGAGTCACCAGCATTCGCGCCATTTATCGTAAAACCTAGTCTGTTGCTACTTAGAGTTGCCAAATCAATGACACAGCCAGCAAGGTCAGTGGAATTGCTGCCAAACACTACGTAACTTACTCCGGAGTTAGGCGCATCGCCGTCACCATACGCTCCTATGATAACATCCGCAAATCCATCCTGATTCACATCCCCGGCACCGCTTACGAAGCTAGCATAACCGTTAGTATTTGCACCTTTTATTGTAAAACCTGCCTGACTGGTGCTGAGAGTTGCTAAATCGATGACACTACCGGCAAGACTCGCGGAATTGCCCCCAAATATCACGTAGCTCGCCCCGGAGTTAGGTGCATCGCCATAAGCATGCGCCGCTCCGATGATGACATCCGCAAACCCGTCACCATTCACATCACCGGCACCGCTGACGGAATAACCCGAGGAATCGTCATAATTAATACCATTTATCGTAAAACCTGCTCTACTGCTACTCAAGGTTGCTAAATCGATGACACTACCGGCAAGACCCGTGGAATTGCTGCCAAATACCACATAGCTTACTCCAGATCGAGCCGCATCACCCGTGGCTACAGGTGCTGCTATGATGACATCCGCAAAACCATCCTTATTCACATCTCCAGCGCCACTGACGGAAGAACCCGATTGGTCTCCAGCATGCGCACCCTTTATCGTAAAACCTGCCTTAGTGTCACCCAGGGTAGCTAATTCTATAACACTGCCGGGAAGACCCGCTGATTTGCTACCAAATACCACGTAGCTCACTCCGGAGCCAGCCTTATCACCGGTGGCACCAGATGCCCCGACGATAACATCCGCTAAGCCATCACCGTTCACATCCCCTGCGCCACTGACGGAATAGCCCGAGTTATCGTCAGTATTCGCCCCCTTTATCGTAAAACCTGCCTTGGTGCTATTGAGAGTTACCAAATTAATAATACTACCGGCAAGATCCGAGGAATTGTTGCCAAATACTACGTAGTTCACTCCAGAATTAAACATATCGCCATAAGCATTCGGGGCCCCTATGATAACATCCGCAAACCCATCGCCGTTCACATCTCCGGCGCCACTTACACGATTCCCCGAGTTGTCATAAGTATTCACGCCCTTTATCGTAAAACCTGCCTGGCTACTGTTAAGCGTTGCTAAATCAATAATATTACCGGCAAGAGTTGTGGAATTGCTGCCAAATACTACGTAACTCACTCCGGAGTTAG
>JBIPMB010000138.1:0-5729 GCA_044369355.1 Gammaproteobacteria bacterium | reverse complement strand
GTTGACCATATTCTACGGGTTGGCCATTCTCAACTAAGATAGATTTAATGATACCCGCCGCATCGGCTTCGATTTGGTTGAACATTTTCATGGCTTCAACGATACACAATACGTCACCGACCTGTACGTTATCGCCTATTTTAACAAAGGTGGACGCTTGGGGTGAGGGTGATAAATAAACTGTGCCTACCATAGGTGAATTCACTGTATGACCACTGACTTCTGCTGTTTCCGCCGCGACAGCTATCGCCGTACTGGCCGTATGGTGCATAGATGTGGCTACCGGTGCTGTATGACTGTGCACAGGCGCGTGGCTAACAAGGCCATGCCGTGTAATGCGTACAGACTCTTCTCCTTCTTTGATTTCCAATTCAGAGATACCCGTCTCATTGACTAAATCGATGAGTTTTTTTATTTTTCGTACATCCATTGGCAAGATAGTTCTCCTCACACAGTTATTAATCGATGATGGGCGGCGCGCAAGGCGCATTCATAACCCACCGGCCCTAAACCAGCAATCATACCGACCGCGATATCGCTTAGGTAGGACTGCTGCCTGAAAGATTCTCTAGCGTAAATATTGGACAAGTGCACCTCTATAAAAGGGATCTGCACCGCCAATAAGGCGTCGCGCAAGGCGATGCTGGTATGCGTATAAGCGGCGGCATTGATGAGAATAAAGTCGGCCTGATTGAGGGCTCGCTGAATGGTGGCTATGAGCTCGTGCTCAGCATTGCTTTGAAAATGAGATAGGCTGACGCCTAATTCTAGTGCGAGTTTATCTAAGGAAGCCGTGATGTCCGCTAAGGTGGATTTACCATAGCATTCAGGTTCGCGCTGCCCTAATAAGTTCAAATTTGGACCATTTATTACCAATATATGCACAAGTTGTTCCCCAAAACACAATCTCGCGATTATGCCATTATTGCACGATCGTGTCTAGTTCCCAGACGTTGGCTGCAAGAAATGGTTTTTATGTGTATAATCTGTACTTTAGAGATGATGAGGATTTGTATTAAGTAAATCTGTATTAACACAATATTCCGTGGCTTGTTTGGGAGCTCGCTTGTAGGGGCGGGAAGCTCACCGCCCAGAATCAAGGCTGATAATTATGGATGTGCGCAGAATGGGTGCAATGTGCTGCGTTTCAGGGCGCTTCACGAAGCGCCCCTACAATAGATCTATGCTGTTGAAACTTATGTCCTTGTCTACAAATTCGCCTTGACAGCCTCAAAAGGGGGGCATATCATTAGACACTATTTTTAATAACGAGGATTCTGTTATGACACTCCGTACCCGTCTAATGATAACTGCCGCCAGTGCATTACTGGCTACTGCCACGGTCTCTTTAGCGGCCGCACCAGCTGCTCCCGCCACACCAGCGCCCGCTATGCTTAAACCAGCTGCAGCTGCGCCTGGGGTACAAGATAACTATAAGAATTTAGTCCAAAAAGTGACTCAAGGGCAAATTCAAGTGCTCAAACAATTTACAGGTCCTGCAGGTTTAGTGGGCTTAGTAGTGAAGTCACCGCAAGGACAGAAAGCGGTCATTTATGTGGACAAGAATGCACAATACATTATTGTCGGTAATGTCATCACTGCGGATGGCCAAAGTCAAACCGCTAGTGATACTGAAAAGTATGTAAACACTGAAATCGCACAAAAAGCGTGGACAAATGCTGCTAATACGGCTTGGATTTTAGATGGTTCAGCCAACGCTAAGCATGTTATTTATGCCATAGCCGATCCAAATTGCTCAGCTTGTCACAAATTTTATAACGATACGCGTCCCTATGTAGAAAAAGGTGATTTGGCTATACGTTGGATTTTAGTAGGCTTTTTGCGTCCATCGAGCCAAGGCATGTCCATGGCAATTATCAATGCTAAGGATCCAGGCGCATTGCTAAAACAAAATGAAAGTCAGTTCAACATGGATAAAGAACAAGGCGGAATTAAGCCTATAGATAATCCATCGGCTGATCTGAAAGCCAAATTTGCAGGCAACATGAAATTTATGTCGGATCACCAATTTACAGTAACGCCAACCATTATTTATCTAGATGCACAAGGTAAGGCGCATACTGTAATGGGTGCTTTGCCAGAGCCGCAATTAAAAGACATGGTGAATAGTGCTGTTAAACCTTAAGGTTGGTTTGAGCAGGCGATTGTGTAGGGGCGGCTCGTGAGCCGCCCTTCCATAAATAAGCCGCGAGAATTCACCATTACGAGGAGTCTATATTGAAAAAACGTGATAAAAATTATGTCAGTGAAATAGATCTCTTTTTAGAAGAGTTAAGACTTTTCGTTCCTGAATCAGAAAGTCAAGCTAAAGAGCGCAAGCAATACGAACATCTTGATCGCTTACGCGATACTGCTAAATTAGAAACTGCATGAAAGAAGACGGATCATTTAACCTAGTCAATTATTTTCTCATTGCTACGCTGGGGCTGGATGATTCGCATTTTCATCGCACCGTAGTGTATGTATGCGCTCACAGTGAAGAAGGCGCTATGGGCTTAGTGATCAATCGTCCTTTGCTGGATATGAAACTAGCCGATGTTTTTGAAGAAATGCAGATCAAAGTCGATAATAATCTACAATTGCCGTCCATCGTATTATTAGGTGGACCACTGCAACCGGATCGTGGTTTTGTCTTACATAAACCGCAACAACCTTGGCAATCTACGCTCATGGTATGTGATACGGTAGCAGTTACCTCTTCGCAAGATATTTTACAAGCTATGGCACGCAATGAAGGCCCTAAAGACGCATTGATGATTTTGGGTTATTCTGGTTGGACCAGTGAGATGCTAGAAAAAGAAATTGCTGACAATGATTGGTTGGTGGCACCTGCAAATATCGATATTATTTTTGGTATGCCTTTTGCTGATCGGTGGCAACGCGCTATTAAAAGCTTGGGTTTTAATCCAGATAATTTGTCGGATGATATAGGTCATGCCTGATACCCCATCATTACCTAGCAACTGGCAAGAGCCAGTCAAACCGCAAGGGGTTGCATTGGGTTTTGATTATGGGACTAAAAAAATAGGTGTAGCGGTAGGGCAGTTATTAACGCGCAGTGCATCGCCGTTATCAGTATTGTATCGTGTTAAAAATGAAATCGATTGGATAAGTATAGGCACTTTAATTAAACAGTGGCGCCCATTTGCCTTGGTTGTGGGTATTCCGTTACACATGGATGGTAAAACACAATGGATTACAGAGGAGGCAACGGCCTTTGCATTGGCATTAAAAGATCGTTTTCAGTTGCCGGTTTATATTGCCGATGAACGTTTGACTTCAGCAGAAGCTCGCTCGCAAGTGTTTGAAAGTGGCGGTTATAAGGCCTTAAAGAAAACGGCCATAGACAGCTTGGCCGCTAAATTAATCTTGGAACAATGGTTAGCGCAATTTGAGGAAGACTAATATGGAACAAATTGATAAAAATGGTCGGCTAAAACATTTGCTCACTTTAGATGGTTTGCCACAAGATTATATCAATAAACTATTGTTGCTCACCGATACATTTATAGATAAGAATAATCGTTTGCGCCATACAGATGATTTAAAAGATAAAACTGTAGTCAACGTTTTCTTTGAAGCCAGCACGCGTACCCGTACTACTTTTGAAATTGCAGCTAAACGATTAAGCGCCGATGTCATCAGTGTCAATGTAGCCACCGCTGCAACAGCAAAGGGGGAATCTTTACGGGATACTATTTTAAATTTGCAAGCCATGCAAGCCGATCTATTTGTTTGTAGACATGGCGATTCGGGTGCGGCGCATTTTATTGCGAAACAGGTAAAACCCAGCGTCGCGGTTATCAATGCAGGCGATGGTTGTCATGAACATCCGACCCAAGCTTTATTAGATTTGTATACGATACGCCATGCTAAAAAAGAATTTTCAAAGTTAACAGTCGCCATTGTAGGGGATATTTTGCATTCGCGCGTGGCACGTTCAGAAATCATGGCCTTAAAAACCATGGGCGTTAAACATATACGCTTAATTGCCCCTAAAACGCTATTGCCCGCACAAATAGGCGCGAGTGGTGTGACTTGTTATAGCAATATGGAAGAGGGCATTCAAGGTGCGGATGTGATTATCATGTTGCGTTTGCAAAAAGAGCGCATGGATCAAGGTTTATTACCGAGTTTGCGCGAATATCATCAGTGTTATGGTTTAACCGCTGAACGATTAAAATTAGCCAAAAAAGATGTGATAGTGATGCATCCGGGTCCTATGGACAGAGGGGTTGAAATCGATTCCATAGTCGCTGATGGACCACACTCTATGATTTTACAACAAGTACATTTTGGCATTGCAGTGCGTATGGCGGTGATGGTTGAATTAACGGCGAGGAAATAAAATGGCGAACAAAATAGTATTTCGCAATGGTTGCTTAATTAACCCAGAAAAACACAGCGAAATCATAACCGATTTGTTTGTTGCGGAAGGAAAAATCGCCGCACTGGAAAGTGCCCCGGAAGGCTTTGTTGCAGACGAGGAAATTGATTGTAACGACTGTTTAATAGCACCAGGGTTTATAGATCTCTCTATTACATTACATCATCCTATTCATTCTGAACTGTCGGCAGCAGTGAAAGGTGGCTTTACACACTTATGCGTGTCACCTGATAGCGAGCCATTATTAGATACGCCTAGTGTCGTCGAATCCTTGCATAGTCAGGCGCAGCGCATTGCTAAGGCGCAAGTGTTGCCTATAGGGGCTTTCACACAAAATTTAGCCGGTAAACAATTGGCGGAAATGGCGGCATTAAAAGAAGCCGGTTGTATTGCCGTGGGTCAAGCGTATCATCCTATTTTCAATACACAATTATTGTATAGAGCTTTGCAATATGCAGCCACTAACAATTTATTAGTTATTCACTGCCCACTCGATCCGTGGTGGCAGGACAAAAATTATGTACATGCGGGCTTAGAAAATCTAATTTTAGGATTACCGGCAATACCTGTTTGTGCAGAGGCGAGTGAGATTGCCAGAGTGATTGCTTTATTACCGGAAACAGGGGCGCGAGTTCACTTTAGCCGTTTATCCAGTGCGCGCGCAGTAGAATTAATTGCTGAGGCCAAAGCGCGTGGCTTAGCAGTGAGCGCTGATGTATCTATACACCATCTATGGTTTACGGAAACGATGCATCGACATTTTGAGGGATATATAATGCAACCACCTTTACGCAGTGATGTGGATCGCGCTGCCTTACGTCAGGGGGTGATCGACGGCACGATCGATGCTATTTGTTCAGCACATACACCACATGAGGCCGATGCGTTATTAGTGCCGTTTTTAGAAACTCCTCCAGGGATGTCTACATTGGAATTGGTGTGGCCAATGTTGGTCATGTTACACCGCGAATTGAATTTATCGTGGTGTCAATGTTTACGTCTAGTCACAGCTGCACCCGCACATATTTTGGGTTTGAACCGCGGTACTTTGGATATAGGCAAAAGTGCGGATTTAACAGTATTATCGCCTACAGCAGAATGGGGCGTCAGCGCGGATACTTTGGTTTCGCGCGGTAAAAATACGCCATTTTTAGGGAATAAAGTCAACGGTCAAGTATTGGCAACTTATGTGCGTGGTCGGAAAGTGTATTAATATACCCATTCCACTTCAAGATGCGAGATTCTCAAACTCACAGGTTACTCGTTCAAAGCCATCGTTGCCGTTGTGTCAAACACGCCGTAAACCCATCCATGGGGGCTC
>JBIPMB010000025.1:0-18495 GCA_044369355.1 Gammaproteobacteria bacterium | reverse complement strand
CGACAGGATAGCGAATATTATCTTTAACCACTGCGGCTTTGATATTATCTACATTTTTCTCGAATTCAAATTCGGGAGAGTGCACGCCAATTATCACCAAGCCCTTGTCTCTATAACGCTGATCCCAAGCAGTTACATAGGGCAGAGTGCGTACGCAATTGATGCAAGAGTAAGTCCAAAAATCAACGAGCACCACTTTGCCGCGTAGCGATTGCATCGTCAATGGTGAACTATTTAACCAGGTTTGGATGCCGACAAAATTCGGTGCCGGGTAAGGATTGGGTAATGCATCGATAAGACCAGATGCAGCAGCTATAGGTTGTGAAGCCGTCGATGTGGTGGGTGCAGCGGGAACGGAAGTGCTAGCCAATATTCTTTGATCCAAACCAGTGGCTATAAAGGCCACGGACAATAAAATAATGCAACCCAATGTACGTCTTATACCTTGGGCATGTTGTTTAAAAAAGTGCATCTTTTGCATAATGGTTCTCCCCATAAGAGCAATGATCAACATAGGCACGCCGGCGCCTATAGAGAAGCAAAGTAGAGTGATAAATCCATCAAAATTACTTTTTTCTCGAATGACTTCGACTAAAACAGCCGCTAAGATGGGCCCAGCGCAAGGAGTCCAGATTAAGCCTATTAAAGCACCTATACCTAAGCCAGAGACAAAGCCACCCTGATTACTGTTGCTGGAAAACTTATTGCCTACATCGGCTAGCCGTTGTGTAAACGCATTGAACTTTTCCGATAGACGGCTAGATAACATCACAATGCCGAGCAGAGTCAGTAATATTAAAGATACATATTTAACCACATCTAGACTAATGCCTATAGTCAAGACCAGCCAGCGTGAGAAAAAGGCAAATAAACAGAAGGAGACTATGAAGCCAGTAGTAATACCGATAGGTCGAGCTTTGCCACCATCGATGGAGCTAGAGAGGATGAGCGGTAAAATGGGTAAAATGCAGGGAGATAAAATGAGAGCTAAGCCCTCGATAAAAGCCAATCCATTATCCACCAGTGACATAGTAATTTGTCCTTATAAATGTAGCTGACAGTAGTCAGTATAATGTAGTTAGTCGAAAAATACTACTTAATTAGAGCCCTTTTTGAGGTGTATGGTTACTTGAAGATGTAGAGCTACTTGAATCTGATGGTAATTGAGTCCTTAGTTGAGGCGAATTAGATGGTGGTAAATCAAGTCTGCGTTTTTTCCATGGTGGTTGATGTTCACTATCTGAGTTAGATGAAAAGAAACACGGAAGTGTAGAGTTACTTGAATCAGAACTAGTACTACTAGGACCTAGAGAAGAAACATCATCTGTAGGAGATGACGCTTCAGTAGTTGCGGTATTACCGACATGTGTAAGGTGAATGTTTCTATCTTTTAAGGCTTGTACGCATGCAGGGGAGATATTGCCGTTCAGTATAACGTTAGTGACCGAAGCCGGTAGGGCTTGTATGTATTCAAGGGAGATATTGCCAAAAAATTCAATAACTGTGACCGAATCTTTTAAAGCTTGTACGCATGCAAGAGAGACGTTGTCATTCAGTATAACTTTAGTGACTGAAGCCGGTAGGGCTTGTACGGCTGCAGCGGAGACATTGCCAAAAAGTCTAACAGTAGTAACCGAATTTTTTAAGGCTTGTACACATTCAGGAGAGACGTTGCCATTCAGTATAACGGCGGTCGCCGAGTAGTCTAAAAGACTAACACTTCTAGCCGTATCGTTCTCATCAATGGTAACTTTTCCAGATGGAGATATGTGCATTGTTATACCTTTAAATAAATTTTTTTAATAACGTTAATAGAGTAAGTTTTTATTATAATATTTTTAATAAAAACATAAGAAAAACTCTAAATTCTCATTCTAGTCCCTAAATTTGAGAGCTAAAATAAGCCAGCAAGTTAAAGGCATTAACAATCAAGCCAAAACCATCCGTACCAACCATAGTTTTGATTGGTTTTCCTGCTGCTATACGTCCAATCAATTCTGGAACAAACACTCCGTCCTTACTTAACTCATCATACACTAAATAGTTATGCGTTTGTCCTTCCAGTACAACTAATTGAACGGGTGCGCTTGCTCGCCGCAATGCATCTGCTATAAAAATAGAATCTCCTAGCAGAACTTCACAGCTACCTGCGATCACCGTGGTCAGTGGTAGGGCTTTGAGTTCATCGATTGAACGTAGTGCAGGGCAATATTTGGGTTCATCTCTTGTGTACCCTAGTGGTAAATACCAATCCGCCATTATCTCCAGTATGTCTGCACCTACAGCGATCGTATCCTTGTTTTGTTGTGCTTGATAAGGCCCTTTTCTCGCAACCGTTAAGGATAGATCCATCCATGAACTAAGCAAAATTATTTGTGAAATTTTATGAAAAATATTCGGAGCTTCTTGTTGCAGATTCAGGGCCAGTGTTAAGGCCATATGTGCGCCGGAACTCCAGCCCATTAAAAGGATCTGTTCCGAGAAACCTAAGGTTGTAGGATTGTCTAAAAGGTTTTGTAAAAAATGGCTAGACTTAGCCATGATTTCAGGTGCTTTAGTCTCGGGTGCCAATGGATAATCGGGCAGAATAATATTACAAGCGGCGAATGCCGTTATATGTGCCATAAAGGGTTTATGGGCAAATAATGTATTTAAACAAAATCCGCCACCGTAAAACATGACTAGCGTGGGTACAGACGCTGAATGTTTAGCTCGTAGCACAGTACAATCCATGCCGCCTATTTTTTCTTGTGTATAGGAATGAAATGTTAAACCTTCAGGATAGGGTAATGATTTATCGGCCTGAGATATGGCAACTGCCGCACGCAAATTCTCAACTGTTGGCGTAGATAATGTAGAAGATACGGCTGCAGGTGTAGCATCAGCCAGAGCAGCTGCAAACGCTGCAGTGCGTGGCGCCAGTTCGGATGTGCCTGGATTATAGGTTTCTAATAAAAGATCGGCATCAAATATCATTCTTTACTGACTCTGAATAGGGTTTTACTTTGGGGGGAATACTAGAATGTTCTATACCCATTGAGCCAGCGACGGAAGCCGTAAAAATAATACTGGCCTTCTCTGGCATGAGACGAGCACTGTGTTGAGCGCAGAAAAATGCGCCTTTATAATTCGTTGCAATATGTTCATCGAAGGATTCTTCGGTAACCAAATCAAGTGGCGCACCTTCAGCCATTCCCGCATTGATAAATGCAACGTCTATTTTTTTATGTTCTTGTGCTACGGTGGAAAAAAGAAGGTCTCTGTCTTCTTTATTGCTGATGTCAGACTGAATGAACTGAACATTACCCTGAATGTTTGCAACAGCAGTTTCGAGTGAGGCACTATTTCGCCCCGTAATGATAACAGTAGCGCCTTCTTCCGCAAAAAGAGTGGCTGTTGCTAGGCCTATGCCTTGGCTACCGCCAACGATAAGGGCAATTTTATCGACTAACAGTTTGCTTTTCATGTTTTTTCCCTAGTTAAGTTCACAATCCTAAGTGTCGACCATAGTCGACACTTAATGCCAAAGAGGCAGTTTTCATCAATAGCGATAATGCAGCAGAGTTTTTGTAGTTTACTTCAAAAACTCTACTATAGCCTTTGCCAGTTCATTAAATTGAGGGTTATACAACAATTCATTTTTCTTAGGGTCGCGGTAATTGCTGTTTATACCATAGTATCCATTTTCAGGTGAAATGAGTAAGCCATTGTGCCTTAGCACACAAGGTGGGGTTTCAGGAAAAATATCACTCAAATAATGAATTCTGGGATCGGTATTGGTGTTTAAGCCACTGTGATGTATAACACAACGGCTGTCCACCGAAGCATAACGCCTAAAAAATTGTTCGCAGGTTTTAGCCGAGATGACATGATCGCTATTGGAGAATGCCATAAAAAGCTTGGTGTCCAGGCATTTTTTTTGCCGATTTTTTTTTAGAACAGTTCTACCCAAATGATAAACTTCGGGCACAGGTCGCGTTGCAAATGAGCGATACTTGCTGTAATTATCTTCATTATTCTTCTCTAGCCAAGGCGTGATTTTAGCAATCAGCGGCGATAATGGAGCGGCAATATTCTTAATTTTAAGTGCTGGCGCCAGTGTAATAATGCTCTTAATATTTATATGCGGGTGTCTTAGATGATAATCTAAACACAATAAACCGCCGGCAGACATACCACATAAATATAATTCATCAATGCTGTCTTTTAAAGCATTCACAGCAAAATCTATGGTTTGTTGCCAAGATTGACGATGAATATGGAGTAAATCTCCAGGCACTGTGCCGTGTCCAGGTAATAACACGCTGTAGACTAAAAAGCCCTGTTGATAAAAAACATGTCCTAAATCTCTTAGGCTAAAGGGCGAATTGTATAAACCGTGCACCATCAGCATGGCACGTTTTTTTGTGGTATTCTTTTCTTTAGGCAGCCACATAAATGGGGCATTGGCATCGATGATTTCTTCAACGTAGTCGCTGTGTAAGTCTAAGCGCGCTAAACGGATTTTTTTACGAGTGTGATCGATATAGTCGGCAAAGTCGTTGCCTTTAAAGTCGAAGTCTGAATTGTATCCAGAAGGTTGATAGTATTTTTCGTTCATGTTTTTCTACCCCGCTAACCGCAAATATTTCTCATGCAATTTCTCTACCGCATCTGCTAACGCCGCAAAATCGCCTTCATTCACTATAATATCATCCGCATGGGCTAAACGTTCCTCACGACCGATTTGTGCTTGCAACATGTTTTCTATCATATCTTTATCTAAGTTATCGCGTATTTTTAAACGTTTTATTTGCGTTTCTACGCTTACATCCACTACCAAAATTCTGTTGATCTCCGGATGTGGTAAGGTTTCAATTAATAAAGGGATCGCATGAATACAATAATGAGAACTTGCTTTAAGACTACAAGCAATCATTCTATCTCGTATTAAGGGATGCAATAGTTTTTCTAACCAGATGCGTTTCTCAGGGTTATTGAAAATAATCTGTCGCAGTTTGGCGCGATCAATAAGTTGATCGGTACCTATAATATTATTACCAAAATACACAATGATACTGTCATAAGCACTTTCTCCGGGCAATATGACTTCTCTAGCAATGACATCGGCGTCGATGATGGTTACGCCATGTTTTGCAAATAGATCAGCCACAGTGGATTTACCACTGGCAATGCCGCCGGTTAAACCTACGCTGTACATTATGGTCCAACCCAATTGTAGAACCATTGCATCCAGTGCGGATAAATAATGGCGCTAAACCCAGCCAAGCATAAGTAAGGGCCAAAGGGTATAGGCTTTTGCATGCTATGGCGACGGAATAGTATAAGAATAATGCCCACCATTGCGCCTATCACCGACGACAATAACAATATGAAGGGTAGAGTTTGCCAGCCCATCCAAGCTCCCAATAAGGCCAATAATTTATAATCGCCTTGCCCTATGCCTTCACGATGCCGTAATAATTTATATGCACCGCCCACACACCATAATAATAAATAGCCTGCAATGGCGCCTAAAATAGCATCGTTGGGAGTGATAAAATACACACTTAAACTGAAAAATAAACCCAGCCACAATAGTGGTAGCGTTATATTATCCGGCAGAATCTGTTCATCTAGATCGATAAAAGACAAGGCTATTAAGCCTAGGCTCAATAGGCTAAAGCCTAATGTCGCCAGGGTAAAGCCATGCACTAAAAACACCCACAATAAAATAATGGCCGTTAATGCTTCTACCAGCGGATAACGATAACTGATTTTTACCTTACAACTGCGGCAACAGCCTTTTTGGAGGATAAAACTCAATACGGGAATATTTTGCCAGGGCGCTATGGGGGTTTTACAGCTTGGACAATGGGAGGCTGGCCACCATAGGCTGAGTTTTTCTACTGCATCCGTATTTTTGGTTTGGCTCAGGAAGGCTTGGCATTCTTGCTGCCATTGACGCATCAGCATTTTCGGCACTCTGTAAATGACTACATTTAAAAAGCTACCGAATAATAAACCTAAAACAAGGATTATGCCAAATTGTAATGCAAAAGAACTGCATATTAAGTCCCAAATTTCCATCACTGTATGACTGCTCCTAGTTTAAATAAGGGTAAATACAGGGCGATGACCAGACCGCCTATTAATACCCCTAAGATTAGCATAAGTAGCGGTTCTAGTAACGTACTTAGGTTATCAACCGCATGATTGACGTCCTCTTCGTACAGTTCGGCAACTTTGCCTAACATCAATTCCAGCGAACCGGAGTCTTCGCCTACACCCACCATTTGCACCACTAAGGGCGGAAATAAATGGGTATTATTCAGGGCTCGTTGGATCTTTAAACCCTGCGAAACTTCATCGCGTATATGTAGGGTTGCTTTGCTAAAGACTGCATTGCCGGTAGCCGCCGCTACTGATTGCAAGGCATCGATTAGGGGCAATCCCGCGGCAAAAGTGGTGGCTAAGGTGCGCGCAAATCGTGCAATGGCTGCTTTTTCTAAAATACTCCCAATGATAGGAATGCGCAAGGACAGTTTATCCACTTTTGCGACAAAGTTACTATTTTTTTGATAGCTGTTTTTAAGTAGATATAAACTCAGTCCAAAGCCAATGAGGGCCATCCAGCCATAGTGTCTTAAGGTATCGGATAGGGCGATGACGGCGCGGGTGGCTGCAGGCAGTTCGGCATTAAATCCGTCGAAGACTTGTTTAAAGGTAGGGATGATAAACACCAATAACCCGGCAGTGATGAAGAAGGCAATGCTGATGATGGCAACGGGATACGTCAGCGCTTTTTTGATTTTCTTCTTTAAGAATTCGCTTTTCTCGGCGTAACTGGCGACGCGATCTAACATCTGATCTAAAGATCCCGCTTGTTCGCCCGCGGCTAATAGATTGCAGCTTAAGGGACTAAAGTTAGCAGGGTAGTGGCGCAAGGCTTTAGAAAAAGAAATGCCGCTTTCTATGTCTTTTTTAATGGCCAATAGCATGGTTTTGCCCGAAGCATTCACTTGTGCTTGTGCAACCATTTCTAAGGATTGCACTATAGGAATACCCGCATTGAGTAGGGTAGACAGTTGACGCAATAACAGCGCATGGTCCTTGGCCGTTAATTTTTTGCCACGCCTGCGGGCAAATAAGCCATTTGTTTTCTTTTTAATCGATTGCAAAATGATACCTTGTTTACGGATTTGGGCTTTGGCATAGATTAAATTGGCTGCCGACAGTTCGCCACTTAATTGTTCACCCTTGGTATTATGGCCGCGCCAAAGGTATTGCTGTAATTTTTTTTTCATATGACCTCTTCAAAATGTACTGCGCGCATTTGAAGATGCGGCTGTTATAGTTTCTAGCTAGCGTGGTCCTGTCCGGCGACTTCTCCGTCGTGCTCGTGCCTGCGCGCGCCGGAGGCCTCTGTCGCCGGACACCCCGCCGTCACTATGGCGCCTTGCTTTAGGTTCAATCCGCGACTCCGTAATAATAGCCCGCGTATTACGTAATAAATCATATTACGTAACGCGGTTTATCTCTTCTAAGCTGGTCACCCCCTCGCGCACACGATTTAACCCGGAACGGCGCAGGGTTTGTAAGCCCTCGTTTAAGGCCAGCTGCAATATAGCCAATGAATTGCCGCCGGCCATAATACATTCTGCTAGAGCGTTAGAGATGGGCAGTAGCTCGTAAAGACCAATACGCCCCGTATAGCCGAAATGGCAATGTTGGCAACCAGTGCTGTGTGCGCTGAATAACGTAAAACCACCACATAATTCATCTCCGCTAAAGCCCATTTCCAGCAAGCTTTTCTTCGGAATTTCTATAGGGTGCTTACATTTGTTGCATAAACACCGAGCCAGGCGTTGTGCCACGATCAAAGAAACGGAAGTGGCGACATTAAATGCGGGTACGCCCATATTGAGCAAACGCGTTAGCGTTTCGGCGGCGCTATTGGTGTGTAAGGTGGATAAAACCATATGCCCCGTTTGTGCTGCTTTTATGGTAATTTCAGCCGTTTTCAAGTCGCGGATTTCACCTACCATAATAATATCTGGATCTTGACGTAAAAAAGCGCGCAAGGCGGTGGCAAAATCTAAGCCCGCTTTTATATTCACATGCACTTGATTAATGCCCGTGATATTCATTTCCACCGGATCTTCAATGGTAGAAATATTGACCTCTTCCGTATTTAAAATATTTAATGCAGTGTATAAGGAAACCGTTTTACCGCTGCCGGTAGGGCCCGTGACCAATACCATGCCTTGTGGTTTTCGAATGTGCTCTAAAAATACGTGTTGCTGTTTTTCTTCCAAACCCAATTGGGCGATGCCTATGTGTGCCGAAGCGGGATCTAACACCCGAATGACGACCTTTTCGCCGCTGATAGTAGGGCAAGTGTTGATGCGAAAATCTAAAGATTCTTCTGGCGATAGAGCCATTTTGAAGTGACCATCTTGCGGTAAGCGGCGTTCGGCTATATCCAGTTGTGCAATGACCTTCAAGCGCGCGCTGATGCGGGGCGATAGGGCTTGTGGTGGGCGCGCGGCTTCATACAATACGCCATCTCGCCTATAGCGTATGCGATAACTGTTTTCAAAGGGTTCAAAATGTATATCGGACACCTTATTGTGTATGGCTTCTAGCAAAATTTTATTAACAAAGCGCACTATGGGCGCATCGTCACTCTCGCTGAGGCTACTTTCTACAGGGATATCGCTATCGTCTAAATGGGCTTCTAAAATTGTGCCTGCATGATGGCTTAATAATTTGTCTATGAGGCGGGTTAATTTATTTTCTTCGACCAAAATGGGTTGTGTGTTTAAGCCGGTTTTAAATTTAAGTTCATTTAATGCCGTTAAAGAAGAAGGATCCGCTATGGCCACGTCTAAACGATCGCCGCGTCTATGCAAGACCAGCATGCGATGTAGTCGCATGAGTTTCTCATCGATAAAATCCATGGGGATTTGGGCCAGATCATAGGCATTTAAATCGATGAACGGCAGGCCAAAATTCTCACTGGCTGCAATCGCTGCAGCCAGTGTAGAGTATACAGTTTCCATTTTAGGGCATTAATTTAGCACAAATCGTGACCGCTGGTTTTACAACCGCTGTTTGGATCGACGGTCCAACTGATGGTGCCATCGGTAGTGTTGTAGGTAGGGGTTAAGATATACGTATCTGCAGCTGTCATGGGGGCTTCATCCCAAGGCGTGGCGGTGATGACACAAGTATCGGATACGCCAACTCCAGCCGTTTTTTGCGTAGCACTGGGTGCGCTAGCGGCTACAGCGGTACAAACAGTCTTACCTGCAGCGATGATTTGTGACGAAATATCCGATTTTTTAGCCAAGGCTGCATTTTGCACTTGTACAAATCGAGCTTTAGCAGCGTAATTACTGTATTGCGGGATAGCGATGGCCGCCAAAATGCCGATAATGGCAATGACGATCATGATTTCAATCAAAGTGAAACCTTTTTGAACAAAACTGGTATGCTTTAACATAATAATTCCTCTGATGGGGGAATTGTTTCAATAATTGCTCAAGATTAAACCTAAGCCACCTACAGGCATACAAAGGGCTCAATTAGAATTTTAACGTACTGCCATACTTTGTCCATGCCAGGATAGAGTATTGATTTATTGGCGTATTTTGTCAAGGGGGATGCGCTGATTTTTAAAAGAAGATTGACTTAGCTTAAGGATAAGCAAAAAGTCCATCGTTCAAGGATGCGCGAGCGAGACAAAGGACGGTTTTTACCGTCCTTTGTTTTTAAGCTGTTAGCTAAACATTCCTATAGACGTGATGGATTTACCTTCGCTTATCATCGTATCCTCATTTCTGTTCAAACACATAATCTCCTGCAGATATTTATCAATACTGTTACGCGTGATTACTCCTTGTGGTGCAAATCTTGCATCTACGGCACAGCGTGCTCCAGCATGTCTTTTAGCAATAAACTCTGCAGCCCCTAAAAAATATTCACGCTGTGCCAAGTTCCCGCCTTGCAATACTTCAGAATAAGGATGATACTCTTGATAGAGGTACTGTGCCATTAAATCATCAAAAGATTTTTCGATTTTTCGAGATATCACATCTGTAGTCACCCATGTTAGAGCATCTCTACTACGTCCCTCTAAGCAAAGTCCAGTGGATAGTTTATCAAAATATTCATTTAAACGACCATCCTTCATGCATATCAAAGCAGCGCCCAAAATATTATCTAATATTCTATCTATTAATGCTTCAATTTCTTGTTCACTAGCGTTTTCTTGATGATCGCTATGTAATGGTAATTTCGGATTTAGCATGTACAATTTACCAAAATTATGTAATAGATGATTAACAATATTTTTTCGTTCTGTAATAAGCTTTTGCATACCTGGTAAAACAATATTTAATATACTTTCTCTAGTATCGGCTGATAGTGGCAAAGCCCTTGCTTGAACTATTAATTCTTCTAGGAATTCCATATGTTTATCCGGTGTTAGAACAGCCTCTTTATTGCCTTCTTTTGAATGTAATAAACAGAAAGGTTCTTGATCCAAAAGAACATTTCGAATTGCGTCAGATAATAGATCATGTGGTAGTAGTCCGCGGTCGTAATCATCTAAAATTACTTTTAAACACCAGGCTTCTTTTTCATTTAAACCTTCAGTGTTTGCACATCTTTTTGAGAAATATTCTAAGATAGAAATCAGTGTTGATGACATGGCTGGTTTATTTCTTAAAGGAGAGTCTTCGGAAAGATAGCGGAAGGGCGCAGATAATTCATCAGCTATAGGACCATATAAAAACATACTTCTCAAGGTTTCTCTTGAAATACATTTTTTAGGGAAGCGTTTTTTTATTTTAATCTCATGCATATATACAGTCAATTCTTGCCTTGTTTCTTTTGTTGCATATTCTAGTGGAGTTTTACCTTTATGATCTCTTTTATTTATATCGGCCCCATTCGCTAAAAGAAATTTTGACACCAAAACATCATTTGTTTGTACAAAAAAGTGTAGCAAAGAATCTTTTTTAGTAACTACCGGTTGATTAAAATCTGCTCCTCCTTGAATAAGACAGCTGGCAATGTCAAGTCTATGTGATTTAAGTGCTATAAATAGAGGAGATTCTCCCTTCTTATTCTTCATATCTGCGTTAACATTTCTTTTTAGTAAAGCTATAATATTACCCAGCCTATTATTTCTGACAGACTGAGTCAGTACATTTTCTCCGGCAGTATTTAAAGTTTTCAAATTTCCACCACGTCTCAAAAGCAGTTCTAAGATCTGTTCTCCTCTTTTATCAATTATATTCAAATACATCAGTGCGGTATTGCCAAAAGAGCATCTTTTATTTGGATCAGCCTCGGCTTCACATAGAACGGATACAGATTCAACACTATTATTCATTGCCGCAGTCATCAGTGCAGTTATTCCCTGCCAATTCGAGTAGTTCGGCGATATGCCATGCTCCAATAAAGCGGTTAAAATGCGGAAATGGTTCCCTTTTGCAGCTGAAATAATTGGACCTAATAGATACTCCTCTATTCCTGATAACATTTTTAAAATAGAAAAATTTTTCTTCTCTGCTGCTAATAACATTTTTACAATAGAAAAATATCCTTTTGTTGCTGCTATATCGAGTAATTCTGATGATGGATAGTCATATTCTAATATAAAATCAACGGCAGCTTCATCGCCATTTTCTACCGCTAATCTGAATATATGTTGTTCTTGATCGCCTAAAATCTCTTTTTTAGACTTTTCCAAATTGTGACGCAGTAATAGTTGTGTAATAACAACCTGCTTTCTTCTAATAGCACTTTCCAATGCTCCCTCAACAGTGTTATCATTAATATCATAACCAAGAGTAAAAGGATCCAAACCACCTTGAAGTAATGTTTTAACTACTTCGACACGCCCATATGTGCATGCCCAGTGTAATGCATTTAGCCCCCTATCAGAGCAATGATTCAGCGTCTTACTTTTAAAAATAATTTTTTCATCTATATGATTAAGAATACACTCTACAACTTCTGAGTTGCCTGATCGGCTGGCTATAATCAGCGCGCTGCTTCGTGAACGATCTACGTCATCAACGTCAGCTCCAGCATCTAAAAGACACTGTACAATTTCAGGATTAATGTTAGCATTTTCTAATGCTAGCAGCAATGGTGTTTTTCTAAAATGATAACGACTGTGTACTGAAGATGGATCCTCTGATAATAAGGCTTGGATTTGTGGTAAGTCGTTACTAGAGATGGCTGTATAAAGGCTTGGCTTGCCTGGTTGATTAGCTACAACCAGCGCACCAACTCTAACATTAGCTTCAGCTTCAGCATCATCAATGCGAACTCTAGCATCAACTTTAGCTTCAGCATCTAAAAGAAACCGTACAATTTCAGGATTAATGTTAGGGTTTTCTAATGCTAGTTCTACTGGTTTTTTTCCGTCATGGTCACAATCGTGTATTGAAGATGGATCCTGTGATAATAAGTCTTGGATTAGCTTTAAATTATTCTCAATGATGGCTGTGTAATATAATGGGTTCATTTTTTTACGCTCGCTATCAGCTCTAGCATCAAGGTCAGCCTTAGCCTTAAGGTCGGCCTTATCATCAAGAGTGTAAGGTCTAGCATCATCAACTCTAGCATTAAGGTCGGCATCCTCAACATCAAGGTAAGGCCCATTATAGAAGCGATTTTCATCCATCTCCGGTAAATCTGGTTTTATTTTTCGTAACCGAGTTAATAGCTCTGGCATAGCTTGTGCTAATAGGTTTTGCACCAATTCGGGTTCTAAACGGTCTAGTACTATTACTATAAAATCTGAATTATGCTTTTCTGCGGCTTTGTTTAAAGCATTTAGTATGGTTTTAATTGTGTTTGGGTTTTCGCTTGTGAAAGCAGATTTCATCAATAACGTGGTAACACGCATTGCATATTCATCGTTACATTCAGCGGCACGATATAGAGCGGCTTGGTATAATTCTGTTAATTCAGGATGATTAGGGTTTGAAAAGTGCCCCCAAAGGAGAGAATATAAGTTTTGTATACTTCTTTCGCTGATAAGAGTATACATTTCTGTATCTGTAATGGAACTAGACATATTTTACCTCGCAATAATAATTATTTGTATGTGTTTTAAGCAGCACGAATTTTATACTGTTCTCTTTCGCAAAGCAAGAGTTTCTGAGTAAAAAATATGCATATGATGCTAATTTATGCAAATAATATCTTTTTCATGAGTAATAAATGGACATTATTTGCCTTAAGGACAAAAAAGTGGCTTTAAATAGCCCTATGGGTTGTACGAGAAATCTCAAAAGAACTGATCAAAAAATTGCCATTGATGTTGTAACATATTGATTTTCATTAGAATTATTCAGTAAAATGTCTGTTGGTCGGCCGGGTAGTGTGCTTGTGGTTGTAAAGCGTATGCACTATCCTAAATGCAAGTGTACAGGATGTATATGTTCATGGAAGGTGTAACGCGTAAGGATTACGCATTCAGGGAAGATTACGATATAGAAGGATCTGTATCGCTCAAGGACGGTAACACAGTGCAAGGATAAGCACACTGCAGGATGCAAAAACGATGTACAAGGATGTATGCGTTCATGGAGGATAGACTGGCTTAAGGATAAGCAAAAAGTCCATCGTTCAGGGACGCAAGGGCGGGACAAAGGACGGTTTTTACCGTCCTTTGTTTTTTTGGAGATCTAAAACGGAATATCGTCATCAAACATTTTGCTGCTGCCTGCATTCGGGCTCATCTCTGCAGCGGGAGGAGGATTTGATCTAGCGCCTGCATTTTGCTGAGCAAAACCACCGCCTACATCGGCACCTTGAGCGCCTAAACGATCCAGCATTTGCAATTCATCACCATAAATTTCTGTCGTATAACGGTCTTGGCCACTTTGGTCTTGCCATTTGCGCGTACGCAGTTTGCCTTCTATATAAATCTTAGAACCTTTTTTCAAGTATTCGCCAGCGATTTCAGCTAGACGTCTATAAAAAACCACACGATGCCATTCGGTGCGTTCTTTATTTTCGCCCGTTTCTTTGTCTTTCCAGCCTTCGCTAGTGGCTACCGATAGATTGGCGACAGCCTCGCCATTGGTCATATAACGAACTTCTGGATCGGCGCCTAAGTTGCCAATTAAAATTACTTTGTTGATACCACGTGCCATTGCTATTTTCCCCTAATATATAAAACATCTTCTCAAACTTCATATACTCTTCGCATTTGATTCTTAGGCTTTGTTGCCTTCGCCCATCTCGCTCCCAGTATATGGCAGAAGTACGTCACTCCTGGGGCTCGAGGGCTAGGCGCCTTGCCTAAAAATCAACTGCTATGAGTATAAGTCTGTATAAGCTCTAATTATGCTTAAACGCTAGAGTAGGGCGCCCCTACAAGCTATCTGTTTCTACGGCGGTGTCATTATTTTTTACAGATCTTTTCCGCATGAAGCTTAGTGTAAACCAAATTACGGCTAAACCCAAGCCCAGCATAAAGACAGGGGTGCTGCCCACATGACCGTATAAAAAACCACCTACGGCGCCGCCACAAAATATGCCCAAAAATTGACAGCTAGAATAAATGCCCATGGCAGCACCTTTTTGTGCTGGAGGCGCGGTAGTAGAAATTTGTGCGGGTAGCTCAGCTTCTAAGACGTTAAAAGCGATGAAGAACAAAATCAAATTCGCGGCAATAGACCATAACTGGCCGTGAAAGAAAACAAACAATAATTGACTTAGAGCTAACACGCCGATCATTATGGGTAACAATATATGTGCTTTTTTCGTGCGATGGGTATAGATGATAATCGGTATGGCTACGGCAAAGGCACAAGCGACGATCACTAAATAGAATAAGGGGCTAGGGTGATTGTTTGGCATCAAGCTGTTTAATAATAGCGGCACAATGACAAAATTGGCCGTTAAAATGGCGTGCTGACTAAAAATCCCGAAGTTTAATTTTAATAAGGATCTATTTTTGAATAAAACCGGCAGTTGCTTTAAGTAGGGCCTTAGGCTTTCGTGAACGCGGTTGGACAAAGGATCGGGTACTTGCGTATGTAAAATGATAATACCAAATAAGGCCAGTAGTGCGGTGAGCAGGAAAATACCCTGTACGCCAAAATAAATACTGATTATGGGCCCCACGACCAATGCCAAGGAAAAAGAAAGTCCTATCATCATACCCATGAGGGCCATAGCCTTGGAACGTTGTTCTTCACGAGTGAGATCGGCCATTAAGGCGATTAAAGTACTACCTATGGCACCACTGCCTTGCAGGGCTCGGCCCAGAATAATGCCCCCTATAGAATCCGACAAAGTGGCAACAATACTGCCGATGGCAAACAGTATTAGGCCAAAGGTGATGATGCGCTTGCGGCCAAATCGGTCGGATAGTAGCCCAAAGGGCAGTTGTAACATGGCTTGAGTTAGGCCGTATATACCCAGGGCGATGCCTATATTGCTGGCGGTGGCACCCGGCAAATGCAGTGCGTATACGCTGAAAGTAGGTAAAATCATGAACAAACCCAATAGGCGTGTGGCAAAAATGCCACCTAAGGCTATGGTAGAGCGGCGTTCATTCGGGGTCATTGCGTATATTTTGCTCATCTTGTATTCTTGCTTCGCTCACAGTAGGATGTTGTCCGGTGCGCCATTATAGCAAAAACAGAGCAGAAAGAGGAATAATAATGAATTCTATCGTAATCCGCGGTGCTAGAACCCATAATTTAAAAAATATAGACTTAAGCATACCGCGAGATCGCTTGATTGTAGTGACGGGATTATCGGGTTCAGGTAAGTCTTCGTTAGCGTTTGATACCTTGTATGCCGAAGGGCAGCGCCGTTATGTAGAATCCTTATCGGCCTATGCGCGGCAATTTTTATCGGTGATGGAAAAACCGGATGTGGATCACATCGAAGGCTTGTCGCCCGCCATTTCCATAGAGCAAAAAGCGACCTCGCACAATCCGCGTTCAACGGTAGGGACCATCACCGAGATTTACGATTATCTGCGTTTGTTGTTTGCCAGGGTCGGTCAGCCGCATTGTCCTAAACACAAAACTGAGTTAAAAGCACAAACCGTGAGTCAAATGGTCGATCAGATTTTGAATCTACCTAAAGACACCAAGATCATGTTATTGGCGCCCGTAGTGGCAGCACGTAAGGGTGAGCATGTTAAATTATTGGAAGGTTTGCGTGCCGAAGGTTTTGTGCGTGCGCGCATTAATGGCGAGTTAATAGAATTGGACCGTCTACCCACGCTGGCCTTAAGGCAAAAACACAGCATCGAAGTGGTGGTGGATCGATTAAAGATCCGCGACGATCTGCAAACGCGTTTATCCGCTTCCTTGGAAACTGCCTTGACCAAAGCCAATGGCATCATCAAAATTGCTTTTATGGATGAGCCAGATAGGGAAGAATGGTTATTTTCCTCCAAATTTTCTTGTCCACATTGTGGTTTTAGTCTAAGCGAATTGGAACCCCGTTTGTTTTCTTTTAACAATCCTCTAGGCGCTTGTGTGGCTTGTGATGGTCTAGGAGTAGAACGTTTTTTTGACGAGAAACGTTTATTGGAAGATGAAAATCTTAGTTTGGCCGAAGGCGCCATACGCGGTTGGGGTGAAGGCCACCCATATTATTTTTCTGTTTTACAATCCTTAGCCGCCCACTATGATTTTTCATTAACGGTGCCCTATAAAAAACTAAGCAAGAAGGTCAAAGATATTTTATTTCAAGGCGCGGGTAAGGATAAAATTGTATTTAAATATGTGAGTGCCAGCGGACGCAAGTTTCAGCACAAGCAAGTCTTTACGGGCATTATTCCTTTAATGGATAAACGCTATAAGGAAACTCAGTCTGATACGGTAAGACTGGAATTGGCGAAATATTTAAGCATAGAGCCTTGTCAGCAGTGCCAGGGTAGTCGTTTAAAACCCGAAGTGGTGAATATTTTGATAGAAGGGCAATCCATTGCCGATATCGTGAGTTTATCTATAGAAAAAGCGTATCAGTTTTTTAAAGAATTGGTTTTGACAGGCTATAGAGGAGAAATTGCCAATAAGATTCAGAAAGAATTGTTGGAGCGTTTGGGTTTCTTGAACAACGTAGGTTTAGATTATTTGAGCTTATCGCGCAGTGCTGAAACCTTATCGGGCGGTGAGGCGCAACGCATACGCTTGGCAAGTCAGATCGGCGCGGGCTTAGTAGGCGTCACTTATATTTTAGATGAGCCTTCCATAGGATTGCATCAGCGCGACAATGGTCGTTTGTTGCAAACGCTCACGCGTTTACGCGATTTAGGTAATACAGTCATTGTTGTTGAACACGATGAAGAAGCGATACGCATGGCCGATCACGTAATCGATCTAGGACCTTATGCAGGTAGTCATGGCGGTGAGATCGTCGCCGAGGGAACTGTGGAAGACATTATCAAAGCAAAACGTTCTTTAACCGGCGATTATTTAGCAGGCCGAAAAAAAATAACCAATCCTGAAAAACGCACGCCCAATGATAAAACCAAACAAGTCGTGGTGCATGGTGCTAAGAGTCATAACTTAAAAAACATTACGGTCTCTATACCCGTAGGCTTATTGACTTGTGTGACGGGGGTGTCAGGCTCGGGTAAATCTACTTTGATCAATCATACGATCTATCCTTTGGCGGCCAAGCATTTGAATCGCGACAGCACGTTGAATCCAGGTGTGTATGACAGCGTGGATGGCTTAGAGCATTTTGATAAGGTGATCAACATCGATCAAAGTCCTATAGGGCGCACGCCACGTTCCAATCCTGCGACTTATACGGGATTATTTACTCCTTTACGAGAATTGTTTGCTGGGACTCAAGAGGCTAGAGCGCGTGGTTATGCAGTAGGGCGTTTTAGTTTTAATGTCAAAGGCGGACGTTGTGAGGCTTGTCAGGGCGATGGGCTAATCAAAGTAGAAATGCATTTCTTACCGGATATTTATGTGATGTGCGATATCTGTCATGGCAAACGCTATAATCGCGAAACCTTGGAAATTTTTTACAAAGGTAAGAACATACATCAGGTATTGGATTTTACGGTGGAAGATGCGCGCGAATTTTTTGATGCTATTCCTGTATTAGCGCGTAAGTTACAAACCTTGATCGACGTGGGATTGTCTTATATCAGACTAGGACAAAGTGCTACGACTTTATCTGGCGGTGAGGCGCAACGCATTAAGCTTGCCAAGGAATTATCGAAACGCGATACGGGCCGTACGCTGTATATATTAGATGAACCGACTACGGGTTTACATTTTCACGATATTCAACAATTGTTAACCGTGTTGCATGAATTGCGTAATCGCGGTAATACCTTAGTGGTGATTGAGCACAACTTAGATGTGATTAAAACCGCAGATTGGTTGATCGATCTAGGCCCCGAAGGAGGTGACAAAGGCGGTTATGTACTAGCAACCGGCACGCCGGAGGATGTGGCTAAAGTAAAGGCGTCGTATACGGGGCAGTTTTTGAAGC
>JBIPMB010000273.1:0-5826 GCA_044369355.1 Gammaproteobacteria bacterium | reverse complement strand
CGAAGCGGCCCAATCCGGGGAAATGAAAACCATCCAAGCGCTGCTCAATGCAGGCGCAGACATCAACGCCTTAACCCAAGGGGGCTTAACGGTGGCGCAATGCGCAGAGCTTAATGGCCATAGTCTATTGGCTCAACTCTTGACGGGTCTGATGAAGCCGACGTCTTCTTCGTCATCCAGCGCTAGCTCTACACAACATTCCTCAACACCGCTTTTAATGCAAGCCCTATATGATTATCAAGCGCAATCACAGCAAGAATTGTCTGTATTTTCAGGTGAGGCGGTATCCGTTCTGGAGCAAACAGGCGATGGTTGGGGATACTGCCAAAATAGCCGGGGCCACGAAGGGTATTTGCCGATGAATTTTCTAGACTTAAAAACCAATTCTGCTGATGCTAAAAAATACTCTGATAGGTCGCCGGAATCATCGGGCTCGTTAGGCTCTACTTGCTCAGCAGGTTCTTCTGGAAGCAGTGGTAGTCATAGCCACTCTGCTGATAAGAAAGTAGGTAGCTCCGGGAGCCGTGGCAATGCCTTCAGCGCAAACGCCGCTAACCTTAAAGGAGGTATAGACGGCTCTGGGGTTGGGGTAGTGGATTTGCTGATACCTTTTTCTGAAATAACCTTAGGCAAGGAATTGGGTAAGGGCGGATTTGGTGTTGTTTATCGTGGTGAGCGACATGGTGAAGATGTGGCGGTGAAGCAGTTATTATGCCAGAAGATGGATGAGGCTACAAAACAAGACTTTATGAATGAAGCTAGCATCATGTTGCGTTTGCAACATGGCAACATTGTGCGTTTGTATGGCGTGAGTTTAGAGCCCTATGCTATGGTCATGGAATTTTTAGTCAAGGGGTCACTCTATGATTTATTGCGAAGCAATGACCCCTTGAGTTTTGGATTGAGGTATAAAATAGCTTTAGATATTGCCAATGGTCTGTCGTTCTTACATTCACGCGAGATGGTGCACTGTGACTTAAAGAGTCTTAATGTGCTGCTGGATGATAGATATAGAGCAAAGCTTGCAGATTTTGGTATGTCTAAGGTTCGTACGTCCACTTCCTCTTTTGCTGGGGCACTATCCGGAACGGTACACTGGAGTTCGCCAGAAGTTATCAATGATGAAAAATACGGTAAGCCAGCTGACGTCTACAGTTATGGGGTTATTTTATGGGAAATATTAGCCAGAAAATTACCTTACGCATCTATGGCTGGCAGGGGCGCTATAATGAATTTTGTGGTTTTGGGAAAGCGTGAGCCTATCCCAGAGAATTCCCCGGAGATTTTGGCAAGACTAACCACTGAGTGTTGGGCGCAGGAGCCAGAGCAACGACCGACGATGGCGCAAGTGGTGGGCGCATTAAAAGAATCGCCAGTAACCGATGAAATGGCCGCTGCATCTGAGCAAATGGATAAAACAGCCGATGGAATGAGCACAGCGGGTTATGATGCAAATTCCGGTCCTGGTAGAGGTCGTGGTTTACCTTCTATACCCAGCAGCGGCCGAAGCACAGGCAGAGATGGCGGCGCTTATGGTAGAGGGCGCGGCTTACCACAACCACCACCCTCTGGGCCATCTGGCGGTTATGGTGCGCAGAATGCTTATGGCTTGGACTCTTCCCCGATTAGAGACTGCGGATCGCCCAAAGCTGCGGGTGGGTCAGGATTCTTCCAGCCACAGCCTGCAGCTACGGGCCTTGGCGGCGCTTATGGCGTAAACTCCGGGCAATTCAGCGGTCGGGGTTTACCCGCTATACCGGGCGGAGGTCGAGGGGCAGGCAGAGCTGGCAGTGGTGCTTTTGCTGCTCCTCAAATACCCATGGTGCCAGCAGAAGGCAATGCCTATGCATTGGACTCTTCTCCGCAGCCAGCCAGAGGTCGAGGTTTAGCTGTTTCAAGAGGAAGCAGTAGCGGCCGTGGTTTTTTTGCTCCAGTACAACATGAACTTATAGCCCTACAGGGCGAGGCAGATGCTTATAGTTTAGATTCAGCCAAACCCAGTGCTGTGAGAGATCGTGGCGCATCGCTACAAAATAGCGGTTATGGCCAAGGTGGTTATGGTTAAGGAGATAGTACGGCAAAATCAATTTAGAGTTTGTCTACGGCGGTATAAAATCGTGCGAGTAGGGGCCAAAGGGAGTATTGCGTATTCTCGCTTTTTGGAGCCCAGATTACTGGTTCCCGGGACTTACCAACCGGAAAATAAAATTTAATGTTTCTTAGAATAAAGATGAAAAGGAGATAATAATGGATCCATTAGGAAGCTTACTTAATATTGTGCAAGTATGTCAGATGATATACACACAAGTGGATACGGTAAGAAATAATATAAACCAATGTAAAAGATTAAAGCAAAGAGTAGAAATTATCCATAGTTCGGTAGAAAATCTCATTCCAAAACTAGAAGCAGTAAAATCGGAAAAAGAAGCTGTGCGATTGGCAATTCACAGTCCTTATGAAAAGCCATTGTTAGCATTATTAGATACGTTAAATGAAGCTTTAGTATTAATTAGAAAATCATCCCAAAAGAACCTGGGTATTAAATTTGTCATGGCTGCATTTGATAGCGGAGATTTTGAGGGTATTTATGCTAGGCTAGAACAAGATTTATCGCAAATAAATTTGGGATTAAATGTTGACCAAGTATTGAATAGAGAGCAAGACGAAGCAGACCGAAAGCAAGACTATGCGGTTATGCTGAGTAAACAAGATGAAATCTTAAAAGTGGGAATAGAAGCCAAACAGAGTATGCAAATGCTAGTGATGCAAGAAGATGAAAAAGCGCGGGTTATACAAAACCAATTAGAATCGATGAAGTTTGCATTACAACAAATGGACCCTGCAAATAGGAAGAAGGGGGAAGTTTCCAAGAAGATTTTGGTACCGTTTTATGAATTAGATATAGACCGCTTATTGGCTAAGGGTTCTTTTGGTAGTATTTATTTAGGCCGTTGGCGCCAACAGGAAGTAGCCATAAAGATGGTTGAGGGCACACAAGGAGCGATGACAGAAGCACAGCGCAGTGAATTTTTACGTGAAGTAAGCGTTATGAAACGCTTAAGAAGTGAATTTGTGATGCCTTTGTATGCGGTGTGTGTGGAGCCAGGCAAAGCTTGCATGGTGATGAAGTATATGAGCAACGGCTCTTTACGCTCTGTGTTAGAAGACGAGCAGACTTCATTAGCGCCTTTAGAAAAAGACAGATTAATTTTTGATATAGCATTAGGTTTAAACTATTTGCACACGGAAGGGATATTGCACCGAGACTTTAAGAGCGCCAATATTTTGCTCGATGGGGAAGGTAGGGCAAGAATCGCGGACTTTGGCCTTTCGAAAGTGGAAACTGGGTTAAGTACATTGGGTCAACGTACCGAAGATTTGCAATGGATGGCACCCGAGATATTAATCTCATCGGACAACAGAGCTTTTACCAAGGCCGCGGATGTGTATAGCTTTGGGGTTGTGGTATGGGAGATATTAACAGGCAAGGCACCGTATGCGGGGAAAAAGCTGAGTGAAATATCAAAAAGGATAACGAACTATGAACATGAAGAAATATCAATGGATATACCGGAGCATTACCAGCAATTATTAAGAAATTGTTGGCATAAAAACAGATGGTCTAGACCGACGATGTCGGATATCGTGTCGCAGTTAAGAGAATATCAAGTGGTAAATAGCGCGCAACCGGCAGCAATTAATCCGCTGATGTTGCAAAGTTCAGCCGGAGGTCATGCTGGATTCTGGAGACCGCCTAGGCAGGGTTTGGGCGTTAAGGGTGATGCCCCTAAACCAGAGGTATTTTTTGCGGCAGCACAGAAATTTGAAGAGCAGCAGGATTTTGTGGTAGCGGCTGCAAATTACAAGAAGGCGTCCGATTTGGGTTATCCTAGAGCGAAGACGAACTTAGCGTTGTTACACTTACAGGGCAAGCTTGGGCCAGCGACACAGAAATCAAAAGAGACAGCCCATCAACTGTTATTAGAAGCAGCTGGAGCAAAACATGCTAGAGCGATGCGTAGTTTAGCGTATCAATTTGAGACTGGGGATGGTATTCCTAAGGATATGAGCAAGGCAAAGTATTGGTACCAGGAAGCAGCAAACTACGGTGATGAATATGCAGCGACGAAAGTGCAAGAGCTGGGTGGCGCAAGAGCGGCTGTAGGGATGCGACACTGACCTGCATCGCGGCAGAATCTAATCTGAAGTGCGACAATAGTATATAATTTGAGCCTTATTCAAAGAAGGAGGAAGGTCAGATGGGAAAACACTATTGTCAATTAAATGAGCAAAATAGAATCAGTCTTGGGATATTGCTAAGAGAAGGGTATTCAAAGGCCCAGATAGCGGATATACTGGGGGTCCATAGAGCAACGGTATACCGGGAAATAAAGCGTAACAGCAGCCGTTATAGGCTAAAGAAAGGCTATTTAAAATTTTATGGGCCGCAGTTAGCGCAAAGAAAAAGTATGGCACGCCGCCAAAGGCCCTTAAGGTTATCAAAAGAAAAAGAATTGCGGGCATATGTGCACAGCAAATTATTAAAAGGCTGGTCACCGTGGCAAATAGAAGGACGATTAAAATTAGAAAATGATGGGAAATGTATTATTTCCCATGAAACTATATACCGATATATATACAGCGATAATGAGCTACGCAATCAGTTATACAAGAAATTAAGGCGTAAGCATTTTTTTAGGGTAAAACGGGGCCAAAGAAAACCAAGGATCCCCGAAGAGCTGATGATAAAAAATAGGCCTAAAGAAATAAATAATAGGGGTATATTTGGGCATTGGGAATGCGATTTAATGATATTTAAGCAAGGGATAAAGGGGAATTTAATTACACTCAGGGAGCGGGTAAGCCGTTATTTATTATCAATAAAGAATGTTAACAAAACAGCAAAAGGGACAGCATTAGCCATAATTTCTACATTAAAAGGCTATAAAAGTTATATTAATTCTATCACCTTTGATCAAGGCAGTGAGTTTCAACGATACGACTGGATAAAAGAATGTTTAGAGACAGAAATATATTTCTGCGAACCTGGGGCGCCAGAGCAAAAAGGCGCTGTTGAGAATGTGAACGGTGTTATTAGGGTCGAGTTTCCTAGAAGTTTAAATATCGATGCTATAAAACAGGACGAGATAAGCAAAATAGCGGATGAAATAAACGAGAGGCCGCTAAAATGTTTAGGATATAAAACACCCAAAGAAGTTTTTATGGGATACACGGGTTGCATTTAAGGTAATGACGAATAGCTTTGAGTTAGGGATTATGAAAATACACTTTACAAAAAAAGAATATCGTTTATTGCTAGACATGCTATATATAGCGGATTGGGTAATGCATTCGCACCAGTTAATTAGCGAAAGGGGCCACAAAGAACATGAAGCTTTATATGACAAAATAAAATCATATTATCGTGAAATGGAAGCAGAAGATATAATTGAATATTCTAAAGAAACGGATAGTTATTATGAAACACGTGAATATGAAGAAAAGACGTTAGAGGAATTTATCACTCCATATGATGAAGATATATTTTGGGAAGAATTAGTTGATCGGCTTGCTAAGCGGGACGTTTTTAGAAAGATTGGGATTGAGAAATATAATAAAATGGAATTGATTGAACGGATAAAAACGATGTCGGAGGCGGCAGAACAATATGAAAATGAATTCGAAGAACATGGTCTTGACAGGGTCAAGATTATGGGTAAAGATGTAGTAGTAAGCACAAGCTGAGTTATTAACAGCTATCTAGGTTAAAGTGCCTCAGCTAGATACTTCATCAGGAAGTTGTCGCACTTGGGGGAAGATTCTGCA
>JBIPMB010000024.1:0-18634 GCA_044369355.1 Gammaproteobacteria bacterium | reverse complement strand
TCGCCCTTCCATAATAGCCCTGTGGAATATGATATCTCTCTTAATACGAATCGCATCTTGAAGTGTAACGGGTATATATTCGATTCTGTTGACGAAGATAAAACTACTACAACCCCTAGCCAACCCAAAACTCCTGATATTGAATCTCAGACACCGGCTACCATTGCTACTGGCGAAGGATATAGATCAAATTCTAAGAGCTATAAACTCACGCCGCCTTCCCCATGCGCCAATACTTCCCTATCCGCGCAAAAAGAAGAAGAAATCGATCCTGCTATTGTGCCACCTAAGAAACCTGGCCGCAGAAATCGGGCATTCAATGTTGTTCACGTTCAGCCCGATGACAAACAAACATCACCCGTACACTTATCCTCTCACTCTAGCAATACCTCTGATGAATATACACCCAGTCCCAGCGCTAAAGAACGTAAACATAAACAACGTAAAAAATTTGAGTTGGATAAAAAATTGATTATTGATTATCAGGAGATTCGTTTAGATACCGCGTTAGGCCAAGGTGGTTTTGGTACTGTGCATAAAGGCACTTGGATAGACACAAAAGTTGCCGTTAAAATATTATTACAAATAAGATTAGATGACAGATTAGAACAATCTTTTAAAGAAGAGGTCGCTGTAATGTGTGACCTTCGGCACAAACACATCGTGCAACTCTATGGTGTCGTGCTATCTCCTAAGTATTGTATCGTCATGGAATTCATGGCTAAAGGTTCTTTGCATCAAGTGTTACATAGCACGGAGCCTTTGAGTTGGCGTTTACGCTACAAGATAGGATTAGATATATCTAAAGGTTTGAGTTATTTACACAGTAGACATAAACCCATTTTGCATCGCGATTTAAAGAGTGCCAATGTGCTTTTGGATAAACACTACCAGGCTAAATTGTCTGACTTCGGCTTGGCCAAAATAAAAGCGTCTGCATCTCTATCTCGCCCAGCAGGTGCGGCAGGTACTTTACCCTGGATGGCACCTGAATTGCTGCTAGATCCAACAACGGATCTTACCACTGCTTGCGACATTTATAGCCTTGCGATGCTGTTCTGGGAGTTGGCGAGTAGAAAAACCCCCTATCTTAGTTTGGCTAGTCCAGGTTTGATATTCGTATATGTAGGACATAATGCTAAACGTGAAATAATACCATCTAATACGCCACGCATCTTCTATGAAACCATCACAGCTTGTTGGGAACAAGATCCAAAGGCTAGACCCAGTGCATCCCAAGTCATTGCGTTGCTAAAGACTGCACGCATAATAGACGATACTCCACAGCCTTCGCCCCATAGAAACTTTTCGGAAATATTCTCTTCATCATCTTCTTCTAGCGACAGCTCATCTGAATCTGAAACGGAAGAAGCGTTAGGAATATTCCCAAGTAGTTCGAGCAAAACTCGCTCGGAAGAATATCAACGAGAAAGTCACGAACCCATAGAATCTGCTTTCCAAGCACAAAGTCGTAGCAGTGACTTCCAATCTAGTGTTTCCGCTAATCCCGCTGGATTTTTTGCTTCGCCCTCCTCTTCAAAATTCACCACACCAGCATCACCTGAATCTAAAGTAACAGATAATGCTTTAATCGAAGAGCAAACATCCAGCTACGGTTATACATATAATACTAATAGTTAACATAGGAAAATCATGGCTATAGAAAAAGTTGCACAATTGGCAGAAACAATCATGCCTATAAAAAATATAGTAATGAAAGAAATTTTGCCTGTAGTGAATTTAATTAATGCACAAGTAACATTAGTCCAGGGCAACCCACAGCAATGTCAACGTTTGGCTGAGCGGGTTAGCCTCATTGCAAAATTAGTGGGAGATTTAGAGAGTAGCAATAAAATACCTAAACATCAGCAAGATTATTACATTGAAGCCCTAGCAGCACTGAAAGCCACCTTAGAAGAAAGCTTGGCATTGATTAAAGATTTTAGCGATAGTACCTGGCTAAAACGTATATGGGATGCAGGTGGATATCATAGTAAACTCACTCGCATATACCAATTACTTGCTGACAATACACAACAGTTAAATTTAGGATTATCAATAAAACAAGTGTTTGATAAAGAACAAGATCGAGAAGATCGTCAGAAAGACCAGGAAATCTTATTGGCAAAACAAGACGAGATTATTCAAGAAACACAGGCGGCAAAGTCTGCCGTACAGCGTTTAGATCTAGAAGAACTCAAACGCCATCAGGTTTTAGCAAAAGAAATAGCTTCGATAAAATATGCCCTAGTACATCTATGTGGTGCTGACCAAATACGAAAATCGAAAATAGCAAAAACATTGTATGTACCCTTCTTTCAATTGGCGATAGATGAATTGTTAGCCTCAGGAAGCTTTGGTGATATCTACGTAGGAAAATATCTGTCGCAACCCGTAGCGATTAAGTTGCTGGAGCGCGAATTAACAGATCGTGAACGCAAAGAATTCGAACGAGAAATAATGATTATGCAGGATTTGCGCAGCGATTATATCATGCCCATTTATGCGGTATGCGATGAGCCGGGACGAGCTTGCATTGTTATGAAATATATGGAACAAGGAACATTACGTCGTGCCTTAGACCGTAATCCAACACTAAGTCTTAAAGCACGACATCAATTAGTCTTGGATGTGGTGATGGGTCTCTATTATTTACACCACCAAGAAATAGTGCATGGAGATTTGAATAGCGACAATGTCTTTGTTGATACAGAAGGTCGTGCTCGTTTAGCCAATTTTACTTTATCTAAGGCTAAGGGCAGCAATATTACAAGTGTCAGCAAACACAGTATAGCGTTACAATGGTTACCACCGGAGGTATTGCTGGCAGAAACAAGTGTTGCACGCATCACTGCTCAAGGAGACATTTACAGTCTTGGAGTTGTATTATGGGAAATTATGACGGGGAAAAAACCTTATTCCAATTGTAGCGAAAAGGAATTTATCGACCTTATACGCCGTGACGAACGTGAATTCATACCGGAGCATATTCCTGCTTTGTATCATGACATTATCAGGACCTGTTGGCAGAAAGAACCTGTGCAAAGATCGACTTTAGAAGCATTTTTGCATCAATTACAAGCCTACAAGGTATCTGAGCCTCTTGCCATTGCTCATGATGAAGCAACTATTGATCCCGACGTGTTTTTCGCAGCAGGTTGCCACTATGAAAAGCTAAAGCAATTTGAACAAGCAGCGGTTTGTTATCAACGCGCCGTTAATGTTGGCCACCTTAAAGCAAAGACTAATTTGGCCATGCTTTATATGCAGGGATTTGGCGTTGAAATCAGTAAAGTCAAAGCAAATTCATTGCTCACAGAAGCGGCTGAAGCTGGACATGAGAGAGCCATGGGCAATCTGGCCTATCAACTTGAAAAAGGGGATGGTGTACCTAAAGACATACCTCAAGCCTGCTATTGGTATGGCCAACTCGCCCAACGTGGCGATAGTAAAGCGCAGCAAAAGCAATTACAATTGCAAAAACTCCTGGAAGAAATTGGTTCCGTTACCTTATCTGTGTCTGAATCAACTAGTGGTTATAATGCTTCCTCCAGCAGCAGTGCATTTTTTGCTAACACTTCTTCTGACAATGAAAGCAGTGGTTCTGCCAGTAGTGCAATACCTCAGCCAGGGCAGAAACGCTCTTAGATCAGAATGTTATTGAATATTTTGAGTTCACTCAAGCATGGGCGCCTCGCGAGGCACCCCTACAGTAGATTTGCGGTAAAGTACTGCTATTCGTCGTTAGCGGCATCGCCATGCAAAACACCGGCTAAACGTTGTTTTAATACTTGACCAGCATGAAACACTAATACGCGTCGTGCTGTAATCTCGGCAGCTTCACCCGTTTTAGGGTTACGGCCGGGACGACTGGATTTATCACGGGTGACAAATTTACCGAACTTAGACAACAACACATTGCCTTCGTCAATAACAGCATCGTTGATCAAGGTAAAAAAGGCTTCCACCACTTTTTGGCTGCTTTTTCTATCTAAATCCATCTTTTCGCACAGATGTTCCATTAAATTTGCTTTGGTTAAGGCCATTTTTCCACTCCTTCGCATCATACTCTTCGCATTTGCTTCTTAGACTTTGTTGCCTTCGCCCATCTCGCACCCAGTATATAACGTACGTCACTCCTGCTGCTCGAGAGCTAGTCTTCTCGCCTAAAAACCAACTGCTATGAGTATATTCACTGTGAATACACTCACTAATTACGTAATACCGCGGCTAACTCTGTAGCCAGGGCATTTACCACTTTTGCCATCCAGTCATTCACTTCTTCGTCTACCAGAGTGCGCTCATTATGCTGCAACATCAAGGCAACAGCTAAGCTCTTATGACCGGGGGCAACCCCTTGACCCTGGTAAACATCGAATAGTCGCACAGCAACAACTTCAAACGGCGCTTTTTGCGCCCGAATGACCGCTTCAATTCCTTCGTATGTCACCTCGTTAGACGCTGTAAAAGCTATATCGCGCCTAATCGCCGGGTACTTTGAAAGTGTAGCAAACCTAGGCAAAGTTGCCAGTGCCAAAGCCTCTAAAGTGAGCTCAAATACAAAAATGGGACCATCTAGATCGAATTGTGCCACCAAACTGGGATGTAGAGCCCCTAATTCGCCTATTTTTTGACCGCCATGGTAGACAGCTAGGGCTTGTTTGGGATGCAGGCAAGTGCTTGTTTCTGCTTTAAAAGTGCATTTATCTAATAACTTAAATTGTTCTAATAAAGCCTCTATATCACCCTTCATATCGAAGAAATCGACTTTCTGTGCGGTCAGCCCCCATTGCAAAGGCCAACGTTGGCCTGCAATTATGCCCGCAACACGCACTTCCTCGTAGATCTCTTTTCCTACCCCATTATAAGCCTTACCTATCTCAAAAAAGCGTATTCTGTCTTGTCGACGATTTTGATTGTATTGTACAGCTTGTAATAAGCCTTGCAATAAACTGGTGCGCATCACCGCCAAATCGGCGGAGATTGGATTGTGTAAGGGCAACGGTGTTCTATCTGGAAATAATAGTGCTTCCTTCTTTTTATCCACAAAACTATAGGTGATGAGTTCCTGATAGCCTCGCGCCATCAGAGCCGTACTGATTTGCGCGCTATCTTGTTGCTGTTTGTTATCGGCCTTAGGCATCAATATCTGTTGTGGATAATGATGCGTAATGCGATCATAACCATAGACTCGTGCAATTTCTTCTATTAAATCGATCTCAGCCGTTACATCGGCTCTAAAACTAGGTACAACCACGCACCAACCTTCTTTATCGTGATCTAAGGATAATCCTAAACCCCGCAATATTGCTTCTACGGTAGCATCCTCAATTTCAACCCCTAAAATACGCGTAATGCGATTTTTGCGCAACGTAATCGTCGCTACTGTAGGGAGTGCCTCAGCGGAAGTGACTTCAATCAGCGATGCCGCCTGACCGCCACAGATGGTCAATAATAATTCTGTAGCACGTTCCAAGGCGATGGCTTGCAATTGCCAATCTACGCCGCGTTCAAAACGATGCGAGCTATCCGTATGCAAACCATAACGGCGCGCCTGCCCTGCTAAAGCCAATGGCGTAAAATACGCGCTTTCTAGAAAAATATTCGTTGTGCTATTTTGTACAGCACTTTCTACCCCACCCATCACTCCGGCTACGGCCAACACTTTATGATCATCCGCAATGACTACACTATTTACATCTAAAGCGATGGTCTTGCCATCGAGCAATTCTAAACTTTCACTCGCGAGGGCGCAACGTACATGAATATTGCCTTGTAATTTATTCACATCGAAAGCATGCAAGGGTTGGCCTAATTCCAACATCACATAATTAGTAACATCGACTACGGGTGATAACGATCGCAAACCACTGCGGCGTAAACGCTCTGTTAACCACAAGGGACTGACTACACTGTTATCAATACCGCTGATTAAGCGTCCTACATAGCGACCGCAAGAAAGCTTATCGTCTATAAAGACTTGAGGTGCAGTTTGTTCTTTTACTTGTATAGTAGGTTTTGTTAAGGGAGAAGTAAAAGGCTGGCCACTGGCAATAGCCAATTCTCGCGCTAAACCTTGTACGGACAAACAATCGCCGCGATTAGGCGTTAAATCTAAGCGTATAGCTTTATCATCTAAATGCAAATAATGGCGTATATCATCGCCCAAGGGCGCGTCATCTGGCAATTCTAAAATACCGCTGCTGTTGTCGTCCAATCCCAATTCGCTGGCTGAACACAACATGCCCTCCGAATCGACTCCGCGTAAGCGCGAACGCTTTATTTTAATTTCACCACCCTTTAATTCTGCACCCACCATGGCTACCGCAACTTTCAAACCGGCGCGTACATTGCTGGCACCACAGACTATTTGCAATGGAGTTTCTAGGGGCGGAACTTTAACGCTGCATACGCGCAATTTGTCTGCATCGGGATGTGGATTAACCGTTAAAACTTCACCGACCATAACATTAGAAAAATTATCAGCAACAGGCGTGCATTCATCCAATTCATGACCCAAAGCAGTAAATAATTCAATTATTTTTTCGCTAGAAATAGTCGGATTCACCCAGGTGCGTAACCAATTTTCAGAAAATTGCATAGTGGTTTCAGATCCTTAATGTGGGCGGTCTTCTTTACGGCGCTGTGTTTTATGCGATCGTTTGACATCTTTATCTAAAACAACATCGCTGATAACGGCTGCTTCTACAATAGGCTCTTCTTTTAAGGGTTCTGGCAAACGACTTAAAGCCAAGGCCAATACTTCGTCAATCCAACGCACCGGTTTAATGTCCAAACTTTTGGTAATATTGCTAGGAATTTCTTTAAGCTCGGCGCGATTTTCATAGGGAACCAATACTGTTTTAATACCGCCGCGATGCGCTGCCAATAGTTTTTCTTTTAAACCCCCGATGGGTAATACTTCTCCACGCAGGGTAATCTCACCGGTCATG
Source organism: Gammaproteobacteria bacterium (assembly GCA_044369355.1). Taxonomy (GTDB): domain Bacteria; phylum Pseudomonadota; class Gammaproteobacteria; order UBA1113; family UBA1113; genus VFKP01. Next base: position 11,681 of record JBIPMB010000024.1, on the reverse strand, counting down.
GCTACACTGGCTTTAACCGGAATCCCAGTTAGAGCGGAAACTAAAGCCGTACACATCCCTATACCGGCACTAGGTCCATCTTTAGGCGTAGCGCCTTCGGGCACATGCACATGGATATCCATTTTGGTATAAAAATCGGGGTGTATGCCCAATTGTCTGGCGCGACTGCGCACTACCGTCATAGCAGCTTGTATAGATTCTTGCATCACATCGCCTAGATGTCCGGTATAAGTTGATTTCCCTTTGCCAGCAACTGCGCATGCTTCTATAGTGAGCAATTCACCACCTACTTGTGTCCAAGCAAGGCCCGTAACCTGACCTACGCGATCTTCTTCATCGGCTTTGCCAAATCTAAATTTCTCCACACCTAAATAATGTTCTAAATTGCGTTTAGTAATGAGGACCTTTTTGCGGCCTTTTTCAACCAATAATTCTTTAACCGCCTTTCTGCAACATTTGGCAATAGCGCGCTCTAAATTACGTACTCCCGATTCACGGGTATAGTAGCGAATGATGTCTTGCAATACTTCGGTAGACATGCTGAACTCTTTGCTTTTTAAGCCGTGCATTTCCATTTGTTTGTTTAACAAGTGTTGTTTAGCGATGTTGATCTTTTCATCTTCGGTGTAACCTGCCAAACGTATTACTTCCATTCTATCCAATAGAGCATCAGGAATATTCAATGAATTGGCCGTACAAATAAACATGACATCAGATAAGTCATAATCCATTTCTAAATAGTGATCGCTAAAGGTATTATTTTGCTCGGGATCTAATACTTCTAATAAAGCAGAAGCCGGGTCGCCACGAAAATCCATGGCCATCTTATCCACTTCATCCAGCAGGAATAATGGATTACGGACTTTGGCTTTAATCAATTTTTGAATGATCTTTCCTGGCAAAGCACCTATATAGGTACGTCTGTGGCCACGAATTTCTGCTTCATCTCGCACGCCACCTAAGGATACACGCGCAAAATGGCGGCCTGTAGCACGGGCAATGGATTCACCTAAAGAAGTTTTACCCACCCCAGGAGGACCTACAAAGCATAAAACAGGGCCTTTGATTTTTTTAACTCTTTGTTGCACCCCTATGTATTCAATGATGCGTTCTTTCACTTCTTTTAGGCCATAATGATCTTTTTCTAAAATATCGATGGCCTGATGCAGATCTTTATTCACCGGCGTTGCTTCTGTCCATGGCACACTGACCATGGTATCTAGATAATTTCTAGATACGCTGGCTTCTGCCGACATAGGCGGCATCGCATTTAATTTTTTTAATTCCGATTGTGCTTTCTCACGCACCGACTCAGGTAAGGCTTTGATTTTCTGTTCTAGTTGCTGCATCTCATCTTCAGCACCCTCTTCGCCCGCCATTTCTTTTTTAATGGCTTCTAGCTGTTCATTCAATAGGTAATCGCGCTGTCTTTTTTCCATTTGGCCTTTGACTCGGCCTTTAATACGGTTTTCCATTTCTATGATTTCAAGTTCAGAGCCTATACAAGCAATGAGTTCTTCTACTCTTTTGGAAACATCCAGTATTTCTAATAGGTGTTGCTTTACGGTAAGCTTCAATGGCAAATGCGCAATAACGCTGTCGGCCAAACGCGAAGCATCGTCTATGCCCATCAAGGAAGATAAGATTTCTGCAGGTAATTTGCGGTTATTCTTAAGGTATTGTTCAAATTCGGATAAAATGAGGTGACTTAAAACTTCATTTTCACGCTCTGATAATGGCAGATCGGCCAATACTTCCACTCTAGCCTGGTAAAAAGGATCTTCAGCAACATAGCCTAATGCTTTACCGCGTTGCAAGCCTTCTACCAAGACCTTCACCGTACCATCAGGCAATTTCAATACTTGCAACACACGGCCTACACAACCTAATTCATACAAATCCTCGCTGGGAGGATCATCTTTGTCTGAATCTTTTTGTGCTGTCATAAAAACCCATTTATCCCCTTGGGCTGCCGATTCTAAGGCAGCAATAGATTTTTCTCGACCTACAAATAAAGGCAATACCATATGCGGAAAAATGACTACATCCCGTAATGCCAGTGCTGGCATTATCAATTTTTCTTCAGAATGCAAGGTTGAATCTGACATTTTTTTATCCTTTGGTTATTCAGCTGCTTTGCGTTGCACCGGCGCCTTAGGTTTTTTCAGTTTCTTGGGTTCAGTAACAGTTGTCGCATCGGCTTGTTGATAGACGATCAATGGATCGTTTTTACCTAAAATAACATTTTCATCTACCACGACCTTAGATACATTTTCTAAACCTGGTAGCTCATACATAACATTCAGCAATACATGTTCTAGAATGGAACGCAATCCTCTGGCACCCGTTTTACGCTCTAAGGCTTTTTTAGCCACAGCATGTAAGGCTTCAGGTCTAAATTCTAACTCTACATTTTCCATATCAAATAGACGTTTGTATTGCTTGGTCAAAGAATTTTTGGGATCTTTTAAAATTGCTATTAAAGATTCTTCATTCAATTGTTCTAAAGTAGCCACTACTGGCAACCTACCTACAAATTCCGGAATCAAACCAAAACGTATTAAATCTTCAGGTTCAACTTTTTCCAGAATAGTACCTATATTTTGCTTCTCGTCGGTTTCACTGCGTATATTCGCAGAAAAGCCTATGCTGGATTTAGAGGTTCTATCTTGGATAATTTTTTCCAAGCCTGAAAATGCCCCGCCGCAAATAAATAAAATATTGCTGGTATCTACTTGCAAAAATTCTTGTTGCGGGTGTTTACGCCCACCTTGTGGAGGAACAGAAGCCACAGTGCCTTCAATTAGTTTTAACAAAGCCTGTTGCACGCCTTCACCGGACACATCACGCGTCAAAGAAGGGCTATCGGTTTTCCTAGAAATTTTATCGATTTCATCTATATAGACTATACCGCTTTGTGCCCGCTCTATGTCGTAATCACATTTTTGCAATAATTTTTGAATGATATTTTCTACATCTTCGCCTACATAACCCGCTTCAGTTAAGGTAGTCGCATCGGCGATGGTGAAAGGCACATTTAAAATACGCGCCAAGGTTTCAGCCAATAAGGTTTTACCGCTACCGGTAGGGCCGATCAGCAAGATGTTACTTTTACCCAACTCCACTTCATTGTCTACTGTGGTCGTAGATTGTGGGTAAAATAATTTTTTATAATGATTGTACACCGCTACAGCCAACACTTTTTTGGCGTGTTCTTGGCCTATGACGTATTGATTCAAGATTTCATGAATTTCTGAAGGAACCGGTAGATAGCCGTCGTTATCGACACTTTCTTCTTGTTGCAGTTCTTCGCGTATAATGTCGTTGCATAATTCTACGCATTCATCGCATACAAAAACCGAAGGACCTGCAATTAACTTGCGTACTTCATGTTGGCTCTTACCGCAGAAAGAGCAAAACAAGGTACCGTCTTCATCATGATCATCATTATCTTTTTTATTAACCATTATCCGCTCCTCATCGTGTTTTAAGTATCACCTTGTCAGGTGTACACCCCACCTCACACTAAAAGTATACGCTATAAACCGTATTTACTAAGCTCCCCACACTAACAATTACAAAAAATAACTTTATTCTTGTTATTTCCCGCTAAAAATATTTTAGAACATAAAACATTTATGTTATGTAAACAAAACGTCTAGCGTACGCCCATTTCTCTTAAGATGAAGGCACTACACCTAATTTTCAAGAGGCGGGACTATCGCAGTACGACGTTTATGAAATATCTCGTCGATCAAACCATACTCTAGCGCCCGCTCGGCTGACATGAAGTTATCGCGTTCGGTGTCCTTGTGGATTTCTTCAGCACTTCTACCCGTATGATGCGCCAAAATACCGTCTAAACGCCCACGCAAGAACAAGGTTTCACGGGCGTGGATTTCTATATCCGTAGCCTGGCCTTGATAACCCCCTAAAACTTGATGGATCATGACACGGGAATTGGGTAAACAATAACGCTTTTTTGCAGCGCCAGCACAAAGCAACAAGGAGCCCATACTGGCCGCTTGCCCTATGCACAAGGTGCTCACATCCGGCTTGATAAATTGCATGGTATCGTAAATCGCTAAACCCGCTGTAACCACACCGCCCGGAGAATTGATGTACAAAGAAATATCTTTATCTGGATTCACCGACTCAAGAAAAATAAGTTGTGCCGTGATTAGATTAGCCATGTAATCTTCAACCTGACCCACCAAGAAAATGATACGCTCTTGCAACAAACGGGAATAGATGTCATAGGCTCTTTCACCGCGCGCAGTTTGCTCTACCACTATAGGCACTAAACCTACGTTTTTCTCTATATGATCTTGCCAAGCGTAAAAATGTTTCTTATCCATGTTATTATTAACCCTTAATTAATTTATTCGTGGTCGTGATCATGATCGTGATCATGGTCGTGCCCATGTTCGTGATTATGTGCGCTTTGAATTGCTTTTTCGAATGACACTCGTTCTTCTTCTATTTTTGCAGTGTTTAACAAGGCATCGACTAGCAACATTTCCATTGCCTCGCCTTTAACCTGTTCTATCAGCTCTTCGCTATTGTAGTACATCTGCATCATTTGCGCGGGATTCTCATAAGCGCTCATTTTTTCTTCTAAAAGCTTTGTCACATGACTGGGCTCAACTTTTAAATCAAACGCTATCATTGCTTCGCGCATCAATAAGCCGGTGATCACATTATCACGTGCTTGCTCAGTAAAACGACTCATATCGTTGATCTGAACCTTTTGTTTTTGTCTAGCGGCTTGTGCTTGAATGGCTTGTGCCATACGTTGCATTTCTTCTTGTATTAGGACATTCGGCACATCAAATACGTTTAATTCTTTCAATTTAGCCAACACACGCTTTTTGTTTTCTTCACGCAAAGCCACGGCCAATTCGCGTTCTAAGCCTTGTCTTAATTCGGCACGCAACGCTTCGATACCACCTTCTTTAACGCCCAACAATTCAGCAAAAGCTTCATTTAATTCGCGTATTTTACCGGTTAATACTTTGTGTACGGTTACATCGAAAGTGGTTGCAGCGCCCGCTAAGCTAGGCTCATGATAGGCTTCAGGGAAAGTCACACTAATCGTTTTTTTCTCATCTTTTTTAACGCCGACTAAACTTTCTTCAAAGCCAGGAATAAATTGTTTAGAGCCTAATACTAATTCAGCGCCTTCTGCTTTACCGCCAGCAAAAGCTTCGCCGTCACGATACCCTACGAAATCCATCACCAATTTATCGTCTAAGGCCGCGGCTCTATCCACTTCTACCCATTCTTTATATTGGTTTTGTAGACGTGTTAATACTTCGTCTATATCTTTGTCTTCTATAGTGGCAACACGTTTTTTCACGACTTGCCCTTCCAAGTTTTTAAATTCAATTTCAGGCAATACTTCAAATTGAGCACTGAATTTAAACGGTGCGCTGGGTTCGCTTTGTTCTAGATCGACGGCGGTAATTTGAACCACATTGAGATTTTTCTCTTTAAATGTTTCTTTTAATTTTTCATCGATAACTTTCTGCATAGCATCTTGACGAATTGCATCACCATAACGCTGCACGATGATTTTTTCAGGCACTTTACCGGGTCTAAAGCCATCGATACGTGCGGTTGAAGTTATTTGTTTGATTTCTTTCTTCACAGTAGCATCGATATCGTCCCAGGGCATTTCAATGGTTAATTTGCGTTTTAAGCCTTCTAAGCTCTCTAACTGCACGGCAATCGTCATTTTAGACCTCGAATTGTTTTAAATATACTCTATTATGGTGCGAAAGGAGAGACTCGAACTCTCACGGGTTTCCCCGCTGGAACCTAAATCCAGTGCGTCTGCCAATTCCGCCACTTTCGCAAGAAGGCGTCATTATACCTATAAATTGGTCTTGGGTAAATAATATTATGGTACAATACCAGGATATACTCACAGCAGTTGGTTTTTAGGTTAGGCGGCAAGTTCTCGAGCAAAAGGAGTGTATGTATTCATACATGACTTTTGCGAGATGAGCCGCAGACTACAACACCTAAAAATCAAATGCGAAGAGTAGATAATACAGATAGAGAGGGTTTAGATATGATGCAACGCTTTGATTTACCTAGAAGTAATGGCCTTTTAGCGCGTATAGCGCCTTTTATCGCCTTAGGTATTTTTTGTATATTGGCTGTTATAGGCTTTATTCTCCTATCTTATGTGGTCTTAATAGGTGCCGCCATAGGTATAGTGCTGTTTATCGTCAATTACGTTTATAGGCTGCTGAAACATAGCGGTACCATGCCGCCTCAAGCATCAGAACAACACAAAGGGCAGACTTACGATCAGAAGGATTTGTAATCGCCTTTAGGGTGGCTCAAAAAGAGAGTGGGCTTCTATAGTATCTGCTTTAGCCTGAACAACTAAGTCGTTTCTTCCAAAATAAAAAAAAGAAGAAAAACTATTCCATAGGCTATGCTTTACTGAGGGTTCTGATTCTAAAGATGTGTTATTTTCTGCATCTACTACCACTAATTCCGCTACTTTAGTCTTCCAACGTAAAAACAATGCACCTGTTGTTATTCCAATCCCAAATGTATATCCCATCCCCACTCCATTAATATCCATGGGAGTTTCGAATCCTAGAATGGCAGCTAATGCAATTCCGCTGGACATACCCAAAAAAGCAATGATACTAGTAACAAAGAAATCATTCAATGCTCTAGATTGTTGAAGCATGTTAAAGCGCATAGCATCTAAAACAACGCCCGCTGACATAATAGGGACTAAGGTCTTCAAAATTTTGGAAATCTCTTCTGAAGCCCCGCCCGATATAACTTCTAAAGCTTTAGGATAAGCGGCAAAAAAAACTGGCAAGGGTGCAGTATAAATTAAGCTAGTTAAAATCCCATATCGCGCTATATTCTGCGCTTCTCTAAACTTCTTTGCACCCAATTCTCTGCTGATTTCTTGAGCACAGCTGAAGCTAAATGCTGCTAACATAACAAATTCGAAATAGATAAACTGCATACAGTAAGACATAGCTGCTTCTTGTTCCGTTCCTAGCAAACCACTGAATGTAACGACAGAAAGCGTTAAGGCCAATTCAATTGCGACAGTGCAATCAATGATTATACCCATACGAGCTATATCTAATAGGTTATCTAAATTTCTTCTTATTCTTTCGATTGAAACCTTATAAAAATCAAATCGTTTACATTCTTTATTGCACTTGACAAAGAGGCTATAAGACAAAGCCGTAAGATAAGATTCAACTACAAATCCTAATGCCACACCCTTTTGATTCATTTTGGGAATTTTAAAAGGACCTATGTTAATACCAAAACCCAATAGTACAGATAATGATGCACCAATAGAAAAACTGCCTAACGCCATCCACATAGCAGCTTTAGTCTCGCCAAAACTAAATATGATCTGTTCAGAACTCATCCGTGCCATGAGCCCTGGAACTGCAAATGCATAGAGTCTTAGAAATTGTTGTGCTGATCGAGCAACAGCGCTATTTTGATGAAAAACTGAAGTCAAAATAAAATCAGAATAGTAAAGTGTAACTACAGGCGGGATGGTAAGTGCAGCACTTATCAACAATGTATTGATATTAACGATTTCAATTTTTTCTTTTTCGCGCTCTCTAGTTAAACTAGGGTTTACTATTTGTATAGATCTTTCAGCAATTTCTTCCTGTTCTTCTTCCTCCCACCATTTTCCTAATTTTTTAGTCAAATCTATGGAGGCAGCAAAGAGTGGCGAAAAAGCCAATGTACATGTAACACTCATCATAGTCGACACTAAACTAGCTGCAGCAATATCGTCTTCAGATTCACTCAAAAGTTGGAGTAAAAGTACCGCCAAAAATACTTCAAAACTAAAAGTGAAAGATAAGCCCATGGGAATAGCAATACTAGACACTCTTTTAAAAACCTCAAAGAATGAAATAAAAAAATCACTGTCAGTAACCTGTAGATCCTCTTCATCTATGAAATCAACTGCACCATAACTACTACCTTTTTCACCGTTTAGCAAGAGCGTATTTATTTCAACAATGGCATTAACGCTGAGCTCTTCTGGAGGTTGGTCTTCAAAATCGGTTTGAATTCGCATGGTATCTGAATATGTTGCGCTCATTTAAGATCCTATTTTATGTACTCAATATCATTATTATATCATCATTGCAAAAGCGAGTTGTATCTAAAATAACGCCAACAGACATAATGGGAACTAAAGTATGCAAAATGTTTGTAACATCTTCTGAAGCTCCACCTGATAATATCTCTAAAGATTTAGGATAAATAGCAAAAAGAAGGGGAAGAGGTGTGAGATAAACTAAGCTAGTTAAAAGACCATATCTTGCTATTTTCTGTGCATCTCTAAATTGTTCCGCACCCAATTTTCTGCTAAGTTCTTGAGCACAACTAAAACTAAATGCTGCTATCATAATAAATTCAAAATATATAAACTGCATACAATAGGACATAGCGGCTTGTTGTGTCGTACCTAATAAACCACTAAAAATAACCACAGAAAGTGTCAAAGCCAACTCAATTGTCATCGTGAACGTATTGACTCTACCATTGCGAAGTATCTCCATTAAGCCGTTAAAATTTCTTCTTATTTTTTGGATTGAATCGGTAACGATATTAACCATACTGAGATTTTCAAGATTAGACTGTATTTCTATAACATTTTCACTGGTGCCGCTCATTTTTTAACATCCACTTTGATTTTTAGAGCTTAGCATTATATGCTAATCACCAATGAAGATGTGAGTCGACGAGCACAGCAAGCGTACGAAGCAATAACAGATGCTTTATTTTAACGCTGAGTCAACTCTTGATACTGCTCAGCAAAAAGCTTTACTTCATCATAAGCCAATGAAAACAGCAGATCGATAGTCCTCAGATCGGGAGTGCGTTTGACCTCATCGTGCAATACTTTGAAAGATTCTTCCAAGCGCGGCGTGCCACTATAATATAAACCACCGCGTATTTTATGCAAAACTTCGCGCGCTTTTTCAATGTCATTATTTTTTTCCGCTTCTTGTAACTGCGGAATATCTTCATGTAAGGTATCGAGTAAAATCCCTAACGCTTGTATAGCTCCCTCTTCATCTGACGCACCAATACGTTGCATCCCTAGGGCTAAATCAATAACCGCCAAACCTTCGTGTTCATTTTGTTTTGTTCCTTCTACAGGATAGATATTTAAAAGCTCTACTGCGGTTTCCCTATTCAAAGGTTTCTTTTCTGCAGCTGAAAATCCTGCATCCATCGCTTGCCGCAGTTTTTCTGCATCCTGATGCGCTGTCATGGCCACAAAAGGAGTATCATGATTCAAAGATTCTTTGGCAGCTCTGATTTGTGCCACGATATCGCAACCCGAACCATCCGGCAGCCCTAAATCACAAATCACCAGGTCATAACATTTATGTGCCAATTTTTCTAAGGCATCTTTCACATTTTCCGCACTGTCAATTTTATTTGTAAACGCAGACAACAGATTCTTCTCGGCAAAAAGACAGGTTTTATCGTCTTCTACGATTAAAATTTCGTGTGTGAATGGTGTTTTTGTTTGCACTGCTTTTTGAGATTTTAATTTACCTTCTGATGTTTCTTGTTTTTTCAGAGGCGACCTAAAGCTTTCATCTATTTTTTCCGTTGGTTTAGACCGATCATCCCAACGCACTTTGAAAGGAATCTTTACTTTAAAGCATGTTCCGCTATTTTCGTAACTTTCTAGCTCTATATCCCCATCCATTTCATCCATAAAGGTTTTCACCACATATAGACCCAAGCCGGTTCCGGGGTATAAGTTGGTATTAGACAACACCGCACGGCTGAATTTGTCATAAATACTTTTGATTTTGTCTGAAGCAACACCTATCCCAGTGTCTTTTATTTCTAGTGTCAATACACCATGGCGTCCATCATCCTCCAATTTGGCATCGATATTTAAAGTTACCTCTCCTTTGTGGGTAAATTTTACCGCATTACCTATTAAATTAACGAGTATGCGACTTAAGCGAAATTCATCGCTTAAGATTGTGCTAGGTACTGCAGCATCTACCTTAAAATTGACGATTAAATCTTTAGCAAAAGCCGCTGGTTTAGTAAGTTCAATGACTCCTTGCGCCAGCTCGCGCACATTCACCGGTTCGTGTCGCAACGGTCTAGTATTGCCACTCAAATCGCCAAATTCAACGGCATCGTTACACAGATCCAACAACCGCTTGCTGGCAGCAACCGCCATGTCTAAAGCTTCTTTCTTGTCTGGATCGGTTTCCATTTTAGCCAACACATCTAACACACCCCACAGACCCGCCGAAGGAGTGCGTATATCGTGCTGCATGTTTTGTACGAATTCTGTTTTTGCTTTGCTAGCGGCTTCTGCTTGTTCTCTAGCTTTCTTCAGTTCCGTAATGTCTACCGAGATCCCTACTAAACCGATGACTTCGCCCTTGTGGTCGTGCAATGGTTTTTTCTGAGATAGATAAGTCGCTTCTCTACCGTCTGTTAATATCGCAGATTCTTCAAATGTTCTTGCTATGCGGCTGTCCATAACTTCATTATCTGCAGCAGTAATCGCATGTGCATGTTGCCTTTTGATTTCTTCAGGTAATTTTTTATTGAGAATATCATAATCATTTTTACCCACAATCTCATGCCGTGAACTTAGTCCCATATCAACTGCTTGTTGTTCATTGCAACCCTGTAAGATACCATTTCTATCTTTCCAATATACATGACCCGGCATAGCAGCAATAATTTCATCCAAGATATGATGAGTTCTCTCCATATGATCTTTATAATCTTTAAAATTAATGGATATACCCAGAAGGCCAATAACTTTATTATCTTTATCGCACAGAGGTATTTTTGTAGAAATATAACCATCCTCTTCAAAAGTCCCCGGAAGCCCACTTTGCATCACTGCAAGATCATTTTTTCTGCATTGTTCTGCAATTTTTTGCGGAAGAAAATCATAGCCTGTTTTGCCTATAAGTTCTTCAGGAGAATTAAAGCCTACATCCACAGCTTGGCTTTGATTACAACCCAAAACATAGCCATCTTTATCTTTCCAATAAATATGTTGTGGAATTAAATTTAAAATCTCTATCACATCCATTTTCTTTAATGCAGACAGAATCTTTTTTTCATTTTTACTCATTTTCTAACACTCCTTAAATATATTAATATTAAATATCAATGAGCTCCCTTATGCTTAGTCTATATCATTATTAGTATTCTGAGTATAAGTCAATTTGATTGTATATGGTATCCATAAATGCATGTTTTGTCCATAGCAATGAATTTTCTTTACAAAATCCATCTCTATATGCTTTATTTTTAAAGGCCAAAAACTCTTTTTCAACAGACATCAACTCTTTAATATCCGGTCTCAGCAAATGGGGCTAATTTTGAACCACTCAATTGCGGATGGGCAGCCATGTTTTGCTAATAGTATAACATATAATCCAGAATTATTTAATAATTCTAATAGGTGGTGTGACAGCTATACGCGGACATAGCATCACCATCCATATATTACCTTTTATAAGTTTCTTATTTTTTGTAAGTAAATATCCTTGCGCTATCAGTTAACTGACTTTATTATATCTATATTTAATCGTTAAAATAATAACAATACCGCATGTAATTAACGCAAAAATATACACAAAAAATAGTATCCA